>NC_018010.1:1200000-1562500 GCF_000265405.1 Belliella baltica DSM 15883 | reverse complement strand
TTGAAAAAACTTTGGGGACAGGGTATCATTGGAGATGTCAAAATTTTGGTAACCAAAATTGAAGGAGATGATATTTATCTTCTCCTAGATTTGACAGAAAGGCCGAGGTTTAGTAGGGTAGAGTTTTCTGGTGTCAACAAGACACAAGAAAGTGAATTGAAGGATAAAGTAAATATCAGAGGACGTGTAGTAAGAGATGATGTATTGAATACATCTCAGCGTAATATCCGTCAATATTTTGTGGATAAAGGTTTTCTCAATACTGAAGTCAGAGTTGTGCAGGAAAGAGATACCACTTTGCCAAATAGTGTAAAGCTAAAATTTGATGTTGATACAAAATCAAAAGTTAAAATCAATGAAGTCATTGTAGATGGGAATGAAGAGATCAGTGATAGAAAAGTAAAAGGAAAACTAAAAGGCACTAAAGAGCATCCGAGGTTGCATTTTTTCAGAGATGTGTACAGCCGATTGACCAATACAACTCCTAAATCTGCCAAAGAGGCTATCGTGTACAGAAACCCTGTTTCTGACGAAGAGGTTTTGACTTACATGAATAAAAATTTCAAACTGAATTTCTTCAATGCCTCTAAATTTGTCACGAAAGATTTTAGAGAAGATAAGACAAAGGTCATAGATTTTTATAATTCCAAAGGTTTCCGAGACGCTGAAATCCTCTCTGATACTGTTTATAAGTATTCTGAGAATACAGTTAATGTAGGCCTAAAAATTGAAGAGGGAAAGAAATACTATTATAGAAATATTGATTTTACGGGTAACTATATTTACTCAGATAGCATCTTAATGGCTAAGTTAGGAATTGAGAAAGGTGACCCCTACAATAAAGAAAAATTAAGTACAAGATTGAATTATGATCCAGCGAAGGGTGATGATATATCTTCCATTTATCAAGATGACGGATACCTATTTTTCAACATTGATCCAGTGGAGGTGAATGTACAAAATGACTCCATAGACATCGAACTTAGAATTATAGAAGGTCCTCAAGTCACGGTAAACTCTGTAACTATAGAAGGAAATGAAAGGACCTCTGACCATGTAGTGATGCGAGAGATTAGGATCTTACCTGGACAAAAATTCAATAGAAGTTTATTGGTTAGAACCATTCGGGAACTCTCACAATTAGGATATTTTGATCCTGAGAATATTGAGCCGGATATGCGTCCTAATTTTGAGGATGCTACAGTAGATATTGTCTTTAAATTAGAAGAAAGACCAAATGATCAGGTAGAATTGTCTGGTGGATGGGGAGGTTTCTTCGGTTTTGTAGGAACCGTTGGGTTGGTTTTCAATAATTTCTCTATCAAAAACATTGGTAATTTCGATAAGTGGAGACCACTTCCTGTGGGAGACGGACAGAAACTTTCCTTGAGGGTTCAGGCAAATGGTAGGTCTTTCCAAAACTACAGTGCCTCCCTTACCGAACCTTGGTTTGGAGGTAAGAAACCAAATGCACTTAGCTTAAGCTTTAACCATTCGGTACAAAGACAGATAGCATTTCCAGGGTTTGGAGGGCAATTAAATCAAAACCCATTTGGTGGTGACGGCGGATCATTTAGCATTACAGGAGCTACGCTAGGTTTGGCTAAAAGAGTCACTTGGCCTGATGATTACTTTATGATAAGTAACTCCATACAATATCAAGTTTACAATTTTGACAGGTTTGGACAGAGATTTGGTCTCACATATGATACAGGTAAATCTAATAGTATAGCTTTAAATACAACGATCACTAGAAATAATGTGGATAACCCCATCTACCCGAGAATGGGTTCTAATATCTCGTTAGCTACATCCTTTACTCCTCCATACTCTTCGCTGAATAGAAATATTAATCGAGAATCTCCTGATCAGGAAAGGTTCAAGTGGTTAGAATATCACAAGTGGATGTTTGACGCAACTTTCTACACTCCTGTATTCGGGTCTAACAAATGGGTAGTAAGTGCAAGGACACATATGGGCTTCTTAGGTTCCTATGGAAGTAGAATTGGAGTGATTCCACTGGAAAGGTTTGTGATGGGAGGAGATGGCATGAATTTCAATAACTTTGCGTTAGGACAAGAAATTATAGGTTTGAGAGGATACGAAAACCAGACTATTACTCCAGGTGCTGCGACAAGATTTGATCCAAATTCTACTCAAGGCTATGGTGGTATTGTTTATAACAAATATGTGATGGAGTTGAGATTCTTAGTTTCTCCAAATCCTTCTGCGACAATTTTCCTTCTCGGTTTTGCTGAGGCGGGGAATAACTGGGGATCCTATGCTGAATATAACCCGTACATCCTTTACAAGTCTGCGGGATTTGGTGCAAGGATATTTATGCCGGCATTCGGTCTATTGGGTATTGATTGGGGATATGGATTCGATGATGCTCCTGGAACCAATCAAAGAAGTGGACCACAATTCCACTTCACTATTGGTCAACAATTCAGATAAACATGAAAAAGGTTATCAATTTGTTACTTTTGTCAGGTATATTTTTCCTGACAATAGGTACACATCAAGTGTCCGCTCAAAAATGGGGTTATATAGATTCAGAGTATATTCTGAACAAACATCCTGACTACAAGCTTGTTCAGAATGAATTAGAAGCACTCAAAACGGAGTGGCAAAAAGAGGCACAAAATTTGGAAAGAGAAGTAAGAGAAATGCTTACAACACTCAAAGCAGAGGAAGTTTTATTGACAGAGGAGATGTATCAAGAGCGTATGGCGGCCATAGAGGCAAAGCAAAAAAGCGCCGTAGCATTCAACAATCAGGTATTTGGTATCAATGGTCAGTATTACCAAAAACAAACAGAATTGCTTCAGCCCTTGCAATCCAAAATCTTTGATGCGATCGATCGAGTAGCAAAGAGAAATGGATTGGCAGCCTTGCATGACAAAGCAGCAACTATGGGCTTGATTTATACAGATCCCCGTCATGACTACTCTGAATTTGTCTTGGAAGAATTAGGAATAGAAAACAAATAAAAAACAAATAAAAACTAAAATGATGAAAGCAAAATTTATCCTTTCAGCAATTGCAATCTTTTGCGTAGGATTCGTAGCACAGGCTCAAGATGTGAAAATTGGCTATACCAATGTAGAATTGATTATGGATTTGATGCCAGAAATGGAACAAATAGGTGCGGATATTCAAGATTATTCACAACAGTTACAGACTCAAATTCAAACTAAAAGCGCAGATTTCCAAAGACAAGTTCAGGCTTATCAGCAAGCAGCTCAAACGATGACAGAGGAAGCTAGAAACGCTAAAGAGCAGGAATTGACAAAAGTTCAGCAAGATCTTCAAAAATATCAGCAAGACTCTGAAGTTTCTTACCAAAGAAAATTGCAGGAGCTCTTAGATCCTGTTCAGACTAAGGTTTTCAATGCGATCAATGCAGTAGCAGCTGAAAACAACTATACGCATGTATTTGCAGAGTCAGCAGGTCAATCACCTATATTGCTTTACACAAGAGACGAAGACAAATTCACTGAATTAGTTCTTGCCAAATTAGGTATTGAATTACCAGAAGGTGGAGCTCCAGGACAGCAATAATTAATAGAAACAGTGTGCACCTAGCACGCATAGAAAAAGTTAAAAAGCCCCTGATTTGGGGCTTTTTTATTTTAGTAATATTTGGTTTATAAAGGAGATGGCGTCTTTGATTTTTTGTTGATCTTCTGTTGTGTTGAGGTCAAGACCACAGAAAGTTCCATTGTTTGAAACTGCGGGAAGTCCCAAATAATAGAGTGCAGCAACATTGATTGCAGATACTGCCCGAAAATCTACTGCTGTTTCTTTGATTTCTGCTTTGGCTGCCTCAAAGAGATTTTCTCCTCTACCTCTTCTCGTTTGGTGATAAATGATTTCATCAATTCATTCTCTTCAGAGACACTCCACAACATTAATTTCTGGAATTGTTTGTCTGCCAAGACGGTATCAAATTGTTTGTGTAAGTAGTAATCTACTATTTGTCTGAAGGTAAAAGGGGCATCATTGGCCATCACTTCATTTAGAACACCTACACGAGTAGACCAATAATCTTTGTGGATAAAGTAAGACTCCAATAATTTTTCAAAAGTCTCAAATCTTCTGTAGATGTAAGTTTTGTCTACACCTGATTTTTTTGCTACCGCATTGACACCAAGAGCTTAATGTCCCTTTTTTGAAAATAATTCTTCTATTGTTGCAAATAACCTTTCGTCTTTACTGTTGAATTTTTCCATATAATGTTATTTGATATTTATAATTTCATTTATTTGAATTAATGCCATGACAGCCTTATCTAGATGATCTAATTCATGATTTGCTGTTAAATTAAATCTAATTCTAGCGTCTTTTTTTGCCACTGCAGGATACATTATGGGATTGGCATGTATTCCCTTTTCTAGTAATAATTTCCCAACCAATAATGTTTTATTTATATCACCAATTTTTACAGGAATAATTGCCGAAGTCGGAGAACCAATATTAAATCCATTAGATAATAACAAATCCTTAAAATAATTAATGTTTCTCCACAATTTCATCATGTATTGAGGATTTGTTTCTATGATAATAAATTCAATATTTAACAATTCAATTAGTGTATTTCACACAATTTAAATCGTATTATTTGCATTTAAATAACTACTTTATAAACTAAGATTTTAATGAAATAAAATAATTTAAATTATATCTTGTTATTTATTTATTATTTTTTTATTTACATAGAATTTATTTGACAAGTGTTAAATAAATTATAAATAACTTATTAATCTTAAAAAAATAACAACATGAAAAAAAACTTTATTTTAGGACTTTCTTTATTAGTAATGGTTTCCTTACTCTCTATGATTAGTCAGCCTAACCTCAAAGCTCAACATACAGGACCCATTTATGAATCTTGCTTTGGTAATCAAAATGAAGTAGGCCATCATATTTATGCCGTGAAATCGAAGTTTTGTGGATCAGGGACTTGGGGTCAGGGTGAAATCTTTTGGGAAGACTGTGATCCTTACTTACAGCAATGTTGTCCAATGATGGATTTTGAACCAGAGCCTCCATGTCTTTATTAATGATGACTAATTCCAATTTAAGCCCCCAAAAATATTTGAATTTTTTTTTGGGGTTGATTTTATTTTGCAGCACAGTAGCTTGTGATAATCCTTCATCTCAAGATATTATTCTTGTTGACTTGAATACAGAGAAATTAATTAATTACTCAGATATATTTGATGACTTAAAGATCGTCCAACTTGATAATGAAGTTTTAGTTGGTGATTGTGATGATTTGCTAATAACTGATAATAGAATAATTGTTTTGGATGGTAGAATATCCAATTCGGTTCATTTTTTTGATTCCAATGGGAATTTATTAAAATCTATCGCAGCCCAAGATGGCCCAGAAGTATTTACTTCCCCAAGCACCATTTCTCTAATCAATAAAAATACAGAAGTATTAGTAACAGATGGAATGAGCTTTAATTGTTATGTCTATGATTTAAGTGGAAACTTTGTTAGACAAGTTCAGACAAATGGTTCGGTAAAGGGCTGCTTTTTTGCGACAAGTTAAAAATAGAGTTTTAACTTTATAAATAGCAAAAAAGAGTATGAAAAAGTCAAAGTTTACAGAAGCACAGATCTTGAAAGTGCTAAAAACCCAAGAGGAGGGAAAAAAGGTAAGTGAGATCTGCCGCGAGTTCGGTATTTCAGAGCCAACATTTTACAATTGGAAGAGCCGATATGGCGGAATGACATTGTCTGAGCTACAGCGCGTTAAAGAGCTGGAGGCTGAAAATGCACGCTTAAAGCGGTTAGTTGCAGATTTATCTTTAGACAACCAAGTGCTTAAAGAGATTAACTCAAAAAAGTGGTAACGTCTTATCAAAAGGAGCAATGCTTAACTTTTGTGCAAGAAGTTTTTCCTAAGTTAAGTTATGCTAAGACGTGTAAGTTGGTTAGTTGCTCAAGAACAAATAAGTATTACAAAAAAGTAATGCCTGAGAAGGATGTCGTGGTTAAAGAGGCTATTTCAAGTGTGATTGGTACGAGTCGATTAGGGCGAAGAAAAGTAATTGTAAAAGTGCAAAAGAAGTATCCGGGTATTGGAGCAGCAAAAATCAGACGTGTTTACGAAAAGGAAGGTTTTTCACTGTATAAGCGAATGAAGAAAAGACGCATTGATAATCCTGCAAATCCGATTGAAGTACCATTAGCTGCAAATGTAGAATGGGCAATGGATTTCATGTCTGATTCACTGGCAAGTGGTAAAAAGTTCAGAACACTCAATATTGTCGATCAATACAATCGAAAATGCCTAGAAATAGGCATAAACTACTCACTTCCATCAAGAAAAGTGATTGAAATCTTAGAAAGAACCATTATTGAGCACGGAAAACCTTTAGGAATTAGAACCGACAATGGACCAGAGTTTACATCGTGTTTATTTCAAATCTGGCTAGACAAAAACGATATAGAGTGGATAAAAATCCAGAAAGGGAAGCCACAACAGAACGCTATCGTTGAGCGATTTAACAGGACTTACCGCGAAGACATTCTTGATGCTAACTTATTCTTTTCATTGGATCATGTCTATGAAGTAACTCAACCCTGGAAAGAAGATTACAACCAAGAAAGACCCCACGAGTCCCTGAACTATTGTACACCAAATGAATACGCGGCATGATGTGGGTTTTTGAAGGCATAGCACTCGGAAAATGGGTAAAAAGAAAGACGTCCAACAATCGAACGCCTCCCTTTCATTTTCGTCGGTCAATTTATCCCTGATGAGTTGCTCCCCAGCAGAGCTCATTTCCGTTTCAATTGAACAGTTCAAATTTCAATTTAATCAACTATATTTACAAACTGTCGAAAAAAGCAACCACTTACCGTTCTACTTTAAGTAACACTGCTAATAACGGTGATATGATTTATACTTTTTCCTTGAATCAACATGAATGGGATAAAAAAATAGAAATTAGAAATCAGTCAACATTTGACATAAAAGACTATGTTGAAATTGAAAAGGAATTGGAATTTAAAGTGATCAATGGAAATTCCTCACAATTGACAAACAATATTGGTAATTCAAATCTATTTTTTACAGAAAAATTTCATCCTAAAATACTTGAAATCAGAGATGGGGAGGTTAAAAAGAGTTACTTTTTCAACTTTCAAAAATCTAATTTAAATTATACTAAAGGGGAAGCCTATCAAATGATGGATATTTATAGGCAAGTTAAAAATGAAAACTTAAATTCTCTCACTGGAAATCTTGTAGCAATTGAAGATAATTTATTATGATTATCCGCTACTTTGCCAGTAGGGTTGGATAGAAGCAATAATAAGTCGGTCAAAGAGTCTTTCTCCAAAGTATCTTCGGTTTAGTTTGTAGCAAAACTCGTCGATGTAGTTCTGAAGCCTTCTTTCTGATATCATTTTATACTTTCTAAGATCACTTTTGAGGTTACTGATTGCTGTATGAGCCCATTTAAGGTTGAATCTACCCTCTTTTGTTGAAGATAATTCAGTGACATGAACATCCACGAAGTCTTCAAACTTAGCGTAAGTGGTACTGTCATCGGTTTGAAGAACAGCATCTTTATTGATGAAGTCTTTAATCAGTTTCTCTGCCGTTTTGGCCTTTAAGTCCTCTATTTTCTTCATCTTGAAGTATCGGCAGCTTTTGGATAACTTCTTTGTTTTAGGATCCTCCAGAATGGTTGATTCAGCCATCACAGCAACTGTGGACTTCTGCTGGGTTCCTCGGCCCCGATTGAGAGACTTCTTTTTCTCTGCTGCGGTTGCCTTGGTGATGTAAGCTTCATCATATTCTACCATGTCTTCCAGTTTATATTCATCATCCCGCTTACCCATGATTACACGAATCTTATGGCATAAATCAAAGACGGTTTGGTAGCGACTAAACCCCATTTGTCGCTGGAGTTCAAGAGCGGTAAACCCCTGCTTAGTGGCACTAAAGAAGGTCATGGCCATCAACCACTTACGGAGTGACAAGTTGCTGTTTTCCATCACAGTCCCACTTTTCAAACTGGTACGGAATCCGCAACTTTTGCATTGAAACATACTTTTACTGTGGAGCCAATAGTGCTCTTTTTCCTCGCACTTTTTGCAAACCACGCCTTCCTGCTCTCGTTTAGCTTTGAAAAAGCTAATACAGGATTCTTCATCTGGAAAGCGCTCTTCAAACTTCAAAATATTCATGGTCAGAACCTTTGTTTTGACCAAGTAACCTCTCTTTAGCTTGATTACCAATCGATTGTCACCAACTGTCAGTATATAATTTGGCTACTGGCAGAATTACGTATATTCATATAATTTATTTTTAGATTTTGTCTATAGTGGAGATCCCTATATCAGAACTCTATTTTTTAATACGATATCAAAAGAATGTGTGATACTAGAAGGATTTATAAACGATATGGATGTAGTTATGAGAAATAGAAGAAGTCTTTTCAAATTTCCTGTCAGAAATAAATATTTGGCATATGCATACCATCCCTTTGATATTCAAGAAGCATTAAACCTTTTGGACAATGGTATTACGAATACTTATATCAATCAAGTAAAATCATTAGATTTGAGCAAAGATTCTAATCCTGTGATTTTCATATATTCTATAAAAGATGAGATTAAAATTAGAATGTGATTTGATTTTCTGTTATTCAAATCAAAAAGGCAGCTTTCCCAAATCTACATTTCCACCACTTAGGATAATTCCTACTTTTTGACCTTTGAATTGCTCTTTGTTTTTGAGCAAAGCAGCGAGGGGAACAGCACAGCTGGGTTCGATAACGATCTTCATTCTTTCATAAATCAAGCGCATGGCCGCAATAATTTCTTCGTCATTGACGGTAAAAATATCATCTACATGCTCCATGATGATCTGAAAATTGAGTTTACCCAGAGAAGTCAGTAATCCATCCGCAATGGTATTGGGCACATCCATGGGAATTAACTTCTTGGCTTGAAAAGAGCGATACGCATCATCAGCTCCTTCAGGTTCTCCGGCGATAACTTTGGTGCGAGGTGAAATATACTTGGTCGTCAAAGCTGTACCTCCCAACAAACCTCCACCACCAACGGGCGCCATGATCGTATCAAAATCAATTCCTTCCTCCCACATTTCTAGCGCACAAGTTGCCTGACCTTCCACTACGTCAAAATAATCGTAAGGAGGAATAAAAGTTGCCTCTGTCTTGTCCACCACTGCCTGAAGTGTAGTTTCCCTAGCCATCAAATTGGGTTCACATTCGATGATTTCTCCCCCATAGGATTTCACCGCTTTCTTTTTGATCTCTGGTGCGGAAGAAGGCATGACGATGTAGGATTTGATTCCCGCGACTGTTGCCGCTCTGGCAAGGGCAGCGGCATGATTACCCGAGGAATGCGTAGCTACGCCATTTTTCTTTTGTTCATCACTGAGTTTGACAACTGCATTTGCTGCGCCACGTGCTTTGAAAGCCCCTACTTTTTGGAAGTTTTCACATTTGAAATACACCTCACAACCCGCCATTTCATTGATTACCTCGGACTTTAGGATTGGTGTACGGTGAATGAAAGGCTGAATGCGCTCGTGAGCCAATTTGATTTCTTCTAAAGTAGGAAAAGTGTACATGGAGGGGTCAGTTTTGAATTGTTCGTTGTAAAGTTAATAAGTTTTGGGAATTGGAAGTTTTTTACCACAGATGAACACGAATGAACTCTGTTTTTACCACTGAAGAGCTTTCCTTCGCGATTCTTTGTATTTCTCCGCAGCTAAAAACATTAAACCACTGAGGTTCTCAAGGATGCGCAGAGTGAATTTATCAAATATGAAATCAATTTAAAAACCGCGTCTTTTGTGTTTATCTGTGGTTATTTCTTATCCCTTACTAGTCATATCGACCGCATGGGAGATATCTCAACTGTTCGATATGACCCTTTGTATTTACTTGCCTCTTGTTTCTAAATATATCGCCGAAGGCTTATTTCTATTTATATCGCGAAGCTTATATCATTATCTATCCTTTTATTCTACCTTTCAAAAGTTAGTATATCTGTCTAGCCTAAGGGTTTTCATAAATTCGAGTATTTTTTGTATCATAGATGCGCCAAGTACATTTTACGTTGGCGTTTGATTTAAACCTTAAAGACTTTATGAAGAAGATTTATCTGTCGTTGGTTGCAGGAGCGGGATTGCTTTTTTCCCTTACTTCAACCACGCTGGCTCAGGGAGACTATCCTACCCTCAGTCAGGTCAACCAAAGGCTACAAGCGATTTCCGGCAGTGGAAGTCCTGCCAAACTCACTTCCCTCACCAAGACTGAAGGAGGCAAAGACATCTGGGTGCTCAAAGTGGGCACTGGAGACTTAGACAACAAACCTGCAATTGCAGTAGTCGGTGGTATCGAAGGTTTCCATGTGTTAAGTGTGGAATTAGCATTACAATTTGCCGAGAAATTGGTCAATGAACATGCAGCCAAATTGGAAAACACTACTTTTTACATTTTCCCAAACATGTCCCCCGATGCTTACGAGCAATATCATGCTTCGTTGAAGTATGAAAGAAGAGGAAATGCAGCCAAAATAGATCATGACCGTGACGGCATGGTTAGCGAAGATGGCTATGAAGACCTTAATAAAGATGGGATGATCACCATGATGCGTGTAGAAAGCCCTTTGGGTGACTATATCCCACATGAAAAAGACCCTCGAGTTTTGGTGAAAGCCGACAGGTCAAAAGGCCAAAAAGGAAGCTACATGATGTTTCCAGAAAGCAGAGATAAAGACAAGGACGGCTCTTTTGGAGAAGACCTTGCTGAAGGAATCGCTTTCAATAAAAGTTTAACTTACAAATTCCCGATTTTCGAACCTTTGGCTGGAGATTTTGCAGCTTCTCAGGTAGAGACAAGAGTATTGTTAGACTATTTGTTTGATCAGTGGAATATTTTCGCTTTTGTATCATTCAGTTCATCCAATAATCTTTCTGCTCCACTGAAATACAATGCAGCAGATGCAAGAAAGAGGATTCTTACTTCCATGTTGGACAAAGATGTCGCGATCAACAGTATGGTTTCCGGGATTTACAATGAGACAGTAAATCAAAAAGCATTTAACCAAACCAATCAAGGTACTGAAGGTGATTTCTTCCAGTGGGCCTATTTCCACTTTGCAAGGATGAGCTTCAGCACACCGGGTTGGTGGGCTCCAGAAGTAAAAGATGCAGATGGAAAAAGTGTAGGAAATGCAGAAGCTAATTTCTTAGCATGGGCAGAGCAAGAAGGAGTGAATGATGTTTTTGTTCCTTGGACAAGCATCGATCATCCAGATTTCCCAGGTCAGAAAGTAGAAGTTGGAGGTATTAAGCCATTTGCCATGTACAACCCACCTTTCAGCAAAGTAAGTGAGATTGCGGATGAGCATACTGCATTTATTCTCAAACTGGCAGATATGCAGCCCAAACTTGAGTTTTTGAATGTGAAAACAGAGAAACTTGGTAATGGCTTGACCAGAATCACCGCAGATCTTTTCAATAATTCTCCACTACCTACCCATTCACAATTGGGAGAGAGATCTAGATGGTTGAGAAAAGTTAGGGTTGACATTTCAAAAGACGCCGATGATTTGGTGGCAGGAGAAAAGAAGCAACTGATCAGAAGTATTGGTGCTTTCGAAAAAGCCAGTGTAAGCTGGATTGTCAAAGGAGGCGGAAACGTGGACATCAAGGCAGGTGCTGCGCATACTGGCTTTGCTACCTTGAATGTAAAACTCTAATCACATCGAAAAATTGAAATTATGAAATTCAAAAACTGGATATATACAACGGCTCTCAGCGCTGCGATGTGCTTTGGATCTACACAGACTTCTGATGCTCAAGTGGCGGCAGAACGCTATTTCCGTGCAAACGGAACCCCACACAACCCTAAGGTCCAAGTTTCTTGGAATAGATACCACACCAACAAGGCTTTGTTGGAAATCATGCGAGATATGGTCGCCAAGCATCCTGATTTGGTGAAACTGGAAAGTATCGGAAAATCTTACCAAAACAATGACATCTGGGTTCTTACTGTAACAGACTTCAAAGCTGGAAAAGCTGAAGATAAGCCTGCGATGTGGATTGATGGTAATATTCACTCCAATGAGATTCAAGGGACAGAATTTACACTTTATACTGCTTGGTATTTGATGGAGATGTATGGAGAGTTAGAATTTATCACCGAATTGTTAAAAGACAAAACTTTCTACTTCGCTCCTACGATCAATCCTGATGCCCATGATTACTTCATGACAGGTCCTAACAATGGAAATACTCCAAGATCAGGCATGATGGTATTTGACAACAATGGTGATGGCGAATTTGGTGAAGATCCTATGGATGATTTGGATGGAGATGGCAACATCACACAAATGATCAGAAAATCTCCAACAGGTAATTTTATCAAAGACCCAATGGATCCTAGAAAATTGATCCGAGTTGGAATTGATGAAAAAGGAGAATATGAAATGATCGGTCAAGAAGGTCTCGACAGAGATGGTGATGGCCGAGTGAACAGTGATGGCATTGGCTATTATGATCCTAATAGAGATTGGGGTTGGAATTGGCAACCTGATTATGTGCAAAGTGGAGCCTTGAGATATCCATTCTCAGTTCCTGAAAACCGTGCAGTAGTTGACTTTGTGATGAAGAGACCAAATATCGCTGCAGCACAATCTTACCACAACTATGGTGGAATGATCTTGAGAGGTCCTGGAGCTGAAGAGGATTTGGGAACTTACAATTCCAGTGATGTAAGAATCTATGATGCTATTGCCAAAAAAGGTGAGGAATTTATGCCAGGCTATAGATACTTGGTAGTTTACAAAGATCTTTATTCTGTATTTGGAGGTCAGCTGGATTGGTTCTATGGTGGCAGAGGGATCTTCACTTATTCCAATGAATTGATGACTTCTTACCTTTATTTTCATAAAAATGCAGGTAGAGGCAATCAAGACGAGCAAATGGATGTAGACAAGTATTTGACATTCGGAGATGCATTTGTGAAGTGGAAAGAATACGAACACCCACAATTCGGAACGGTTGAAATCGGTGGATTTAAGAAAAATTTCGGGAGGTTACACCCAGGTTTCTTGCTGGAGCAGGATGCGCATAGAAATGCAGCCTTCTCCATTCTTCATGCTTACCATACACCAAAATTGAGTGTAATGGATGTAAAAGAAGTTGATTTGGGTGGTGGATTGAAAGAAATCACTGCTACAATCTATAACGAAAGATTGATTCCTACGCACTCTAGTCAGGATTTGAAATACAAAATCGAAAGACCTGATTACGTTACCATTTCTGGAGCGAAGGTAGTTACAGGTTTTATTGTGGAGAATGAAGACTTCAACCGAGTAACAGAACAAAAAGTTAATCCTGAGAAAATTTCAGTAGCTAATATCACTGGAATGGGAGCAGTAAAAGTTAGATGGATTGTAACCGGAGGTGGAAACTACAGCATCACTGTGGATTCAGCCAAAGGTGGGAAAGCGAGTTGGAAGAAGTGAGTTTAGTGAATTTGTTATTAGTTACTGGTGATTAGTGAATTATTTATCAGTAAACAGATTAAATATATTAAAACCTCCTCTAGAAAAATTTAGGGGAGGTTTTTTTGTGTGAATGAGTTTCGAGAAACCATAAACAAATGGTTAAATGATTACAAAAAAAACTAGGAGTGAATCGCAGAGGGCGTTAGCCCTATCATCATCATAGAATTATCACATAACCTAATGGAAGAGGAGCGTAGCTCTGATATCTTCGTAGGACGAAGATTTTTTTTCCAGAAGGGGCTTTAGCCCTGACATCTTAATTTATTTCAATTTTAAAAAACATATTGACAGAGATCCTTCAATATTGTCGGTATTTACAAGTCACAACTTCCTCTCATCCCACAAAGCCTTTCATCGCCTGTAACAAATCTCTTTTGGTCATGTAGCCTCCTTTTCTCCATAGGATTTTGCCTCTTTTGAATAAGATATAATGAGGAATAGAGCGCACTCCAAACTGTTGCGCTGCTTGTGGATTTTTGTCAATATTGAGTTTGAACAGCTTGATTTTTCCATCCAATTCAGCAATCACTTCATCGAGCACGGGATTCATCGTCTGACAAGGCCCACACCAATCCGCATAAAAATCCACCAAAATGGCTTCCTCTCTTTTCTGAAGAATTAAATGTCAAAAATATAATTGAAAACAGTTTCCTAACTGTTACGCTTTTTGTCACCAAAACACAAAGCTTAACACTCAATTTTTTTCTAACTTAAATAAGAATAGATTTCACTTTTTTAAATCTTTTACTACAAAATATTTGCTTATATATATATATATATATATTATTACCTGAGATTAATTATTAACGACTAAATTTATAACAAATGAAAAAAATCAAAATTTTAACAATTGCAGGTTCCCTAACAGCGCTATCACTTGTTGGGATAAGTTTTTTAGGTAATAACTCAGCCGAAGCGCAACGTTCAATTCCTACATGCCAAGATGATGGGAAAAGATGTGTCAAACCAGTCGAAACAAACACATGTGTTTGTGAAAGTGAAATAGGAGCGATTCAATAAACATGTTATACTTGGAAGATTATACATCTTTAATCTTCCAGGTTCTTTTTAATTTCTCAGTCAATTATTCCCCTAATAATGAAGCACGTTTTCTTCCTTAGTTTTTTGCTCATCTTTTTTTCTTGTGAGGAAAAAAAACAATTTGAAAAAACAGAATTAAGCTATGAAGTGATTGAAGAAATTCAATTAAAGCTCGATAGTATTACTTCTCCTCTAACTATTCGTACTCAATTGATAGAGTCAGACTCAGGTACTTTCCTCTATACCATGCATAGTCAGCAAATGTCCATGAATATTTACAACCTGCAGACTAAAAAGAACATCAAGAAAATAAAATTTTCACATGATGGAATCAATAGAATTGGACTTCTTCAAGGATTTGATGTTTATAACAAAGACACCCTCTTAGTTGCAACCTACCCTCCTCATTTGGTTATTTTTGACCATGCAGGAAATAAGATAAATGAACTTATAGTAAGCGGTGAAGATCAATATATTCAAACTATAGAATCGACAAATGCGCTTCCTTTTTTTATTTTTAAAAATAAAATATATGGAGCATATCCGTTTATAACTAGGTACTGGGAAACCCCCATTAAAGAAGTTTCAAATTTTAGACATGTTTATGAAATAGATTTTAAAAACATGTCTATCCAATGGAAGAATTTAAGCTTGCCTTCAAGATTCTGGGATAAGGGAAAAATTTCTCCAGAATTTAGCTGGACTTCCAAAGGAGATTCTATAATTACTGTTTTTAAAGAAAACGCTCAAATTCAAGTTTTTTCAATAAATCAAAATCAACTATTAAATATCCTTGATCTAAAAACTCCTGAAAAAATAGATTTTATTAAATTTCAGCAAAGACCTACTGGGAATGAAGGGGCTATAAAACAACTTGGGAAAGGAGCATTTAGAAGTATACATTATGACAAATATCGAAGGGTGTACTATGTATTTTACGATTTGCCCGTTGATCCAGAACAATTTACAATCCCAATCTCCAAATTACACAGTACTCGGCCTGATCATAAAATATTTTTGTTGGATGAAAACTTTGAATACATTGGCGAGCATACGTTTAAAGAATTTTCTTCAGACCCTTATGATGCATTTGTTGGTAAAAAAGGATTGTACCTGCCTACCAATAGAGAATACAGTGATTCGTTTGATGAGGATTATTTGAAATTTAAGGTCATTCAATTTAAAAAACCTAAAGAATGAAGCAGATTCTTTTATTGGGCATATTAATGCTTTCTTTAGCAGCTTGTACGATGCGAGACAGTAGATTTGACTTGGTGAAAAATAAGTTCCAAATACCTGATTCAGTAGATTGGATATTAGTCATCAATGCTTCTACGTGTAAAACATGTTTAAATACTTTTCTTGAAGAAATAGCTAAAGAAAATCTCGAAAGTGGAGCTTTTCTAATAATTAGCCCTAGTAAAAAAACGTTTCTGAACCAAATTTCGGGTTTAGGATTAACAATTCCTGTAATATTTGACTCTGCCAAAGTCTTAATTGATGAAAAATATATTTCAGTTGAAGATGAACTCGCATTAATTCAGCATCAAAACTCAAAAAAAATAAAAATTCAAGATTGGGAGGGGTTAAAAAGTCATTTGAAATAGTTAACAAACGATCTAGATTATATTTAAATCCTAAAATAAATTATACTCATCCCACAAAGCCTTTCATCGCCTGTAACAAATCTCTTTTGGTCATGTAGCCTCCTTTTCTCCAGAGGATTTTGCCTCTTTTGAATAAAATATAATGAGGAATAGAGCGCACTCCAAACTGTTGCGCTGCTTGTGGATTTTTGTCGATATTGAGTTTGAATAGCTTGATTTTCCCATCCAATTCATCAATCACTTCATCGAGCACGGGATTCATCGTCTGACAAGGCCCACACCAATCCGCATAGAAATCCACCAAAATCGCTTCTTCACTTTTCTGAATTACATCTTTGAATTTTTTCTTGGCCATGGGATGGTTGATTAGGGATTAGTTGATTAGAGAATAGTTGATTGAGTTAATGGTGGATTGGAGATTCTTGGAATGAGTTATTGTAAAATTGAAAGAACTTGTCCGCCATGGCGGATTACAAAATTGCAAAATTGGGAGAAATTGAGCTGAAGAATACTTAGTTAGATCCTGAAAATAGTTGACACTTTTTTGTTTCAAATAGAGAAGTTCAACCCTTTCAGTTTTGTTGTTTCTTTACTATCACCTTTATTCCCCGCATTTCATACGGGGTTCAGCCACGGCCGACAAGTATTCAAAGTTTAACCACTTCGTGGTTTTTATTTGTCTATTCGTCATTTTCTAAAATCACTACTCTCGCTTCTTGTTTCTTGTTTCTAATTTCTTGTTTCTTGAATCTAATGTCTCATATCTAACGTCTCAAATCTCCACTAGTGTTGATGTCCGCCGGGTCCGTGAACGTGTCCATGGTCGATTTCTTCTGGATCGGCTTCTCGGATGGAGATAATTTCTCCTTTGAAATAAAGATCTAAACCTGCTAAAGGTGAATTGAAATCCATGTGAACTCCCTTATAATCAATCTTAGTGATTTCTCCACGAAGTTGGTTTCCTTGGTCATCTTTCATAGGAATGACTTTCCCTACTTTGAGCATATCTGCATTCTTTTTGCCATTATCCTTGAAATTGGATTTTGGTACGATCGCTTTTTTGCTTTCATCGTAATCTCCATAAGCATTTTCAAAGTCTATAAATACCTCAAAACTCTCGCCTGCTGCTTTTCCTTCCATCGCAGCCTCCAAGGCTGGCAAAACATGCCCTGTTCCAAACAGAAATTGGAATGGTTTGTCTTTTTCTACTTTCTCAAAAAACTCTTTCCCATTTTCTCCATCATCTACATGGAGTTCGTAGCTCACTGCTACTACTTTATTTTTCTCTGCTTTCATTTTGATTGACTGGTTGACTTTCCCTAATCCAAAGAAAACAAAATTCTAAGAGTAAAATTCGATTTTATGGAAAATACAAAGCTAAAATCTCCAACAAATTATCATTATACAGGTTAGTTGGGTAAATTGCGCTTTATGAATTCAAGCCACACTGTTCAGAAAATTTCTATAGACGACCTTGATCCCAAGGAATATATTATCATCAAAAATGCCAAGGTAAACAATCTGAAAAGCCTCAGCGTAGCCATTCCAAGGAATAAATTGGTGGTGGTCACAGGACTTTCGGGATCTGGAAAATCCTCTTTGGCTTTTGACACACTTTTTGCCGAAGGCCAAAGAATGTATGTGGAGAGTTTGAGTTCCTATGCAAGACAGTTTCTCGGCAGAATGGAAAAACCGGATGTGGAATACATCAAAGGTGTCTCCCCTGCCATCGCGATACAACAAAAGGTAAGTACCAAAAATCCGCGATCCACAGTCGGTACGACCACAGAGATTTACGATTACCTCAAATTGCTTTTTAGTAGAATTGGGAGAACTTTTTCTCCAGTCAGTGGCGAAGAAGTGAAGCATCATACGGTGACCGATGTGGTGGATTTTATTCATTCTTTCGAAGAAGGCGACAGGGTGATGATTTCTTGTCCCTTGCAGATCTTAAATGATCGATCTATCAAACAAGAGTTAGAACTTTTTCTACAAAAAGGTTTCACTCGAATCCTGATCGATGGAGAAGCTTATTTTGTCGAGGATCTCGTCATTGAAAAGAAAATGCCAAAAGGGCATTATGAAATTTTGATTGACAGAGCAACTGTACAAAAAGAAGACGAAGACAATCAATTTAGGATTGCTGATTCCGTGCAAACTGCCTTTTTTGAAGGACATGGCGAATGTACCATTATGATTCCTGAAAAGGATAAAAGGACCTTTTCTGATAAATTTGAACTAGACGATATCTTGTTCGAACTGCCTTCAGTAAATTTCTTCAGCTTCAACAATCCGTATGGAGCGTGTCGAACTTGCGAAGGGTTTGGTTCTGTATTGGGACTTGATCCTGATTTGGTTATCCCTGACAAATCACTTTCTGTATATGAAGGGGCAATTGCCCCTTGGAGAGGTGAAACGACTGGCAAATGGCTCGAACCTTTGGTTAAAAAAGGTATTTACTTTGATTTCCCTATTCACCGTGCTTACGAAGATCTTACTGAAGCAGAGCAAGAATTGCTTTGGACAGGGAATTCACACTTCAAAGGTTTGAATGAATTTTTCAAGGAATTAGAAAGTAAAACACATAAGATTCAATATCGGGTGATGCTTTCCCGCTTCCGTGGGAGAACCACTTGCCCGGATTGTAGAGGAACTCGCTTAAGAAAAGATGCTTCTTATGTCAAAATCGCCGGACATTCTATCACTGATATTGTCTTGATGCCAATAGAAAAAGCACTTCCTTTCTTTCAAACCCTTGACATCAGCCCTGCTGAGCAAAAAGTAGCCAATCGCCTTTTGAAAGAGATTCTAAATCGCTTGGAATATATAGATAAAGTGGGTTTGGGTTATCTCACGCTCAATAGACTGACTTCTTCCCTCTCGGGAGGTGAGTTTCAGAGAATCAAATTGGCGACATCTTTGGGTTCGGCCTTGGTGGGCTCTATGTACATTTTGGATGAACCGAGCATAGGACTTCACCCTAGAGATACAGACCGCTTGATTGAAGTGCTAAAGGCTTTACGAGACATGGGGAATACGGTCATCGTGGTAGAACACGAGGAAAAAATCATGAAAGCTGCCGACGAGATCATTGATATTGGACCTGATGCAGGAGTAAAAGGAGGTAATTTGATGTTTCAGGGAAATCTAGAAGAATTGCTAGCCAGCTCGGATACCTACACAGCAAAGTACCTGAAAGGTGAGGAAAAAATTAATATCAAAAAGGCAAATAGAAAGTGGAGAGACAGCATTGTGGTGAGAGGTGCTCGAGAGAACAACCTTAAAAACGTCACGACTAAATTTCCTCTCAACACGCTTACCGTTGTCACAGGAGTAAGTGGATCGGGAAAGTCAACTTTGATCAAAAAAGTACTCTATCCTGCTTTGGGGAAAATCCATGGAACCGTCATCGACGAAACCGGGAAATTTGACAAGCTAGAAGGGGATTACAAGAAAATCACTCAGATTGAATTTGTCGATCAAAATCCAATCGGAAAATCTTCCCGTTCGAATCCTGTAACCTATGTAAAAGCTTATGATGCGATAAGAGCTTTATTCTCCGAACTCCCTGTTTCCAAACAAAGAGGTTACAAACCAGCATTTTTCTCTTTCAATGTCGATGGAGGTCGCTGCGAAGCTTGTCAGGGCGAGGGTACGCAAACAGTAGAAATGCAGTTTATGGCAGACATTCACCTCACTTGTGAATCTTGCAAAGGCAAACGGTTCAAAGCTGAGATTTTGGATGCTAAATACAAAGAAAAAGATATCTCCGATATTCTTGATATGACGATCGATGAGGCGATGGAATTTTTCGCAGGAAAAAACCAAATCATCAATAAACTTCAGCCACTTCAAGAAGTAGGTCTTGGCTACATCGGTATGGGACAATCCTCTAACACCCTATCAGGTGGTGAAGCGCAAAGAGTAAAATTAGCGTCTTTCCTTGGTAAAGGAGGAAATAAATCCGGAGAACATATTCTATTTATTTTCGATGAACCTACGACGGGTTTGCATTTCCACGACATCAAAAAACTCCTCCATTCTATCAATGCATTGATTGATCAGGGTCATACAGTTATCATCATCGAGCACAATACTGAGGTGATTAAATCTGCTGATTGGGTGATTGATATTGGACCGGAAGGTGGAGAAAGAGGTGGAAATATCACCTTTGAAGGTACGCCGGAGGCTTTGATGGAAGTGAAAGATAATTATACGGCCAAGTATTTGCGAGAAGCTTTTGATGGGAATTGAGTTTTTCCAATAATCGCAATTCACTCTGCTACAACCTTGAGTTTTCAAATACATTGCCTTTATCAATAAAGATGAAGCAATAACTCAACTCATCTTATTACAATCATCAGTTAGCTGTGGTCAGTCGACCGTGGACAAATTATCCGCATAAATTCTAAGTATATAAGCAATTGGTGTATTTGCGGATAATTATAAAATATTTTATTCCTAGGCTTAGACAAGCTATCTTTGCCATTCTTATCAAAAAAACGAAATCCCTATGCTTGACAAATTACAAGCGCTAAAAGATAGATTTATAGAAGTCGGACAGTTGATCATCCAGCCGGATGCCATGTCTGACATGAGCAAATACACCAAACTTTCTAAAGAATATAAAGATTTAGAAAAAGTAGTTGAACTTTTAGATGAGTACTCTTTGGTCTTGGACAACATCAAAAGTTCTAAGGAAATCTTGGAAAAAGAAAAAGATCCTGATTTCAGGAACATGGCCAAGGCGGAATTAGACGAGTTAAAAGATCGTCAGATTCAACTGGAGGAAGACTTGAAACAGCAGTTGATTCCTAAAGACCCCAATGATTCCAAAGACTGTATTTTGGAAATCAGAGGTGGAACAGGAGGAGATGAAGCCGCTATTTTTGCCGGAGATTTGTTCAGGATGTATCAGCGCTTTTGTGACAAACAAGGTTGGAAACTCACTGTGCTCGATTTGACTTTTGGCTCTTCGGGCGGCTACAAAGAGATCATCAGCACCATTACTGGAGCGGATGTCTATGGTATGATGAAATTTGAATCGGGTGTACACCGTGTTCAGCGTGTTCCAATGACAGAAACCCAAGGAAGAGTTCATACTTCTGCGGCCTCTGTAGCTGTTCTTCCTGAAATGGACGAAGTAGAAGTGAACATCGATATGAATGAAGTTCGAAAAGACACTTACTGCTCTTCCGGTCCAGGTGGTCAGTCGGTGAACACGACTTATTCAGCTGTTCGACTGACGCATATTCCTTCTGGACTTGTTGTGACTTGTCAGGATGAAAAATCCCAGATCAAAAACTTCGAAAAAGCGCTGAAAGTATTGCGATCAAGGTTATATGAAATCGAACTCGCAAAGCACAATGATGCTGTAGGGGCACAGAGAAAATCCATGGTAGGAAGTGGTGACCGATCTGACAAAATCAGAACCTACAATTATCCTCAAAGCCGCGTAACTGATCATAGAATCAATAAAACTGTTTATAACCTTCCCGATGTGATGGAAGGGAATATTGAAGATTTCATCTCCGCCCTTCGATTTGCTGAAAATGTTGAGAAGATGAAGACTTCTGGGATGGAAGAATAGTGGGGAAAGAAGGAAATAATGTACCAAGTACAAAGTATGAAGTACCAAGAAATAAAAGAGAGCCTAATTTTATAGTGATGGATGAAAAAGGGAAACCAGTAAAAATTAGTACATTATAATCTTAAAGATACTGATTTTCATGTTTTCACAGAACCGCCCACAGTATCCAAGGTGATGTTGTATTACGTTTTTTTCTCTCAAATTTAAATACATACATCAGAACCATACTCAATTAGCTTAAGATTAATAGGGTCAGATCCAAAATTCTTACTTTTTCATTAATAATAAAAATATGTGTATTGATCTGTGTTTTTTTTCAACTCTTCAAATTCTTTAGAAGATACTTTATTTATTATTAATTTTCCATTCGTTGCAATTGTGTCAAAAGTTCCATATTGAGAATAAATTTCAATTCCGTTAACAGTCCATTTAGCTAATCCTGTATGATATTCGTAAAAATTATCAGATTTTAAATAGTCAAAATTCGGTTTTATGTTAGAGTTGTATTTACCATCAACTATATATTTTCCATTCCCAAAATATAAGACAGTCAATTGATTTTTTCCATTATTTGAATCAATTATTTTCTTTTCTATTCTTCCGCAACTTGTGAGAATAACAACTGTAATTAACAGAACTATTTTGAATAATTTAATCATTTGAATAATTAGTGTCTGCATTTTGGATAAATGTGCTACAACTCCGATATGTTAACGTATTTGTAGTTTAAAGCCTTCCATTCTGGCAGGCTTTGCACTACTTTTATTATTTTTATTAAAACTAATACTATTTTTCAAATCATAAAATGCTCCCCTAAATTAACTTAACTGACCCTTTGTTTAAATTATTATGAACTAATTTCTCACAAAATAAAATACGGCTCTATTCTTGAACCTTATTATGGGCAACAAAAAATTTGTCTTCCTCACAAAAGGAGCTTAACTTAAGTCTAACTAACCCAACAACACCAAATGAAGATCACTGGAAAAGGAAATATTGCCCTAGTCCGATGGAATGACGGCCATTTCCACAACCTTTACCCTATTGCCAATAACCCAAAAATTGCTCAAAATCTGAGAGATACTTTTCCGCATCCTTACACCATTCATGATGCAAGGCATTGGATCGAGCACAATATGAAATTCAACCCTCCACAAAATTTTGCTATTGAATACAATGATCAGTTGGTGGGTTCCGTCGGTGGAGAAATAGGCAAGGATGAATTGCGAACCAATCTTGAAATTGGTTTTTGGGTTGCCGAGCCATTTTGGGGAAAAGGAATCGCTACAGAAGCTGTTCAGTTGTATGCAGAATACATACTAGATAAATTTGCCGAAATCAAAAGAATCTATTCCCAAGTCTATGACTTCAATACTTCAAGTATGAAAGTGCTGGAAAATGCTGGTTTCATTCCCGAAGCAATCCTAAAAGATGCCTATATAAAAAATGGGAAAATCGGAGACCTTTTCCAATATGTGATCATCAGGTCAGAAGTAGAGAAGGAGGAGAGATAACTTAAGATTTAGACATTTATAATAAGGAATGAAGGTAATCAGCTGCTTGCTTTAATCCTCTATTTCTTAAAATATTCAAAACTTCATATTCATCTAAACTTGGTTTTCTTCTATTCAAAACCATCTCTTTAAATGCCAATAAAGCCTTTTCACCAATTCCTTTTCGTCTCATCACATCTTTCCATTCATCAAAAATATGATCACTCCATTTCGGAGTGTACATATCGTAATAAGCAAACCAAAACAGCAAATCTCTAATTTCAATGGGATAAATTACATTAGTATCCAATACGCAAATAAATCTCACACTATGTATCATACAAACCCAAATCTTCATCTGAACTCATAATTTCAATTATCTTCCTTTTCTGCTCCTCTTTCATCTTTTTTCTATAATTCATGACTTCATCAAACCTGACTCTCCTATGCCTACCGACTTTTGTGAATTGCATTTTTCCTTCTTCAAGTAATTTTACTAAATGAGGTCTTGAGCATCCTAAGATTTCAGCTGCCTTCTGAGTAGTGACTTCAGTGGCAATTGGTACAAGTGAAAATGGTTTCCCATCACCCATTGTCTTTAATATGTCTTTCAAAAATATCAATGCACTTAAAGGGATTTTAAACCTTTCTTGCGTCTCTTCAATTTCAATTTCTGGGTTTTCTGATTTCAAATGACCTATTACAGAAACCAAAGCATCGTAAGATTCTAATGCTAATTTTTGATCTTCTTTTGATGGTCTATTTATAATATTGAATGTTTCCATATTCCATGATATTATTAATATACAATTATAAACGAAATAAACGAAAAATGTTTTCTCTCTGGTAAACTTTTAAAAATTGATTCAATATAATCTATAAACATCTCAAAATTCAAATAAAAAGCCATACCCATTTCAAATAGGTATGGCTTTTTGATATAGATTGAATTAAACCTAAACCTTCTCCAAAGCTTGCTCTATATCCCAAATGATATCTGAGTAATGCTCCACGCCAACAGAGATTCTTACGAGTTTTTCAGAAATCTCTAACAAAGCCCGATCCTCTGCAGACACATCGCTATGCGTCATCGTCGCAGGATGTTCGGCAAGAGATTCTGTGCTTCCAAGGGAAACAGCTAGTTTCATTAATTTGAGGTTGTTTAAGAAAGTAAATGCTTCTTTTTCTCCACCTTTTATATCAAAAGAAATCATCGCTCCGGCAGAATTGAGTTGTCTTTTGAAGATTTCATATTGTGCAGTTCCTTCTTCCAAGTGCCCCAGGTAATATACCTTTTCTACTTTTGGATGTGCTTGAAGGAAATCTGCCACTTGGATGGTGTTTTCAGCTTGTTTTGTCATTCTGACTTTCAGCGTTTCGAGACTTCGCATCAGCAACCAACCTGTCCATGGACCAGCCATATTGCCAAGAAAAGTTCTGAGTGTTCTCACCCTAACCATGTGCTTGGATTTTCCCAAAACTGCACCTGCGATCAAATCAGAATGCCCACCAATGTATTTTGTTGCTGAATATACAATCAGGTCAGCACCATGCTTCAGTGGGTGTTGCCACAAAGGCCCCATGTAGGTATTATCCACACAGACTACCACTTCTTTATCTTCTGCGGAAAGTTTATCTGCTACTTCACGACAGATTTGAAGGTCAAAAAGTGCGTTGGTGGGATTTGCAGGAGTCTCTACATAGACCATTTTAACATTTTCCTCCTGTCCTTTGACCAATTCCAAGATTTCCTCTTTTGATTGGGTACTTGTGAAACCTATACCTTTTATTCCATACTGTGGAAGTACTTTATTGACAAAATGATCTGTACCTCCATAGACAGGCTTGCTGTAAAGCAAAATATCTCCCGGTCTTAAAAATTCCAACATTACTGTTGAGATTGCCGACATGCCACTTTCGAAAACAGCACATTCATCCGCCTCGTCCCATAAGCAAAGTCGTTCTTCCAAAATCTGTAAATCAGGGTTGTTGAGTCTACTGTAAATCAATCCTAACTCTTCATTTGGCTCTTTTTCTCTCTGTCCATAAGCAACTTGGAAAAAGGCTTTCCCTTCTTCGGCTGACTTGAATACAAAAGTTGAAGTTTGGAAAATAGGACACTTGATTGCGCCTTCTGAAAGTTCGGGCTTGTATCCATGAGTCATCATCAAACTCTCTGGATGAAATTCTCTATTCATCATAACTATCTGGGTTTATGACTGCAAAACAGCAAAAATCCCAGATCATTATCAAAAAAAGCATAAAAATATAATTTTGCAAATGGGTCAATATTTTAATCATTATTCTGATTATTGATATTAAAATGATGATATTACTAAAAAACAAAATATAATTTTGTTAAGATCGGTAAAATTTAAAAATAAATTCAAAAAATATGGGACAAGAATTTTTGATAAATTCTTGTCCCATTTATACTTACTCTACAATTATTTTCTTGTAGAATTCTTGTTCTCTAGTTCTCAAGATAATCGTATGAACTCCTCTTGGAAGTCCTTTGATGCTGTATTCAAATATCCCTTGACTTGGCTGGACTTGTTGAAAATTTTGTCCTAGGCTATTGATGATTGAGATTTCTCTAATATCTGTCAGACCTGAGGTAGATAAGGTGACATTTCCTTTAGAAGGATTTGGATAAACTTGAATGTACGTATCTACAATTCGCTCTTCTTCAATACTCGTTATCAAGTTTACATTGACCAACTTTGTACTTGCTGGTCCAGTGTTACAGGTGTTCATCGGAGTCACTGTCAAATTAAAGTCACCCTCTCTAGTCCACCTAACTCGTACCCTGTTGGTTCCCTGTCCATCTATGATTGTTCCTCCATTTCCGGAAACTGACCAGATATAATTGGTATTGGCCACATTTTCGATTTCATAATCATGCTCTACAAGACCAACCATTTCTTCACCTTCGATTTCTGAGGGCTCTTCAGGGGGATTTTGAATAGCTATTGGTTTGGTGAATACCGTTCCATTGCCACAAGGATTTCTTGGAGTCACAGTGAGATTTTGAGCACCTATTCCTGACCATTCTACAGTTACGTTTGCCGTACCTTGACCTTCTCTAATCAAGCCCCCAGTAGCCTGCCAAACAAACTCTGTCCCTGGAACATCATCAACAAAATAATCTACAAAAGTCCCCGTACAAACCACTCCTTCCCCATTGATTTCAGGAATATCTTGTGGTTCTACAGAAACCAAGACTTCAAGACCTTTGGTACCTCCATTTCCACATTCATTTTGCCCTCTTACCAAAACTGCATTTCTACCAGGTGTATCCCATCTCACTACAATTCTATTAGACCCTTGACCTTCTAAAATAGTCCCTCCGTCCACTCTCCAGTCGAATACTTCACCTATACCAGAAGTCTGTACACTATAAATTTGCTGACTGAGACAAATATTATCTTCACCAAAAATCAATGTTGGCGTTGGTGGTACTGCGCAACTGTATTGAAATAATGTCCCTCTTTCTCCTACTGCGTATCCGATACTCAAAGAGCCGAAGCTCAAATCTGTAAAATCCTGAAAAGTACCAGTTGGCATTTTTTCCCAAGTCTCACCTCCATCTAGTGTCTTCAGGATAAGGCCTTTTCCTCCAGAAATAAAACCGACGGATTCATCTAAAAAATCGACCCCTGTGAAATTTTCAGTATATGAAGTGCTGATACTTTCCCAAGTAAGGCCTTTATCTACTGACTTGATTATTGTACCACTATTACCTATTGCTACTGCGGTGGAATCATCAAGTAAAGTTAAATCTATCAAGTCTTCAGTAGTAGGAACAGCTACCTGATTCCATTCTTGTCCGCCTTCTGTCCTACTTACAAATCCACCATTGCCAATAACTACACCAAAAGCAAAATCGAAATATAAGATTTCATTCAGATTTACATTCGTATTACTTGCTTGGACCACTTGCCAGTTGACTCCTGCATTGTCTGTCTTGGAAATGAATCCATTATCGCCAACGACATAACCTGTATTATTGTTAAAAAAATAAATTCCATTTAAATTTTCTTCGGTATTTAGATTCAGGGAGGTCCAGTTAGAACCAGAATTTGACGTTCTGAGTGCTGTTCCGTTTTGACCGATGATATAGCCGAATGCATTTGTTGTAAAATAAAGATTATTAAAATCTATGGTTAGTGGTCTAGAACGGTCAATAATTGAGACTCCTCCATTAGATGTGACAAGGAACTTCCCTATTGGGCCCACGATATAGCCGAGATTTTCTGTCCTAAATTGAGTCGCATTATAATCACTATCCACCCCTGCTAATCTCTGCGCCCAAGACCCTCCTGAATTTGTCGATGATAAAAGGTATCCATTGGTACCAACCGCAAAAACAACATTCGAAGTGGCTCTGAAACTTGCTGCTAAGTAGTCTTGGGTATTGTTTACATTGATTCCATCAAAAGTAAGTCCCGCATTGGTAGTACGGAGTAATGTGGCATTTTCACCAACAACAACTCCTAAGTTGATATTGGCTCTGTTGAAGGCAACACCTATCAAATTCCTTTCTGTACCAGAATTTACTGGCTCCCAATTTGCTCCTGCGTCTAAAGTTTTTAGAATTGTACCATTGTTACCAACCGCAAAGCCTATTTTCCCATTTGTAAAATAGACGTCATTCAACGGTCGGGAATTTTGTGTATTCAAAGTTGTCCAAGTATTTCCTTGGTTGACAGTTCTTAATATTGCACCACTAGAAGTAGCAACATAACCAGTGTCCGCATTTGCAAATGTAAGACCTGTTAAGTCCGCTGTAGTTCCAACATTTTGTTTTGCCCAAGATTGACCACCATTAGTAGATCGATAGACTTCTCCATTATCTCCAACAATATAAGCACTAATTTGATTGAGGAACTTAACTTTTCTGAGCGTTTGTGTAGTCGCTAATGAAATTAAAGTCCATGTATTCCCCGCATTTTCAGTCCGATAAACTTGTCCATTTTCACCTACTATCAAACCAAGGTTTTCATTGTAAAAATCAACTCCCTGCATTTTGACTTTAGTAGGAGCCTCTTGTTCTATCCAACTCAGTCCACCATCGATAGTTTTCAAGATCACTTGATCTCCAGACATGTAGCCGACTTCATCATTGACCCAAGAAATCCCGGTTAATTCATTTCCCCAAGCTCCTACTCTTCTCCAGGTTTGAGCAAAAGTCAAAGTCTCAAGAAATAGTAAAAACAGTGTTAAAAATAAAAGCTTCTTCATATTGCAGTATCAGTATCAACAATTGTTCATTACAAAATTAGGATTATAAACCATAAAATAAAGTTATTTTCTCCTGATTATATGGAACTTAACAAGGGTTTCTTTCTCAAATCTAACAAACAGCTTTTTACCTTTTAAGAAACGGTTTTTTCCTTCTATTTTTAAGAAAAAAAATAATGATGAAAAAAATAATTTATATCTCCATAATTCTTCCTTTCGTTTTTTCTTGCAATTCAAATGAAAAAATAAGCAAAGACATCTTTGAAGAAGTGAATAAAAGCATGGAAGTAAAAAAGCTGAGCGAGGTAGAAATACTCGATGAGGCAATGGCTTGGGGAGAGGAAATCAGTAGCGAAGCTCAAAATCAACTTATCTCTGCACTTCAAAAAGCAATAGAGGAAAAGGGCATTTCAGAAGCAGTCGAATACTGTAACATTGAAGCAATCCCCATGGTGCAAGAGCTCAGTACCAAGCATAAGGTGACCATCAAAAGAGCATCTTTTGCTTATAGAAATCCAACTGATAAGCCTTCAGAAGATGAAGCCGCAATACTTGATGCATACGCATACAATGCAGAAAATGATATTAAAAATGAGCCCAACATTCAAAAATTAGAAAATGGCGAAATTTTACTTTATACCAAAGCCATTCAAATCCCAAACAGCTTTTGTCTAAACTGCCATGGGAAGGAAGGAATAGACATCTCTGAAGAAACTTTAGGGAAAATAGATAGATTGTACCCTGATGATAAAGCTAAAGGACACAAAATTGGCGACCTTCGTGGAATGTGGAGTATCAAGATTCCCAAATCAGAAGTAATCAAGAGGCTATAAATCATCTCAAATCAATTTATGAAAACAAGATACCTATTCGTATTAAGTATATTTTATTTATTTCTTTCCTGCAAGAGCGATCAAAAAGGAAATATAATCACCGAACCCAAAGGTTGGGAAATAATAGAAACTCCAGTCAATGCTTCAATCCGTGGACTTTCTCCATTGACTTCTGAGATTGTTTGGGCGAGTGGCTCAAATGGCACTTGGCTACTTACTTTGGATGCAGGAAAATCATGGTCTTCAGGAATTATTGCAGGCTTGGATTCAGTTGATTTTAGGGATATTGAAGGATTAGATGCCACATCTGCAATTGCAGTCTCTGCTGGTCAGCCTGCTGTAATTTACAAAACAATAGATAGTGGAGCTACTTGGGAAAAAAAATATGAAGGTCCAGGGACAGCTTTTTTGGATGGAATTTCATTTTACAAAAATCAAAAAGGATATGCCATTGGCGACCCCATTGATGGGAAATGGATGGTCTTGGAAACCATTGATGCCGGCGAAACTTGGACTTGGCTAGAATCGAGTCCTATGGCAGAGCCCGGAGAAGGTTCTTTTGCCGCGAGCGGATCTACGATATTGACGGATCAAGATCATATTTGGTTTACCAGCGGAGGGATCAAAAGCAAAGTTTACATGTCAGCAGATGGGGGACATGATTGGGAAATAACGGACACACCTATTATCCAAGGAGAACCTTCGCAAGGTATTTTCTCAATTTCAAAACTCGATAATAACAACCTTATCGCAGTCGGAGGGGATTATTTACAACCTGACTTAGCTTACAACAACACGATTTATTCAATGGAGGTGGGAAAGAATTGGGAATTGATTTCTACAACTTTCCCAAGTGGATACCGATCAGGAGTCACCTACTTTCCTAGATTTCACTGGGTTATTTCTGTAGGCACTAATGGATCAGATTATTCGGTTGATGGTGGTATCAACTGGCAAAAATTTTCAGATGAAGGTTTTCATGCTGTTTTTATGGACAAGGCTCAAGGAAGCATTTGGGCTTCAGGCCTTGATGGGAAAATAGCACGATTGGTATATTGAGTTTATAAAGTCTCATATTTGTATATTATTGGTAAAAGTCAATAAAGATTTTTGGAGAGTATTGCTAAATAATGCGTTCTTATATTATCTTTAGAAAACCAAAATCTGGAACAATTCTATTCCTCTCAGATTTTGTGATTCATCCCAAGCATTAAATTTTAATAAAAAGCCTACTGAACCATGTTCGATATAATCCCTTCTATATACCTCATCAACGGAAAATGTGTCCGATTAAAACGAGGCGATTTTGCCACCGAAGAAGTTATTTCAAATAATCCTTTAGAGATTGCACAGGCATTTGAAGATCATGGAATCAGATGGTTGCACTTGGTGGATTTAGATGGAGCACGTCGTGGAGAACCAAAGAACTATCATATTTTAGAAGCGATCGCTGGTTATACAAATCTTAATGTTGATTTCACTGGTGGGGTTTCTACCGATGGAGATGTGATCAAGTCCTTTGAGCATGGAGCGCATGCCATTACGGCCGCTTCAGTGGCCGTGACTTATCCTGAGAGGTTCGCTCAATGGATTATGTCTTATGGTAGAGAAAAAATATTCTTAGCCGCTGACACCAATCCTGCTGATCATAAAATCAAAACAAGAGGATGGATCAAAAAAACGGAGGTCGACCTCTTTGATCACATAGAAAACTTCCATGGAAGAGGTCTCAAATACCTCAAATGCTCTGATGTGACTAGAGATGGAGTCATGGAAGGTCCTAATTTTGAATTGTATAAAGATGTAGTAAAGAAATTCCCCTCAATACATTTGGCAGCCAATGGCGGAGTGCGAAATATTTCTGATTTCAAAGAATTAAAAGACATTGGCGTGACTGCAGTAGTTTTTGGGAGAGCATACTATGAAGGAAAAATTTCTCTTCAAGACTTAGATAAGTTTATGTCAGAGCACGGAAATTAAATCTCTGTAAGAATCAATCAAATAAAGTCTATCGATCTTATGATTCATAGACTTTTTATTTTTTCTTTCTGTCTATTTCAAGTTCATACAGGTAAGAACCCAATTCTTCGAAAAACGGAAAGCCAATTTCTTCATATTCATACTTGTTGTCATTGAGAGTTTTATTTTCATTGACATAAATCACTGCTGTTACAAAAAATTCTATACATTATTCTAGAGGTCTATTTTCATTACCTTTGTGAAATACTAGAATTACACTCCCAACATTATGCAAGCTTACTTTGAGTCATTTGGAATATCCGTAGAGCTCTTCAATTATGTCATTATGCCATTGTTGATTTTCTTAGCAAGAGTGACAGACGTCTCTATCAATACTTTGAGAATCATGTTTATGCTCAATGGAAAAAAGAAAATTGCGCCTATTTTGGGTTTTTTTGAAGCTTTGATTTGGTTGTTGGCGATAGGACAGATTTTTCAAAACATCAATAACCCTATGTCCTATCTAGCCTATGCAGGTGGATTTGCGATGGGGACTTTTGTCGGGATGACTATTGAAGAAAAATTAGCATTGGGCCGAGTGCTTGTTAGAGTGATTACACCTACACCCATGCCGGAATTGATCGAATATATGAAAGAAAAAAACTTCAGGTTCACTTCTGTAGGTGCTGAAGGCAGGTTTGGCAAAGTTAACTTACTCTTTACTGTGATGAAAAGGGATGCTCTAACTGAATTTGTTGGTAAAGTCAAAGCCTTCAATGACAAAGCCTTCTACACGATAGAAAGCGTGAAGCGTGTCAGCGAAGATGACTTAAACGTAATGGAAGACAGACCGAGATTTACCACCAAGCTTTGGAGTAGAATCAGGAAATAAGTTTGAGTTTGAAATTCACAAATGTTATTTCTCCATTTGACTTTCCTTCCCACCCATATATTTCTTGGATAAATTACAAGCGTGGTTTGAATCCTTTACTCAAAGCGTGTAAATTACAAAAGCGAAATTTAAAATGCTTAACACATCATATATGAAAAAAATTTATACCCTTGTCCTCAGCCTGTTGGTAGTTGGGACTTCATTAGCACAAAAAAGTCCCGATGAATTTTTGGGATACAAAGCAGGTGAAAGATTCACTCCACACCATAGAGTGGTTGATTATTTCGAACATCTCGCAAGCACTTTGCCCAATGTCGAGTTGGTATATTATGGAGAGTCTGTGGAGCATCGTCCATTATTTGTCGCGATCGTCTCATCGCCCGAAAACATGCAAAACCTTGAGCAAATCCGAACTGATAACTTGAAAAGAACGGGTTTATTAGAAGGAAGCCCAAGCACGAAAGTTGCCATCAACTGGATGCAATATAATGTACATGGTAATGAAGCTGTGGCTACTGAGGCGGCGATGATGACATTTTGGGAGGTTGCGAATCCAAACAATTCAGAGTCAAAATCATGGTTACAAAATCAAGTTTTGATCATTGACCCTTGTGCAAACCCTGACGGAAAAGACCGCTACACAGTATGGTATAATCAAAAAGGGAATAAAATTTTACAACCTGACCCACAATCCACTGAGCACTCAGAGCCATGGCCGGGAGGTCGCCCAAACCATTATTTGATGGATTTGAACCGAGATTGGGCTTGGCAAACACAAGCAGAAACTGAGCAAAGAATCAAACTTTACCATGAATGGATGCCGCATCTATTTGTAGATTACCACGAACAGGGAATCAATGATCCATTTTATTTTGCCCCTGCAGCAAAGCCAATTCATGAACAAGTATCTCCATTTCAGCACGAATTTCAAGATATTTATGGCAAAAATACAGCTGCAAAGTTTGACGCAAATAATTGGCAATATTTCACAAAGGAGAGATTTGATTTGCTTTACCCATCTTATGGTGACACCTATCCCATGTACAATGGAGCTATTGGGATGACAATTGAAAAAGGTGGATCTGGCAGAGCTGGCTTGGGAATGCTGAATGCACTAGGAGATACAGTAACTTTAGAAGAAAGAATCATCCATCAACATACCGCCGGAATTTCAGCCGTGGAAGTAACTTCCAAAAATGCAGCAAGATTGACTGAGGAATTCGCTAAATATTTCAAAGACAATAGCACTAACCCAAAGGCTAAGTATAAGAGTTTTGTAATCAAAGGAGATGGAAATCATGATAGATTAAAAGCCCTACTCACTTTGCTTGACAAAAATAAAATCACCTATGGCTTTGCGGGTAATCGCTCAGGACTAAGAGGTTTGGATTACAATACAGGGAAATCAACTTCATTTTCTACAACAGAAGAAGATATTATCGTCAATGCTTATCAAGTAAAATCTGTTTTGACCCAAGTGTTATTTGAACCTGAGGCCATTTTGGAAGACAGCATTACTTATGATATCACCAGCTGGGCTTTGCCATTTGCTTATGGCTTGCAGGCTTATGCATTAGAGACTAAGTTGGATGCTGCAAAAGCATATCAAAAACCTGTTTTTGAAAAGAATGTGGTAAACGGTGCTCCTCTGGCTTATATCGCTCCATGGAATGCCACAGTTCACGCAAAGTTTCTTGCAGCCTTGCTTCAGGAAGGAATCAGAGCAAGAGTAACAGAATTTGCCTTTGAAATCAATGGTGAATCTTATCCTGCTGGAACACTTTTATTGATGAGAAATGGAAATCAATATGTCCATGATTATGACAAAAAAGTAGTAGATCTTGCAAACAAATTCGAGATCACCCTAGCCACTTCAAATTCTTCTTATGTTGATAAAGGAAAAGACTTTGGCTCATCAGATGTAAAAGTGGTCAAAGCTCCAAAAGTAGCAGTTGTAAGTGGGGCAGGAACTTCTTCGTTAAATTTCGGTGAGATTTGGTATTTTTTCGAACAAGAATTGAATTACCCTATCAGCATTTTAGAAGCCGATATGTTGGGTAGATTTGATTTGAACAAATATGACGTTTTGATTCTTCCTTCTGGGAATTATCTTAATGGAGGAAGTTTTACAAAAGTAATGGACTGGGTAAAAGCAGGTGGAAAAGCCATCGCTATAGAAGGTTCAGTTGGGATGTTTGCCGATAAAGAAGGTTTTAGCTTGAGTAGATTTGACACAGAGGAAGAGAAAAAAGCACAACAAAAAACAGACACTGAATTCCAAAAATCAGCAAGAATCGAACCTTATCAGGATCGAGAGAGAATGGGAATTTCAACTACTGCTGCTGGCGCTATTTTCGAGGTGAAAATGGACCAAACCCATCCTTTGTCATTTGGAGTTGGTAAAAATTATTACACACTCAAAAATAACGGACGAAGATATGCCTATCTAACAAATGGTGTCAATGCGGGTATCATTCCAAGTTTAGAAAATTACCGTTTTGGATTTATCGGAAATAAATTGAAACCCCAAATGAACCAGTCGATGGTCTATGGAATGGAAAATCAAGGAAGAGGTCAAATTGTGTATATGGTAGATAACCCGATGTTCAGAAGTTTCTGGGAGTCAGGAAAATTGATCATGGCTAATGCGATTTTCTTTGTTGGTCAATAAAAAACTAAAAAAGTCGAGTTAAATCAATATCAAGAAGTCTGCTCTACGCTTGGGGCAGACTTCTTGATTTTTACATATTTAGAATTGGAACATGTTTCTTTAATACTTTTTCAAGACTTATAAGGCACAGTTATTGTTTCGACAACAAAATTAGGATTTAACTATAAAAATTATTAACTAGATTAAACAAATAACACCAATTCCCCCATGAATAAAACCATTTTCCTTGCATTGATCGCCTTTTCATTTTTTATCAGTACAAGTCACGCACAAGAGGTTTCTGAAGAAACCGGTTCATTGAATAGTGGAACAATTTCAAGTCAGTTTGATTATTTGAATAAAATTTCAAATAATTTTCAAGAGTACAAAGTTGTAAAAAAAACGAATTTGGATAAGATCAAATCAAATGTCTTGGATTCATTAAGTGTTTTTGAAAAAGATTTGCAAGCCGTTCAACAAACCGTAAAAGATCAGCAAGAAAAAATCAATCAGCTTGAATCACAAGTAGCAGGCACACAAAGTGAATTAGAAGAAGCTTTAGAAGCTCGAGATAGTTTTTTCTTTTTGGGAATTCCGATCCATAAAAACCTTTATAATACCATCATGTGGACTATAGTTGCAGGATTACTCGGAGCATTTTTGTTTTTCTTATATCAATTCAGCAGAAGCCATAAGGTGATCAAACAAGCTCGAAAAAATCTTGAGGAGACAGTAGAAGAATTTGAGCAGCACAGAAAAAATACGTTAGACAGAGAAAGAAAATTGAAAAGAGAACTTGTAGATGCGCTGAATGGAAAATCTTCTTAAACTCTCTAAATAATATGGAATTAAAAGAAAAAAGCCTCCAAAAAATGAGAGGCTTTTTTCTTTTAAAGATGAATCTTACTAGGTCAGAAGTATCAAAATCAAAAGAATGATAATAATAGCTCCTACTGAAAGGTAAACACCATTTCCTAGAGCCTTTGCTTCTTCCCTCATTTCTTTCAATTCATTTCTTACTTCTTTTCTTTCAGCTTTGCTCATATCAGCAAAGTCCATCGCCTTGATTTCTTCAACTCTGTTGTTGATTTCATCTAATCTTTCTTGCTCTTCAACTGTAAGCTCAGACTTTTCTTTGTTTGTATCACTAGCAGTAGCAATAGGTGCGTAGGCTAGGAATAAAAACATAATCGATAAAAAGTACGCGATCTTTTTCATAGTAATTAGTTTTGGTTAGTAAATAAATTAAGAATAATAAGTAAGGATTCATTCCTTCTGTGTAATATAACCAAGAATTAGACCAGAAGTAAGAATTCATCTATTAATATAATCATTATAATTCATATTGATAAAAATTAGCCTCTCCCCTTTATATTATTATTTGTAATTTAGCTTTTCATAGTTTTGCGAAATCTCGCTAGTCAAAAATATATTCAACTTTAAAAATCACCTTCCTATGTCCTCAAAAGGAGATAAAAAGCTTTTCATACTTGATGCCATGGCATTGATCTACAGGGCTCATTTTGCATTCAGTAAGAATCCTAGGATTAATTCAAAAGGTCTCAATACAGGTATTATGCTAGGCTTCACCAATACCTTATTAGAAGTTTTAGAAAAAGAAAAGCCCACCCATATTGCTGTTGCATTTGATACCAAAGCTCCCACTTTTAGACATATTCAATTTGAAGCATACAAAGCCAATAGACAAGCACAGCCCGAAGATATTGAAATTGGTATTCCTTGGGTGAAGCAGATTGTAGAAGCTTTTGACATTCCAATTTTGGAGTTGGATGGATATGAGGCTGATGACATTATTGGTACAATAGCAAAAAAAGCAGAGAGAACAAGCTTTCAAGTGTTCATGATGACTCCTGATAAGGATTATGGTCAGTTAGTTGAAGAACATATTTTCTTGTACAAGCCTGCTTTCATGGGCAATGCCGTGGACGTCATGGGACCAAAGGAAGTCTGTGCTAAATGGGATATTGAAAATGTGGATCAGGTCAGAGATATCTTAGGCTTGATGGGAGATGCAGTTGATAATATCCCTGGAATTCCTGGAATTGGAGAAAAAACAGCTGTTAAACTATTAAAACAATACGGTTCTATTGAAGAATTATTGAAAAATACGCAAGACCTTAAAGGAAAGCAGAAGGAAAATGTAGAAAACTTTGGAGCTCAGGGGCTGCTATCTAAAGAATTGGCAACCATTAGCCTCGAAGTTCCTGTTGAATTTGACGAAGTATCTTTAAAATATAATGGACCAAAAGAAGAACAACTGAAGGCCCTTTTTGCTGAATTGGAATTTAGAACACTTACCCAACGTGTCTTTGGCGAAGCGATCAAAAAACCAAAAATCAAAGTCAGTGAACAGCTGGGTCTTTTTACAGGCCCTGCACCGTCTGAAGAAGATGATGATTTGGAAGTAATTACTGAGGAAAACCCACTTCCTGCAATTCAACTTCATGATAATATTCTTACCTCTGCCCATGATTACCATAAAGTAGATGGTGAAGCTGCGATTAAGGAATTGCTCAGCTATTTAGAAAAGCAGGATGAATTCTGTTTTGATACCGAAACAACTGCTCTCAATCCGAATGAAGCAGAATTGGTCGGTTTATCATTCGCATACATTGCTGGAGAAGCTTTTTACATTCCTTTTCCCTCAGATCAAAAAGAAGCAAAACAAAAGTTGGAATTATTCCGAGCCATTTTTGAAAATGAAAACATCATCAAAATCGGTCAGAATGTAAAGTATGATATTTTGGTGTTGAAAAATTACGGTATGGAAGTCAAGGGCAAGCTTTATGACACCATGCTAGCCCATTACTTGATCGAGCCTGAAGGCAAACATTCCATGGATTGGTTGGCACAACAATACCTGAATTACAAGCCTGTTTCTATAGAATCCTTGATAGGAAAAAAAGGCAAAAATCAAGGCAATATGCGTGATGTAGACGAAGATGAAGTGAGTAAATATGCAGCAGAAGATGCAGACATTACTTTGAAGCTCAAGCAGACTTTTGATCCAATGATCAAAGAGAATGGACTGGAGAAATTACTTCATGAAGTAGAAAACCCTTTGATCAATGTGCTTGCAGCGATGGAATTTGAAGGGGTAAGAATAGATACTGAGAGTTTGGCAGAATTGTCGGAAGTCTTGGAGGAAGAAAGTAAAGCGATTGAAAAGCGTGTATATGAATTGGCCGGAGAAGAATTTAACCTTGCTTCTCCTAAGCAATTGGGAGAGATTTTATTTGTGAAATTAGCACTCGATCCGAAGGCAAAAAAAACCAAAACAGGCCAATTTGCTACAGGAGAGGAAGTATTGAGCAAAATGGCTGGCGAGCACGAGATCGCCGCAGCTATCTTGGAATACCGACAAATGGTGAAGCTCAAATCTACTTATGTAGATGCACTACCTACCATGATCAATCCAAAAACAGGAAGAATCCACACAACTTATAATCAGTTTGTCGCAGCTACTGGAAGACTTTCTTCCATTAATCCAAACCTACAGAATATACCAATTAGGACAGAACGAGGTCGTGAGATTAGGAAAGCTTTTGTTCCAAGAGATGAAAACCATGTGATCTTAGCTGCGGATTATTCGCAAATTGAGTTGAGAATAATGGCTGCTTTTTCGAAGGATGAATCTATGATAGAAGCTTTTAGAAATGGAAGAGATATTCACGCCACAACAGCTGCAAAAATCTTCCAAGTTCCACTAGAAGAAGTGACCTCAGATATGCGGAGAAAGGCTAAAACAGCCAACTTTGGAATCATCTACGGAATCTCCGTTTTTGGACTTTCACAAAGACTTAATATTCCAAGATCAGAGGCAAAAGAAATCATTGATTCTTATTTCAAGGAGTTTTCAGCTGTCAAGGAATATATGGATGGCTGTATCGAAAAAGCGAGGAAAAACGAATATGTGGAAACTATTCTCGGAAGAAGAAGATATTTAAGAGATATCAATAGCCGAAACCAAACCATGCGTGGATTTGCTGAACGCAACGCCATCAACGCTCCTATTCAAGGTTCAGCAGCTGATATGATCAAGGTTGCAATGATCCAAGTGCACAATTGGATGATCAAAGAAAAACTAAAATCAAAAATGATCCTTCAAGTGCATGATGAATTGGTTTTCGATGCACACAAGGATGAGGTGGAACTATTGAAAAGTGAAATCCCTAAAATCATGTCTAACGCTGTGAAAATCACCGTTCCTTTAGAAGTGGAAGTTGGCCTAGGCAAGGATTGGTTGGAAGCTCACTAAGAGGAAGGGTGAAGGAAGAAGGAGGAAGGGTGAAGTTTAAAAACCTAGGTAAAAGAGATAAGAGTCAAGAAGTAAGATAAGTATATTAGTTGTGAATTATTAAAACACCCAAGAACCATGGCCAGAGACATCAGATGGGAACAGCGATTTGCTAATTACAGAAAGGCTTTAAAAAAATTATCTGAAGCAGTAAATTATATTCAGCTTCATCTTCAAAAAGATGATGAAATAAAACTCGATGATGTATTGGATGAAATGATTAAAGAGGGTTTAATTCAAAGATTTGAATATACACATGAATTGGCTTGGAATCTTATGAAGGACTATGCTTCTTATCAAGGAAACTCTACAATCGGAGGAAGTAGAGATGCTACCCGCGAGGCTTTTCAATTGCAATTAATTGAAGATGGAAAAGTGTGGATGGATATGATTGGAAGTAGAAATAAAACTTCACATACTGACAACGAAGAAACTGCTGATGAAATTTATCTCAAAATTTTAGAAGCGTATTATCCTGCATTTCTTGCATTTGACGGTATAATGGAACTAAAGTTAAATAATGGAAATAATGATCAGTTCGACTGAAATAACAAATTCCGGATTAACTGAAGAAGAAATTCAAAATATCCAAGATATTTTTTCTCAATACAACTCCGTAGAACAGGTACTACTTTACGGCTCAAGAGCTATTGGGAGTTTCAAACCTGCATCAGACATAGATTTATGCATGAAAGGCATTAATTTAAATCTAACTATCCAACAAGAGATAGAGACAGATTTGGATGATCTTCTATTACCCTATAAAATTGATCTTTCTATTTACCATAAAATCACAAATCCTAATTTTAAAGAACATATCGATCGGGTTGGAAAAGAACTTTACACAAAAACTTGATCATCAACTAAATAACTATAACCTAAATTTTCCCAAACCACCCTCTACTAATCGCCAAATAACTATTTCCAAAATTCCACTCAATCTAAAATCTACCCTCTAAAATCTAAAATAGAAATGGCCAAAACCAAAACCACCTTCTTCTGCCAAAACTGTGGCGCACAAAGTCCTAAATGGCTGGGTAAATGTTCTTCTTGCGGAGAATGGAATACCTACGTGGAAGAAGTAGTCCAAAAAGAGGAAGTGGGACGTGGATCATGGAAACAAGGGGGTACCAAAGAAAAAAGAGCTAGTGTTCCAAAAAGATTACAAGAGATCAACTTTGAAGATCAACCTAGATTGATCACCCATGACGCGGAATTAGATCGGGTACTCGGAGGTGGAATTGTTGCGGGTTCTTTGGTCTTGATAGGTGGTGAGCCAGGAATTGGGAAATCTACATTAATGCTTCAGATCGCGCTGATGCTCAATCAGACAAAAATCCTTTATGTTTCCGGTGAAGAAAGCGAGTCACAGATCAAGATGCGAGCAGAGCGTATGCCTCTCAAATCAGAGAACTGCTACGTCCTTTCTGAAACTAATACTCAGGCTATTTTTCAACAAATAGAAGCGCTCGATCCTGATATCTTGGTCATTGATTCAATCCAAACATTACACAGCAAACATGTGGAATCGGCTGCTGGATCTGTGAGCCAAGTCAGAGAATGTACTGCTGAATTGATGAAGTTTGCCAAAGAAACTGGAACTCCTGTGTTTTTGGTAGGACACATTACCAAAGATGGTGCGATTGCTGGTCCAAAAGTGTTGGAACACATGGTGGATACGGTCTTACAGTTTGAAGGTGATCGACATTTGACTTATAGAATCCTGCGAACTTCCAAAAACAGATTTGGCTCAACACATGAATTGGGAATCTACGAAATGCGTGCAGAAGGACTGCGACCTGTAGCCAACCCTTCAGAGATCTTATTAACCCAAAGAGAAGAATTGCTCAATGGCGTGGCCATAGGAGCTATGATGGAGGGGAATAGACCACTTTTAATTGAAATTCAATCACTTGTAAGCCCAGCAACATACGGAACTCCACAGCGAAGTAGTACCGGACATGACGCCAAGCGATTGAACATGCTTTTAGCCGTTTTGGAAAAAAGAGGTGGTATGCGGTTAGGTCAGCAGGATGTCTTCCTGAATGTTGCCGGCGGATTAAGAGTGGATGATCCTGCTTTGGACTTGGCTGTTTGTGCTTCTTTGATTTCGTCCTATGAAGACACGCCCGTGCCGGCAGATTTATGTTTTGCAGGAGAAGTTGGATTAGGCGGCGAAATTCGAGCTGTTCACAGAATTGAAAATAGAATTGCTGAAGCAGAGAAGTTGGGCTTCAAAAGAATCATGGTTTCCAAATATGCGGTCAAGGGAATGGATATTCATAAATACAAAATCAAAGTCATTCAAGTCAGCAAGCTAGAGGAAATGTATCAGGGTTTGTTTTCTTAGTAGACCCTTTATTTTTTGAAAAATTCTCAAATGCTATTCAGTAGAGTTCCACGATAGTGCTATTTTTTCTAAGCTATTTTTATTGTAAAAATAATTACTGTAATTTCTATTACAATAATTAAGGAAATGAAATTTTATAATAGAGAAGAGGAATTAGCTGTACTTGATAAATTAATCCTTAAGTCAAAAAAACAGGCACAAATGACTATGGTTGTTGGGAGAAGGAGGATTGGTAAAACTAGTCTATTGAGGAAAGCAAGCGATAATCAGGAGTCCATCTATCTGTTTGTAGCAAAAAAAAGTGAGCCTTTACTATGCAAGGAGTTTGTAGAGATAATACAGACAACGCTTGGAGTGACTGCATATGGTGAAATCAGCCAATTCAAAAGTGTTTTTGCTTGGTTAATGGAGCTTTCAAAAGAAAGAAACTTCATGTTGATCATAGATGAATTTCAAGAGTTTTATCAGATCAACCCATCTGTTTTCAATGATATGCAAAACATTTGGGACACGAATAAAGCTCAAAGTAAAATCAACTTAATTCTTTGTGGTTCTGTCTATTCCTTAATGACAAAGATATATGAAAATGCCAAAGAGCCGCTATTTGCCAGAGCAACTGCAAAAATGCATATCAAACCATTTCAAGTTTCAGTGTTAAAAGAAATCCTTGCTGATAATACCCCAAGTTTTACACCCAAAAATCTCTTGGCATTTTATGCACTCACAGGAGGAGCTGCAAAATATGTAGAGACTTTTGTTTTAGCAGAGGCTTTTACGCTAGAAAGTATGCTAGAAGAAGTATTCAAAACAAGTTCTTTATTGCTAGAGGAGGGGAAAAATGTCTTGATTGAAGAATTTGGTAAAGATTATAGCACATACTTTTCAATTCTCTCTTTAATAGCATCCTCCAAAACTTCAAGACCTGAGATTGAATCAATTTTAGATGTGAGTGCGGGCGTTTATTTAGATAAATTAGAAAAAGATTTTGGCATCATTAAAAAGATCAGACCGATTTTATCAAAACCCTCAAGTAGAAAAATAAAATATAAAATTGAAGATAATTTCATTTCGTTTTGGTTCCGATTTATCTATAAATACCGAAGTGCTGTAGAAATTGAAAATTACCAACTTGTTAAAGAAATAATTCTGAGAGACTACCCGATCTTTGTTGGCCCAATCTTAGAAAAGTATTTTATAGAAAAATTAAAAGCAACAAATTCATTTACCGAAATCGGTTGCTATTGGTCTAAGGATAATCAAGATGAAATAGATATTGTAGCAATAAATGAAATTGAAAAAACTGTAACTTTTGCAGAGGTGAAATTGAACAAACAAAAAATTAGCATTCCCATTTTGGAAATGAAATCCAAATTCATTCTATCTCAATTGCCAAACTACACGCCAACATATCTAGCGCTTTCACTAGAAGATTTATAAATCAGAAAGCCTCTCCAATAAATAAATAAAACCCTGAACCTTCTCTAGTTAAGGCATAGTCAATTCGTGTATAAATATCTTTTTTAGGAAATAATAAAAATCTCAATCCTCCACCCGCAGACCAGGCTATTTTATTCAGGTTTAAATTCTCAAAATTTGGGAATACAGTCGCTACTCCTCCGAAAACTGCTGCTCCAATTCTATTTGAAAACCCCAAAGGAAGAGGTAAAAACCTTAACTCTGCTTGAGTAGCAAGCTGATTATTGTCCCTAAATCTCCCAGTGTAATATCCCCGCATCATTGACTCTCCTCCCATCAATGCAAGTTGATTGAAGGGAACATCACCTGAATTGAATTGACCTAGCAATTGAGCGGCAAAAACAGTATTCTTACTAACTGGCCTATAAATTCGAGTATCAGAAATAATCGAATTGAATCCAAACGTACTTATCGCAGAGGAATATCTAAGGTAGGCTAGTTCAGAAAAGAATCCATTTCTGACATTTAGGACATTGTGTCTATTGTCATAAACAAGCCCTGCACCAAAACCCAAATTGGAGGAACCCTCACTACCTCGAGGGAATTCAAAAACTGGGCTTTCAGGAGCTCTTTTGAACTCTGCTTGTGCTAGTCTTTGAAAATCGACTTCCAAACCAAAAAATAAATTGTTTTTTATTTTTCGCAAGACTCTCTCTTTGATTAAAATCTGATTGGCATCTACTAAAGCAAGGTAATCTGCGGGTGAATCCATACCTATCCCATAATACTTAAGAGGGAAACTTTGTAACCGCAATCGACCTAAAAAAAACCATTTACTCTGATCTGAATAAATTGCATGATCAAACCAAAGCCCATACTGATTTTCTAATGTAATGAAAGTAAATCCATTGATCTCACTTAATCGATTGGAAGTATCTCTTTTTGCATAATAAACATAGAGTGAGGACAAGCCAATTTCCCAACTTGTCTCTGGAGCATAGGCCAAAGTAGGGTAAATCAAAAACTGCGGTTTACTGATATCAGAAGTATCATTCACCAAGGTATTGATATACTTTTTCACAAAAGACTGTGAATGGATTGGATTTCCCAAACTTGAAACGAAAACAAGTAGTAGAATTGAAGTAAACTTCCTTATCATAAGATCAGAAACATCAAAACGCGAAGTAAGTTTCCGCATAAAATAAAAGTAATGAATCTTTTTATTTAAATCTTACAATTTTACCATGAGCTCGAGATGTCATCTCTTGAGGAATCGAAGCAGTAATCTCCTGATAGAGCAATTCTACGAGCTTACTTTTCAGGAAACTTCGAGAAATTATGATACTAACTTCTCGTGTAGGTTGCTCTCCGTCAAATGTTCTCAGTCTTTTCCTTTCCTCTGAACTCATTGAAAATGTTGCCAATTCAGGAAGTAAGGTTACTCCTTTATATTCGTTGACCATATTTTTCAACCCTTCCAAAGAGCCACTTTCATAGTGGAAATTCATCTTTTGAAATTTAACTCTATTACAAAGATTTAAAACCTGATCTCTGAAACAATGTCCTTGTTGAAGAACCCACATATCTGTGGTTTCGATATCATTTACAGTGATTTTCTCTTTTGATAGTAAGGGATGTCCCTCCGACAAATACGCAAAAAATTTCTCGTAAAACATGGGCTTTTCTACAAGTCCGTTTTCATTCAAAGGAGTGACCACGACACCTAGATCAAGTTCATCATTTTTTAATTTTCTTACAACATCTTCTGTAACCATTTCTTCTACTTGAAGCTGTACATTTGGATATTTTTCTAAAAAATTTTTGATGAATCTATGCAAAAGATATGGAGCTAAAGTTGGAATAATCCCCAGTTTAACAACTCCACTTACATCACCTTTCAGCTGAGAAACCAATTCATAAATTCCTTTGCTATGAGAGACTACCTTTTTGGCCTGCTCAATAATCCTAGCACCAGTTTCAGTTGGGATTACAGGCATCTTTGATCGATCAAAAATAATTACTTCAAGTTCTTTCTCAAGCTTATTTACTTGCGCACTTAGAGTAGGCTGTGTGACAAAACATGATTCTGCCGCTTGTCCAAAATGCCTGAACTTATCGATAGCCAAGATGTACTCTAATTGTTGGATTGTCATATTCAAATGTCAGTAATTTCCCGAAAAAATAAAACCTTAACCTCCTATCAATGGAGCGCTGCAAATATAAAAATCTTTTTCTTTTTATTTAGATTTGATTTAAATAATGATTAATTTTGCCCCGTTAAATAAACAAAACGTCATGAAAAATTTATTTAAAACAGGTTTAATAGCGATTGTTGCCCTTTCTCTTTATGCATGTGGAGGATCAACAGAAAGTGTCAAAGAAGTAAATGTCTATACCCATAGACATTATGAAGCAGATCAAAAACTCTTTGACATGTTCACAGAAAAAACTGGCATCAAAGTTAATGTGGTAAGTGCAAGTGCTGATGAATTAATCCAAAAACTAGAACTCGAAGGAGCTAATTCACCTGCTGATGTCTTGATCACAGTAGATGCAGGCAGATTGAATAGAGCTGTTGAAAAAGACCTTGTTCAGCCAATAGAATCAGAGATTTTGAAAAATAATATCCCATCTAAATTCAGAGATCCTGAAAACAAATGGTTTGGATTAACTTACCGCGCAAGAATTTTTGCATACAGCAAAGAAAGGGTTGACCCTTCTGAATTGTCCACATACGAGGCATTGACAGAGGAACAATGGAAAGGTAGAATATTGACTAGGTCTTCTGAAAACATTTATAATCAATCTTTGCTAGCTTCGATCATTGCGAATAATGGAGAAGAAGCTGCTACAGAATGGGCAGCAGGTGTCTTAGCGAACATGGCTAGAAGTCCTAAAGGAAGTGATAGAGATCAAGTAAAGGCTGTTGCTTCTGGGGAAGGAGATGTCGCCATTGTAAACACCTACTACATTGGAATTATGCTGAATGATGCCAATGAAGAAGAAAGAAAAGCCGCAGAGAAAATTGCTCTTTTCTTCCCAAATCAAGAAGATAGAGGAACACACATCAATGTGTCCGGAGCAGCTGTCACTAAATATGCCCCAAACAAAGACAATGCAACAGCGTTAATTGAATTCCTTTCTGAAGTAGAATCACAAAACTTCCTCGCAAGTATTAATTTTGAATATCCTGTAAACCCGAATGCAGAATTTTCAGATTTATTAAAAGAATGGGGAAATTTCAAAGCTGATGAAATCAATTTATCAGAGCTGGGAAAAAGAAACAAAGATGCAGTTGTCATTTTTGATCGTGTAGGTTGGAAATAAGCAAAAGCTTTGGACATAACAAAAAGAAAGTATTACTGGTGGAATAAATGGACTGGTTTTGCGCTACTTATACTTTTATTTGTAGCGACACCATTATTCACTATTTTATTCAAATTATTTACAAGCCCGGGAGGTAGTTGGTCGCATATTGCCAACAACCTCCTTTTTGGGTATTTCCAAAATACGCTCTTAATTTTGCTAGGAGTGGCATTCAGTACTTTTTTGCTGGGTGTAAGTACGGCATGGTTAGTTTCCAATTATGAATTCCCTGGAAGAAGATATTTCGAATGGTTGCTGATATTGCCATTGGGTTTCCCGGGGTATATCATGGCTTACACTTACGTAGGCATATTAGACTATACAGGTCCTATTCAGACTTTTTTGAGAAATACTTTTGACATTCAAGTCAAAGGCAGTTTAATTGATATCATGAACTTGCCTGGAGCAATTTTTATTTTATCTATCACTTTATTCCCTTATGTTTTTCTGATTGCTCGCTCTTCATTTTTACAACAATCCAAAACAATGCAGGAGGCATCTTTTCTTTTGGGTGCAAATAGAACAAGGACATTCTTCAAAGTAGCTTTACCTATGGCTAGGCCTGCTATCGTTGCAGGCATTGCATTGGCATCCATGGAAGTATTGAATGATTATGGCACAGTCAAATATTTTGGAGTAAATACATTTACAACAGGGATTTTCAGAGCTTGGTTTTCAATGGGAGATTCCACTACTGCCATTTATCTTGCAGCGATTTTGATGATTTTTGTTTTTGCAATTCTTTATCTTGAATCCATTCAAAGAGGGAACAGACAATATTCATCAGTCAACGGGGTTAATAAACCCACTGTCAGAGTTCAAGTTTCTACAAAAAATAAAATCTTTTACACTACCATCTGCTCACTAGTATTTTTGATCAGTTTCTTTATTCCATTCCTTCAGCTTCTCCAGTGGGTAAGTATGACCTTCATGAAAGTTGTCAATCAAGATTTTTTCCTTTTGATTTTTAGAAGTTTTGCATTAGCTGCGTTAGTCGGCATTTTGATAGTTATTTTATCAGTGATTTTACTTTACGCACTCCGATTAAGCCCATTCAAATGGGTGAAAAGTATTACCAAAATTGCAACTCTTGGATATGCTATTCCTGGTGCTGTAATAGCAGTAGGAGTAATGATTCCATTACTGGCTTTTGACAAATGGCTATATGATGCCATTTTCTCCTCAAGAGTAGCAGGGCTATTTTTGTCAGGAACCTTATTTGCCTTGACATTTGCTTATCTTGTGAGGTTTATGGCTGTGGGGTACAATCCTGTAGAAGCGGGATTTCAAAAAATTGGAATTCATATCAATGAAGCCAGTAGACTCCTTGGAATTCGAAGTACAAAGACCCTTTTGAGAATCGACCTTCCTTTGATCAAATCAAGTTTATTTTCAGGTATTTTACTGGTTTTTGTGGATGTGTTGAAAGAATTACCCCTAACCTTGATTCTTCGTCCTTTCAATTATCAGACCTTGGCTACCAAAGCATTTGATATGGCTACCAACGAAATGATTGCGGAATCTGCAAATGCAGCTTTGATCATCATCCTGACAGGAATTATCCCGATTATTTTTTTAAATAAAATGATCAAAAAAAGAGAATTATAAGTTTAAAGAAAAAAACGAAGATGCCAATCTTATCACTTCAACATATCAACAAGAAATATGGACAGTCAAAAGACTTTGCTGTCAACGATGTATCCTTCGATGTCACAGAAGGTGAAATCTTAGCCTTGGTTGGAGAAAGTGGATCTGGTAAGACGACTTTATTGAGACTGATTGCAGGTCTAGAACATCCTGACCAGGGAAGCATTTCCTTATCAGGTAGGGTGATTGTAGAAGGAAGTGAATCCGTACCTTCTCACGAGCGTAAGGTTGGTATGGTGTTTCAAGATTATGCCCTTTTTCCCCATTTGACAATATTAGAAAATGTCACTTTTGGTATTCAAAAGTCAAAGGGAAACCCAGAAAAAATCGCAAAAGAAACCTTACAACTTGTTGGCTTAACTGAAGATTATAACAAGTATCCACACCAACTTTCAGGAGGACAGCAGCAACGCGTAGCATTAGCAAGAGCTATTGCCCCGAACCCAAGAATTCTATTAATGGATGAGCCATTCAGTAATTTGGATGCCATGCTCAAGGATCAAGTAAGAGAAGAGATACGTCAAATTATAAAGAAAACAGGCATAACTGCTATTTTTGTTACGCATGATACCAAAGATGCACTTTCCACTGCCGATCGCGTGGCTATCTTGCATAAGGGTTTTTTGCAGCAGCTTGACATTCCAAAAGTCCTTTATGAAAACCCTGTGAATCCCTACGTAGCCAATTTTTTTGGAAAGAGAAATGAAATTTTGGCAACTCCAAGTGAAGAAGGCTTTTATACCTCCTTCGGTTTTATCAATGATCCTGAAGCCAAGAAATATAAAACAAAAGTAAAGCTTCTATTCAGACCTGAACATGGTGAAGTTGTTCAAAGAAAAGGACAACAAATCAGTGGTACAATTGTAAAAGTATCCTATTTTGGAAGTCATCAATTGGTCAAGATTTCAGATGATGAAGGTTTCCGAGTTACGATCAGAACAAATCCAGGTAGAATTTTCAATGAAGTAGAAAGAGCTTTTTTCTACCTTTGGAAATATGATATTGAAGAAGCATTTTAAAATGCAAGAATCTCAATAAAGTTTTTTTATTCGTGAAAATTGTATTAAATTCAATTGTTTACAATTAAAAAAGCCATGTCAGAGACTCAGAATTCACTTTTGTTAGAAGATCAAATTTGCTTTCCACTCTATGCAGCTTCGAGATTAATTATTCAAACTTACAGAGAACCCTTAGAAGAATTGGGACTAACCTACCCTCAGTATCTAGTCATGCTAGTGCTATGGGAAAAAGATGGGCAGGCTGTAAACGAGATTGGGAAAAAATTACTTCTTGATTCTGGAACTTTGACACCTTTACTAAAAAGGTTAGAAGCAAATAACCTTATCAAAAGAGTCAGAAGTGAACAAGATGAAAGAAAAGTAGAAATTGAGTTGACTTTTCAGGGAAAGTCGTTGAAATCAAAAGCTGAAAAGATTCCAAAAAAAATAGCTGAATCTCTAAATAGCTGGGAACCCCAAGAGTTAATCAACTTGACAACAGAAGTAAATAAATTAGTACATACTTTAAACCAACCAATATAATGGAAAAAATAACAATCGATTACACAGCAACAGCAGTAAACACAGGAGGAAGAAAGGGTCATATAAAAACAGATGATGGCCAATTAGATTTTGATGTAGCTATGCCGAAGGAAATTGGTGGACAAGGAGGAAAAACCAACCCTGAACAACTATTTGCTGCAGGATATGCCGCTTGCTTTGGAGGTGCATTAGGCGCAGTAGCAAAAGGGGTAAAATTGGATGATGCTGAAATTACAGTAAAAGCACATCTAGGCAAAACCGAAGCGGGTGGTTTTGGATTAGCAGTAGATATTCATTGCAAAATTCCACAAGCTGGATCCTTAGAAGAAGCTCAAAAGTTAGTAGAAGCAGCGCATGAAGTTTGCCCATATTCTAAAGCCACAAGGGGAAATATTGAAGTGAATGTAAAAGCAATAGATTAAAAAATAGTAAGAGCCATCAAAATTGATGGCTCTTTTATTATAGTTTTTTTTTTAACTTGATCCCCTAGGGCTCAACCAAAACTCGGTAAGAATTATATAATATCAAAATATCCTCCACATAGTTGACCGCTACATGCCCTTTGGCATAGCCACTCCGAACAATCGGGTCACGATAATATTCCGGATCAGTCTTTAATTTTAGGAAATGAGATACATGTTCCCAGTATTGTGGGTTTTTACCATATTTCATTGTCAACTTCCAAGCATCTTCTACATGTCCATGCCCAATATTATAAGAAGCTAATATAAATTTAATTCGCTCATTTGACTCAGGAATTCTCTCTCTCCAAAATTTATCCAAATACTTCAAAAAATTCACTCCCCCCATCAAACTTTGGTAAGGGTCATTGGCGTCCTCCACTCCAAACCTTTCTAAAGTTACGGGCATCAACTGAAGCAAGCCAGTAGCTCCCGCATAAGAAGTTGCTTCAGGATTAAATGCCGATTCTTTATAGACTAAAGAAGCGAGTAATCTCCAGTCCCAACCTAAGTTCTCAGCTGCTGTTTTGATGATTTCATCATAAACTGAAATTCTATTTCCCCCAAGGGAAGAAAATGCACTATTCGTTCTAAAATAATTATTTTTGGAATTGAGAAAATATTTAGCGTAAAGAGTAGCCAAATAACCTGATTTAGTCCGCTTCGCTATCCAAGAATTAATTTCCTTTTCTAGATCAGGAGCATTAGTTCTTACTGCCCAAGCTACTGGAGATTTTTCGCTTATTTCCAAACTTACATCCAAATCATCATAATAAGTAGAGTTAACCAAAGCAAGGTCTTTGTCAACCACAGTATATTTGATTTCATTTTCTAGGACTTTTGTAATCAATTGCTCCCTTCCATCACGCATTTCGACAATAGATAAACTGAAAGTGCTATCCTGACTTATATTTTGAAGCTGTGATTTATAAATCGCACCTTGAGGTATATGGATTGTTTGATTTCTCAGTTCATTGATGTCAGTTATCAAGCCTCCTTGCTTTCTTTGCACCAAAACTGTACTTACCTCACCTATAGGAATACTGAAGTTTGCATATTTCTTTCGCTCTTTTGAGATTTCCAGATTCATAGCAACAATGTCTGCTTTGCCATTATTTAGAAGAACAAAGGCTTCTTCAATATCAGATTTAATGATCAGATGAAGTCGTACACCTAGGCTACTAGCAAGATTCCTTAAGAGTTCAAATTCATAGCCCATTCTTCTCCCTCTATAGATATAATAGCTAGTTGAAGAATTATCGACTACAGCTCTGATATAACCTCTTTTTTTGATATCCTCTAAGTCAAGGGTAACTGGCTCTTCCCAAAATGCTACCTCTTTCTTTTTTTCTAAAAAAGTACATTGTACTCCAAAAGTGATTAGAAGTAGGGTAAATATGAAAGTTGTTATAATTTTTTTCATGTATCGCGGTTCAAAATCCTGAACACTTCTTGATAACTTGGTATCAATCACCACATTTAACAAATAATATACCAATATTCTACGAGCAAATACAGCCTAGCATTAAAATAAAAAGAAAACCTCTTTATAATATATAAAGAGGCTTTCTCGTAAATTATATGAAAGTATATCGACTATCTATCTAATAATCCAAGTGGCTCTTCACTATTCTGAAAATAAATTTTTCCTGAAAGCCTCAATAACTCAATTTCGCTTTCTTTAATATTAAAAAGTGACGTGATCAATCTGTCTTCAGCAGTTAATAAATTCACTTGGGCATCTCTAAACTCCAGGTAATTTGCAATCCCTAATCTAAATCTTTCCAAAGCAATGTCGGTATTTTCAACAGCAACTTCGTAATTTTTTCTTTCAATTTCCAATAACCGCTTGCTATTTTCATAAGCAGTATAAGCCCGATGAACATCTGAAGTCATTTGAATTTCATATTGGTCTAAAGCCAACTCAGAGTTGTATCTTGCTACTTTTGCACTTTGTATTCTCTTATTTAATGTAAATCCACTAAATAAATTTAAGGTAATATTCGCACCATAGTTGAAACCTTGCCTTTGATTTTGCAAGAGAATTCCAGCGTCTGAGTTAAGTGTATTGTTAGAATAAGCACCATTTAGGTTTATCGACGGCAAACGTTGGGCTTGCAATTCTCTTAGTTGAAGAAAAGCTACATTTTCTTGTCTTTGGGTTACCAGAAACTGCTTATTGTTGAGATACGCATTTTCTATCAAATCTTCCAATCTCAAATCTTCTGTAATGACGATTGTATCTTTTACAACAAATTGATCATTGGGTGACAAAGCCAGCAATTCATTCAAATTTATTCTTGCTGTTTGAATCACTTGATCTTGATTGACTGAAAGAGATAAATCAGAATTATAATCTACTTGAGCAGTTAGAAAATCCCTTTTTCCTGCGCCTCCCAACTCATATCGTGCCTCAGCGATTTCGAGTCTTGATTTAGAAAATTCAAGCGTTTTTTCAAGTAGTTTTTTTCTTTGAAGCTCTAGCACCAATCTATAATAAGAGGAAGATACAGAGGCTACTAAATTCTCTACAGCTACTTTCGCATCTAATTCACTTATTTCAGCTAATTTCCCCAATCTTTTCATGGTGATGACCACTTCAGGATTGAAACCATAAATGGCAGAAACAGTAAAGTTTTCTGTATCTGAACTTGCTCCAACAATCTGATTCGGTTCATTTGAAGTTGCAAATAACTGTTCTACATCCTCTTTACTATAACTATGAGCATACACAGCATTTACTGTTGGCAAGAAAGAAGTTCCAAAACCAATTTGCTTATCATAATCAGCTAGAAGAACATTGTTTACGGCTATTTTTACGCCATAATTTTTCTCCAAACCAATCATGATCGCTTTTTCAAGATTCAGCATCTCACCTTCTTGTGCGAGTAAGATCATTGAATATTGGGACAATAAGAATATTGTTAAAAGAAGTTTTTTCATTATGCTCTTGCTAATCTTCCCTGCTTGGAGGTCAGGAAAGTATAAATTGCTGGGATTATAAATAATGTCAATACAGTAGCGAATGTCAATCCACCAATAACTGCAACGCCCATAGGAACCCTGCCTTCTGAACCTGCCCCGAGTGCCAAGGCAATAGGAAGGATACCTAAAATAGTAGATAAACTTGTCATTAGAATAGGTCGGAATCTTGCACTTGCGGCTCCAATGATTGCCTCATCAATGGACATTCCTTGTGCCTTTCTTTGATTTGCAAATTCCACAATCAAAATACCATTTTTGGTCACCAAACCTATGAGCATGATGATTCCGATCTGACTAAAGATATTCAGCGTAAAATCAAAGATCCACAAAGATGCCAAAGCCCCAAACAAAGCCAAAGGAACAGTAAACATAATTGTAAGTGGATCCAAGAAGCTTTCAAATTGCGCAGACAGTACCAGATAAATCAACACAAGTGCAAATAAGAATGCAAAAATCAAACTGTTGGAACTTTCGCGATATTCTTTGGAAAGTCCTGCAACATCCGTACTGAATGATTCATCAAGAACCTCGGAAGCGATTCTATCCATTTCTTCTAGACCATCTCCAATAGTAAATCCTGGAGCAAGGTTTGCTGAAACTGTAGCACTTACAAACCTATTGAACCTATAAAGCTGAGGTGGGGTGCTTTTTTCTCTAATCCTTACAAGATTATCTAATTGAACAAGGCTTCCATTTTCAGCTCTTACATAGAGTGTTCTTAGATTAATAGGCTCATTTCTATCCTCTATTTGCATTTCACCGACAACTTGATATTGCTTGCCATTCATGATGAAATACGCGAATCGTTGGCCTGAGTAGGACAATTGTAATGTCCTAGCAATTTCTTGGACAGATACTCCTACATTTCTAGCTTTTTCTCTATCAATTTCTACCTCAATTTCAGGCTTTGTAAATTTAAGATTGATATCCGCATAGCTGAAAATATTACTTTGATTTGCTTGATTCATAAACTCAGGAATGACCTCCTTTAGTTTTTCTAAAGTAGGTGCCTGCAACACATACTGAACAGGAAGACCTGCTCTTCTATCACCAATAGATGGTGCTTGGGTGGCAAATGCTCTGACTGATGTGAATTTTGTCAACCTTTTGGAAACTTCATCATAGATTTCCTGTTGTGACCTTTCTCTGTCTTCAGCATCCTTGAGTATCAGTCTCAAAAATCCTGAGTTTGTACTAGAAGTACCAAATCCAGGTGAAGTAACAGTAATTATCCCCGCTCTTTCTTCATCTGGGATTTCGGTTAGAAACTCCTCAGTCATATTATCTATGACCTTATCCATATACTCGAAGGTAGCTCCTTCTGGTCCACTAAGATTTACTCTCATTTCACCTCTATCTTCTATAGGTGAAAGCTCAGTAGGTATGACTTGGAAAAGTTGATAAATCCCAAAAGCCATGAAAACCACCACCAAGAAAGCTACCCATCTTACTTTCATAAACCCATCTAAGGCGTAACTATATTTGTCATTAAGCCATAAAAAAATGGGTTCAGTTTTATTATAAAACCAGTTTTGTTTCTCTCTTTTTTTCAACAATTTAGAACTCAACATAGGAGTCATCGTCAGCGCTACGAATGATGAAATAATTACAGCACCTGCGACCACTACACCAAACTCTCTAAATAGTCTTCCTGTCGTTCCTGTCAAAAATATAACTGGTAGAAATACCGCTGCCAAAGCAACTGTAGTGGCGATTACAGCAAAGAATATTTCCTCAGCGCCTTTTTCAGCAGCCGTATCGGGATTTTCTCCCTTTTCTATTCTTGTATAGATATTTTCTAATACCACAATAGCATCATCTACCACTAGACCAATAGATAATACTATTCCCAACAATGTCAATACATTGATAGAGAAATCAGCCACATACATAATGAAAAATACCCCAATCAAAGAAATTGGTATAGTCAAAACAGGTATAAATGTAGTCCTCCAATCTCTTAAGAATAGAAATATAATAGTAACAACAAGAATAAAAGCAAGAATGATAGTCTCTTGAACTTCTGCTATTGAAGATCTAATAAATCTTGTAGAGTCAAATCCGATATCTAGCAATATATCTTCAGGAAGATCTTTTTTAATAGAGACTAATCTCTTATTAAATTCATCTACAATTTCTATATTGTTTGATCCAGGTAAAGGAACTAGAACTACACCTACCATAGGTATCCCATCCCTCTTTAATACAGTCCTCTCATTGAGAGCGGCCAATTCTGCTTTACCAATATCTTGAAACTTAACGATATTATTTTGATCCTCTTTTATAATCAAATCATTGAACTCTTGGGGAGAGCTCAATCTACTTTTTGTTCTTACGGACAATTCAATAGTTGATCCTTCAATTCTTCCAGAGGGAAGTTCCACATTTTCGCTCTGAACCTTGTTCAGCACATCCAATGGAGTAACACCATAAGAGGCCATTCTAAGTGGATCCATTCGTAGTCGAATGGCATATTCCTTTTCTCCCCAAATCTGAACAGTACTCACTCCAGGGATAGTTTGGAGTCTTTCTTTGAAAATATTATTTGCGATTTCAGATAGCTCCAATAAAGAACGTTTATCACTCTGAACATTCAAGAACACAATTGGCTGAGAATCAGAATCTGCTTTTGAAACTACCGGAGGTTCTGTGTCAGGTGGAAGATTTCTTTGCGCTCCAGATACTTTATCCCTTACATCATTTGCAGCAGCTTCTAAATCAGCTCCTACATCAAATTCAACTGTAATATTGCTAGTTCCGTCATTACTAGTGGATGTCAATGATTTGATCCCTGCAATACCATTGATAGCCTCTTCGAGCGGCTCGGTGATCTGAGCTTCAATAACATCCGCATTAGCTCCAACGTAGGTAGTTCTTACATTGATAATAGGAGGATCCACACTTGGAAATTCTCTTACACCTAAAAAACTGATACCAATAATCCCGAACAGCGTGATCGTTAGTGACATTACTATAGCCAATACAGGCCTTCGAATACTAATGGTAGATAAACTCGCCATGATTAATTTATTTTAGTTGGGTTCAAAGGTGAACCTACTCTAACTTGCAAAATACCTGTAGTGAGTACCAAGTCTCCCTTTTCCAAACCATCCAAGATTTGTACTTCTTTATCTGTTCTGGTTCCGATAGTTACGATTCTTTCCTCAGCCTTATTTTCCTTATCTACTACATATACTTTATATCCACTCAGTTCAGGAATAACTGATTGAGCAGGAACTAACAATGCATTCTCTTCTACGTCCAAAGTGTATTTAATTCTAATAAACATACCTGGCAAGAATCTTCTATCTCTATTTGGGCTTTCCGCTCTTAACTTTAAAGTTCTTGTTGCAGCATCAATTGTAGGTTCGTAAGCGTAAACTGTTCCTACACCATCTAGGCCTCCTCCATCATTTGAGAACGCTATTTTGGAGCCGATTTTCACTTCACCTGCATACCGCTCAGGAATAGAAAATTCAATTTTGATAGGATCTATATTAACAATACTTGCAATTACATCTGAAGTTCCTATTACAGACCCTTCTGATATTTGTCTTAATCCTAAGACTCCATCAAAAGGTGCTCTGATAACCGTTTTGCTTAATTGAGCTTCGACCAATCTCAAATCAGCCAAATTGGTATTGAATTGATTTAATGAAATGTCATATTCTTCTTGACTAATCGCCTCCCTAGCCAAAAGTTGTTTTTGCCTGTTTTCTTGACTTTCATAAAGCTTTTTGGTGTAGTCTAATCTTTGATATTGTGCTTCAAGCTCATCATCATTGAGGTAAAGTAAGGGCGTACCTTTTTTTACAAATTCTCCTTCTTTAAAAGAAATTCTTTCTACTAAACCAGAAATCTCTGATCTTAGATTTACAGTTTCATTAGGAATCACAGTCCCTGTGATGTTCAAATTGTTCTCAAGACGCTCAGGGCGAATTTCTACAACATTTACAGGAATTTCGCTATTCTGACCAGAAGCTCCTGCTGAACTTGCAGGAGAGTCGTCTTTACTGATGTATTGTCCAAGTCTAGGATAGATAAAAATAATGGCGACAACCAAAATGATGACTACGCCAAGAATCGTTTTTGTTTGTTTTTTCATTACAAGTGCTACAGGGAATTTTGAAGAGAATTATTTTGGTTTTTTAACCAGTCCAATGATAGTTTATTAAATATTTCAGGCTGCTCTACATTGACCACATGGCCACATGCTTCTATTACTTTCAAAAAAGATTGTTTGTGATCTTTCACTATATTCTTTACAGATTCTAAAAACATCACATCTTCTTCACCCATGATATACAGGGTAGGAATAGACAAATCCTTTTCTTTGAAATATCTCAGAAGTGGATTGATGTCTTTGGTAAGTTTGAACCATCTAATAAATTCTTTTTGACACAATCGCTTAGCCTCACGAATAAACAAATTTCTCGATTCGGCATGGTGACCTCTCGGCATGATGATAAATGCAAAGAGACTATACAACCACATGTATGGAAGTACACTTTTGAAAGTATTCCCAAGAAAAACCAAAATCCTGGAAGTAAAATTCAACTGGGTGATTGCTCCGGCCATAATCATAGATTTCACACGAGCGGGTTCCATCTCCGCCAATTGCCGAGCTAAAATGGTTCCTAATGAAACCCCCATGATATGAGCTGGAGGAATATTTAGATGGTCTAATACCTCAATAATATCCTTTGTGACATTAGGGAAAGTATATTTGTCATTCCACAAGTTTTTGATAGAATTTGCAGATTTTCCATGACCTCTAAGATCTATAAGCAAAAGATTAAAATCTTCTTTAAATTCTCGGATTTGCTTGAACCATATAGACGAAGAGCCTCCTGCCCCATGAATAAATACAACCCATTCATTACTTGTGGGGTGTTCGTAGGTTTTATAGTATAGAATTTCTTTTTTCGTCATAGTAATGGTAATAACCCAAAAGAACCAAATAAAGTTACTTACTTCAAAACTAAATCTAATACCAGCCAAAAAAAATCAAATAAGATACAAATGGCGACAGTAATCGATTAATGGTTTCAAATTATAATTTGGTTTGTACTCTTTTATGAAATAAAAGTAATATCACTGATCAAGACCTTATTAAAAGCAAATGGAAAGTAATTTCACTTTCCATTAATACTTCTAAATTCACAGTCATTTACTTTGCGAAAATCTGACTAGGATCTTGAAAAGATTTGAATTCCAAAGCATTTCCTGATGGATCTAAAAAGAACATCGTAGCTTGCTCGCCCACCTCTCCTTTGAAACGGATATAAGGTTCAATTACAAATTCAATTCCATGAGCATGAAGCTTATCTGCTAACGAATGCCATTCTTCCCAGGGTAAAATCGCACCAAAATGCCTCACTGGGACATTTTTGCCATCTACTTCATTCTTGTGAGCAGCGGCAAGTTCATCTGGTTTGACATGAGCAGAAAGCTGATGACCAAAAAAATTAAAATCAATCCACTTTTCTGTACTTCGTCCAATTTCACAACCCAGCAGATCTCCATAAAATTTTCTTGTTTCTTCAATATCTCTAATTGGGAAAGCAAGATGAAAAGGCTTAAACTGATTCATAGCGATAGAATTTTTTCGGAAAGTTAATTCACTAAGTTAAATAAATGTATCACTTTTATACCATGAGTAAAAAAACAGTATCGTTGGTTCTTTCTAGTGGTGGTGCTAGAGGAATGGCACATATTGGTGTTATTGAAGCTTTAGAAGAAGCTGGGTTTGAGATTGTCTCGATCGCTGGCTCCTCTGCGGGTGCTTTAGTTGGGGGTATTTATGCAGCAGGTCAGCTTCCTGCATTCAAAGATTGGATATGCAACTTGGATAGGATAGATGTTTTTTCCTTAATGGATTTTACATTATCAAGTAAAGGCTTTATCAAAGGTGATAAAGTGTTTAATGAAATAAAAAAAATCATTAAAGATTGTGACATTGAATCTTTAGCCATCCCATTTACATGTACTGCAGTAGAAATTCCCCAAGGTAAAGAAAAGATTTTTGATAAAGGTTCTCTTTTTGAAGCTATCAGAGCATCTGTCTCGATTCCAACTGTTTTGACTCCTGCTAGACTTCATGGCAAGGAATATATTGATGGAGGGATCATCAACCCTATTCCATTAAATCTTTTACCAAAAACAAATAGAGGTGAATTGATGATTGCAGTAGATTTGAATGGCCCAAAGGAAACACTAGTAAAATTACAACCTAAAAAGAATTCTCCTGAAGAACGCGAAGGCATTATCAAAATCCCCAAATGGGTTTCTGAGTATCATACCAAAGTTTCTAAATACTTCAATTCTGAATTGAAAGAAGAAAAATACAAAGGCATGAGTTCTTTAGAATTACTGAATTTCTCCTTTGATTTACTTCAGGATAAACTTTCTTCTGTTGTCCTTGATAAGTATAGAGTCGATGTACTTATCGAAATTTCCAGAATCCAAGCAGGCACATTGGAGTTTCATCGAGCAAGTGAATTGATCGAAATCGGTAAAAGCAAAACGATAAAAGCCCTAAATAACCTTGAAAATGGAAGTAAATAAACTGAATCAACTTTTGGGTAATATTGATATTTATCTGCTTGATCAGATTCTCAAGGAAAGGTTTAGTAAGGAAATGAAAATCCTAGATGCCGGCTGTGGCGAAGGTAGAAATTGCATTTATTTTCTGAATCAGGGATTTCAAATATTTGGGGTAGATGCCAATCCTATCGCAATTCAAATGGCAAGAATCTATGCCCAAACGATTCAGCCCACTTATGATATTTATAGATTCCAAACGGCAACTGTTCAGGATATGCCTTTTCACAAAGGCGCTTTCGATGTAGTCATCAGTTCTGCTGTCTTACATTTTGCTACGAGTGAATCGGATTTCTTTAAAATGATGGACGAAATGATGCGTGTTTTGAAGGATGATGGGATATTTTTTCTACGAATGACAACAGGGTTTGGAGGGGTTCAAGAATCATCTCCAAATCTAGGTGATGGTGTATTTGCTCTTCCTGATGGGAGTGAACGCTTTCTTTTGACTAAAGAGTTGTTAGAAAAAGTTGAGCTGAAATATGGCTTAAAAAATCTTGAAAATCCCAAAAGTGTATTGGTTCATGGTCAAAGAGCAATGGGGGTATTTGTGTGGGAAAAATCAATTTTAGAAGATTAATTTATCGGCCAAAAACCACATTTATTACTATTTTTTAATCGTATCTCGCCGATAACGGCCAAATTTTAATTTAATATGAATTATATTTCAGTAAGTGAGTTAGCAAAAAAATGGAAAATGCCTGAAAGGACAATAAGAAATTATTGTGCTCAAGGTAAAATTTAAGGTGCATTTATTACAGGAGTGGAAAAAGGTACCTGATTATTTATCAGATACCTGTCTCACTGCTCAAGATATTTATAAGTCTATCCTTAAGTATTTTGAAATTGACTTTAAAGAAGAGTAAGTTAAATTTAGAACCTACTTAATATCAATCACTTTAAATTCTGTTCTTCTGTTGACTTGATGTTCATCTTCTGTTTGGGCATTTTCTATGATCAACTGACGCTTGCCATAACCTTTTGCTACTAATCTTTCTGGGGCTATACCTTTGGACACAATGTAAGCTACTGCTGACTCTGCTCTTCTTTGTGAAAGTGCATCATTGTAGGCATCTGTCGCTCGTGCATCTGTATGTGAACTCAACTCAATGGATATCGTCGGATTGTCTTTTAAGATTGTGACAAGCTTATCCAACTCAAGAGCTGCATCAGGTCTGATCTCAGCCTTGTCCAAGTCATAATAAATATTATCCAAGACGATAGATTTTTCTAAGATCAAAGCATCCAAAATTATCGTAGTGTCTAAGGTAATATTGGTAATTTCTTGAATCAATTCTTCTTGGCTAGGGGTTTTCCCTTTTGTGGTATACGTTATACTTTTTGTGAAATATCCACTTTTGGAAGCGATCATTGAAAAATCCGCATTCGGAGCCAAAGTTAATCTTACTCTACCGCTTTGATTTGTAAAATCGCCGCCAGTCATCTTATTTGCGGAATCATAAAGTGCAATTCTTGTTTGTGGAAGAATCACTTCTGAACCATTTTCTTGTTTTTCTTTTGTAGTTACGTTGAGAAATATATTGACAAGCTTAGGTTTTGGCGTTTTATCTTCAAAGTAATAAATATCATCATCTCCAGCCCCACCTTCTCTATTGGAAGTAATAAAACCTTCTTGAGGATAATTTGTGAAATAAATCCCAAAGTCATCTGCTACTGAGTTGATCTTTGGCCCTAAATTTTTAACGACTGTTCCTTGTTCAGAAGGCTCTGCAACAAACATGTCTAATTTCCCAAACCCAGCATGTCCATCTGAAGCAAAGAAAAATTTCCCATCAGCTACCAAACGTGGAAACATTTCGTTTCCAGGAGTATTGATTTCAGGTCCTAAATTGACAGGATTTCCAAAGTCTCCATTAGCTAGTTTTGTGGCTTTGTAAAGGTCTGTTCCTCCATATCCTCCTGGTCTATTGGAAGCAAAATAAAGAACCGATCCATCAGGGCTGAAAGCTGGAGTACTATTCCACCAAAATTCATCTTCATTCAAAGGCATCCAAATCGGCTGCGTGAATCCTCCACCCCTAAAGTAAGATGCAAATAAATGTACGTCTGGTAAATCTTTCTTGGAAGTTGAATTTCCTCTTGCATAAATAATGGTATTTCCATCAGGGCTAATTGCAATAGCTCCTTGGTTCAACCCTTCTTCATTACGAAACTCAGGAAGCGCTTGAATATTCTGTACATCAACCTTGATTCCTTCAGCTCTAGTTCTAAAAAGTTTGGTGTACGCCGTGCCTGTGCCTGGATAGATCCCTGATGCTTGTCTTGAACTCGTGAAATACATGTAACCCTCATTGACAATGGGAGCATAATCAGGTCCTGCAGTATTCAGCAAAGTATAATTCTCTAACTCCAAGTAAGGCCAGTAATCTTCTATTTCATCTGATTTTTCAAGATTTGCGATTTCTCTTTTTAACTCATTCGAATACGCATCATCTAAAGTCAAACCTTGAGCTTCTTTGAATGCCTCTAGCGCTTCTTCTGCTCTTCCTTGACTTTTATAACTTTGTCCTAGTCTATAATAATTTTCAAAAGTACCATCCTCTTCTACCAATTTTTCATAATACGAGGAAGATTTTTCTATTCTATTGGAAAGTCTGTAGCTCTCAGCAACGTAAAAATTAGCCTCCTTATTTTCAGGATCTTTTTCCAAAACCTTTGAAAAGGTACTGATTGCATATTGATATTCTCCAGAGGAGAACTGCTTTTGGCCTTTCTTGTACAAACTGGTACAGGCTGTGCCTAACAAACCAAAAAGAATAATAAAAAAGAGACTTCGCTTCATTGCAATTATCAGTCGGATGATTTCTTAATTTTTAAATATAGGATAATTATAATAATTAATTTTCAAAGTATTTGTTTAACCAGCTTTCTTTAGCAGGAATAAGCCATTTATTCTCTAAATCTGCTTTTTCCTTTACAAGTGGATTCAGCACAAGTGTCTCAGGGTTGACCAATCCTGATTGTACACTTTCCTTAATCCCAAAGACGGAATTTACAGCCAATGTGTCCTCAGATGCTAGAAACCCTACTTTCCCCTGATCTATCAAATTCACCCCAAGTTTTTGTTCAATCTCTCGAAGTGTTTTGACTGAGCTATCTATCGAGCATCCACTTGCACCCAAATTACTTTCATCTACTGAAAGGATTATTACTTGATCAAATTTGATTTCGAAAGATGTCGGCATCAATGCACCATGCGTATTCCATTGCTCACAGAAAGCTTTCAAGCGATCCTTGATCCAAGAAACTTCTTCTTGAGTAAATTTTCTATCTGACTGATAAATCCAAATGCGTGCGTGAGCAGCTATATCTTCAAATTCTAAATACATTTTTAGGCAATTTTGTTGTTCCCAAGAATAAGGACTTTCGTCTTATTTTAGTTCTTTTTCTTAACGGATAAATTTGGTGTTTGGGTATAAATTTAGAGCGATTCGATAAAGTTAAATCTTACCTTCTATAAACTGCTGAGCATAGTCTCCAATTTTTGTCCCCAAATAATATGGGAGATTCAATAGACGATAGGGCTTTCCATTTGGAGTAGTAGTCTCTTCGGTCAATAGTTTCCCGCCATAAATCCTAATGGCATAATGATGTTCTGCTACATCTACAAATTGATGCAATGACCTCAAGGAACCTGTTGCTCCAGATTTAATTTCTATTGGAATTAACTTATCCTCAAATGTGTAAACCAAATCAACTTCTGCACTTGACTGCCTTTTCCCTCTTACCCAGAAATTAGGTTTATGATCTGTTATATTTTGAATCGATAATAACTCCTGCGTCACCAAATGTGGAATCAATACTCCCTTGAATGCAGGACTCAAATCCTCCATTTTCAAAAGTTGACCTTGAATCCCTAATGCATAATTCACCAAACCAGAATCCAAAAACTGAAGCCTAGGGGATTTTTTGAGGTCATATTGAACTGGTGGCTTGAGATCAGTGGTTGGATAGATCAACTTAATTACTCTTGCATCATCCAGAATCCTGAAACATTCACCTATTTCTCTTGATTTATAATTTGAGTTTCCAAAACCTTGAAATTTGATTCTTTGATCTAATTCCAGAGGGGCTGCATTCATAATGTGTTTGATGATTTTCCTCTCAGTATCATTAGAAGTGTATTTTTCGATATCATTTTTATAGGTTCCCCATATACTCTCGTAAGTTGATGTGAGATTTGCTAGGTTATTTTTCTCGATATCAGTTTTGACTACTTCGGGCATTCCCCCAATAATTGCATATCTATGAAAGAGGCCCATCAAAACTTTGTGAGCTACAGCCTTAACAGGAAACTGATTTAATTGCTCTAATGCAGCATCTTGGCCAATTGCCTTAAGATATTCGGGAAAGTTCATTGGATGAAGGTATAGGAACTGGACTCTTCCTACGGGAAAACTGGAAACCTTCTTCATTGCGAACTCCAATAAGGACCCTGCTGCTACTACATGAAGCTGGGGCAACTCTTCATAGAAATACCTGAGTAACTTTATTGCTTTGGGTGATTCTTGAATTTCATCTAAGAAAAGAAGTGTATCTCCTAAATGCTCAATTTTTAAGTTTTTTGTTAAAAAAATTGTCTCAATGATACTTTGGACATCATCAAAGTCATTAAAAAATGATCTGTCAGATTCTTTTTCCAAATTCATAAAAATAGAATATGGATATAACTCGGAAAATTGCTTGATTAAGGTGGTCTTACCAACTTGTCTTGCCCCTCTAATGATTAGAGGTTTTCTTTCCTTATCTAACTTCCAATTCTCTAAATGACTGAAAACATGTCTTTTGAAGCTCATAAAATCCTATATTTGCTACAAAGTAAGGGCATTTTTTTCAATTTATTGTAACAAAGTAAGGGTAGATTTTAAAAGTTTTGTCACAAAGTAAGGGCAAATTTTGCTGATTTTTGTAACAAAGTAAGGGCATTTTAGAAAATCACTAGATATATTCAAAAAATTTAACGCCACAAAATCTTCAATTAATCGCTTTAAATATTTTTTTCTATCAAGAAATTTAAAAAGATATCAGGGCTACGCCCCTTCTCGGGATAATTACAAAATCTTTATTCTACGAAGATGGCAGGAATAACGCCCCTTTAGTAAAAATCAAATTCCCGAATTAAAAAAAAGACCTGCCAGATTTCAAAAATCTGGCAGGTCTCTGGTTAATAAACTGGAATTATCTAAAATCAAATTCCCATATCCTTAGCGATCATTTCTGCCAAATCATAGACTTGAACATCATGTTCTCTTTCTTTATTTTTCACTCCATCCGTCATCATAGTCAAGCAGAATGGGCATCCTACCGCTATTGCTGACGCACCTGTTGCTAGAGCTTCTTCTGTTCGCTCGATGTTGATATCTTTTTTCCCGTTTTCTGGTTCTTTGAACATCTGTGCCCCACCTGCTCCACAACATAGTCCTTTGGTTTTGCAACGCTTCATTTCCACCAACTCTACATCCAAGGCTTTGATGACGTCTCTTGGCGCTTCGTAAACGTCATTAGCGCGCCCGAGGTAACATGAATCATGGAATGTGATTTTCTTTCCTTTGAATTCTCCTCCACCTTGAAGAGCCACTTTGCCTTCATTGATCAGTTGCTGGAGAAATTGCGAATGGTGAATAACTTCATAATTCCCACCCAATGCAGGGTATTCATTTTTAATAGTGTTGAAGCAGTGTGGACATGCTGTAACTACTTTTTTGATATTGTAACCATTCATCACCTGAACATTCGCTACGGCTTGCATCTGAAACAGGAATTCATTCCCGGCTCTTCTTGCAGGGTCACCAGTACATGCTTCTTCAGGACCAAGCACTGCAAAGCTTACCCCGACTTTATTCAAAATTTTTACAAATGCTTGTGTTACGGCTTTGTATCTTTCATCAAATGAACCGGCACAACCTACCCAAAAAAGAATTTCTGGGCTATCTCCTGAGGCCGACATTTCGGCCATTGTTGGTACTTTATATGTTGACATACTTAGAATTTTAGATTGTAGATTTTTGATTTCAGATTTAAGAAGCTCTTCCTTCTTGCATCTTGGATCTTATCTCTTGCTTCTTATTTTGCTTCTTCATTTTTCACTGAATCTGCCCAGTTGAATCTGTCTGTTGGAGCAAATTTCCATGGAGAAAAGCTTGTTTCCATATTTTGGAACATCGCATTCCACTGTGCTGGACTGCCTGATTCCTCCATAGCCACATATCTACGCATTTGAAGAATGATAGAAAGTGGGTCAATATTTACAGGACATGCTTCAACACAAGCATTGCAAGAAGTACAAGCATTGATTTCTTCTTTGGTAATGTAATCTCCTAGTAGTGATTTACCATCCTCCAAACCTGGCCCGCCGGCATCGATACTTTTACCAACTTCTTCTGCCCGATCTCGGACATCCATCATGATTTTACGTGGAGATAGTTTTTTACCTGTGAGATTCGCTGGACATTCAGAAGTACACCTGCCACATTCAGTACAACTGTAGGCATTCATCACGTTGACCCAACTCAGGTCATTGATGTCTTTTGCTCCAAATCTGCTGATTTCTGCAGGAGGCTCTTGACTTCCTTCTACTGGAATTCCGAGCATCATATTTACTTCATTCGTTACTTCAGGCATATTGCTGATTTCACCTTTTGGCTTTAGATTTGAATACCAAGTATTAGGGAATGCTAAGAAAATGTGAAGATGCTTAGAGTAAGTCACGTAAATGGCAAATGCCAAGATGCCAATGATGTGGAACCACCAAGCAAATCTTTCAATAATGACCAAAGAAGAATCACTCATACCTACAAACAATGGCTGAATCATATCGCTAAAGAAAAGTCCATTCAACAATGCATAACCTTCAACTCCTCTAGTCGCTAAGATCTGATCAGTAGCATTCATCGTAAGAATGGCAAACATCAGGACGATCTCAATCACTAAGATTAAATTTGCATCTAAAGCTGGCCAACCTTTTAATTCTGGCATGGTGAGCCTCTCAACTTTGGTTACGTTTCTTCGAATCAGAAAAGCCACACAAGAAACCAAAACAGCGATTGCCAAAAACTCAAAAATATTCATGGCCACTCCATAAAATGAACCTAAAAATGGCTCAAAAATTCGGTGACTTCCTGTAAGGCCATCGATGATAAATTCTAACACTTCCAAATTGATCACGATAAAAGCTACGTAAATCAGCAAATGAAGAAATGCAGGAATGATTCTCTTAAACATCTTCTTTTGACCTAAAGCCACCAAGAGCATAGTTTTCCAACGTGCTTCGGGCTGATCATTTCTAGTCTCTTTTTTGCCAAGGAAAATATTTCTTCTGAGGTAAGTGATTCTCTTATACAAAAAGAACCCTGCAACGGCAAAAATCAAGAGAAAAGCTATCTGAGGTAAAATGCTCATATTGATTTGATTAGTATAGATTGATTGAAATTAATATATTTTTTTTATGCGTTTCATTTGCAAGAAAGCGACAAATATCTACCTTTGCATCACTTTAAACGGTAACGGTGATATAGCTCAGTTGGTAGAGCATCGGACTGAAAATCCGTGAGTCGGTGGTTCGAGTCCACTTATCACCACAAGCCTCGATGATATCGAGGCTTTTTTTATGCCTTTTACTTTTTGAGATTGTTGATTTTTTGGGTTCATTGATTCTAATATTCACAGTGCAAAATAATAAATAGTAGGCATGCATACTATTTATTGTAATAATTTAAATTGAGTCTAAGTTGAGATTTTTTTTCAAATTGCTGTAACAATTCCAAAACTTATGCATCATCTACCCGAATGAAGACATTTTTTGAAGCACATATTTGGCCTTTGAAAAGCAAGCTGTATCGCATGGCTTATCTCTGGGTAAAGGATCGGGATATCGCCAATGATGTATTGCAGCAGGTATTCGAAAAAGCTTGGCGACAGAAAAATGATCTTCAAAAAATGGATAATCCAACAGGTTGGATGGTAAGGAGCTTGAAAAATGAGGCATTGCAACATTTTCGAGCAAATAAAAAGCTAGAACCACTCGGAGATCAAGAGTTTGAAGTAGAAACACCTGAATACAAAGAGAATACTTCGGAAAAATTGAAGCTTGTATTCAATTTTCTAGAGAAGCTACCCGAAAAACAAAGAGAGGTATTTCAACTACGGGAAGTAGAAGGATTGACTTATGAAGAAATCGCAGAATACCTGGAAGTCAGTTTGGATCAAGTCAAAGTGAATCTTCACCGAGCCAGAAAATCATTGAGAGAATACCTAATACAAAAGAAATGAAAGAGCAAATCGAAATTCTATTGGATAAATATTGGGAAGGAGAAACTTCACTAGAAGAGGAGAAAATGCTTCGACAACTCCTTGCTACTTCTGAAGGATTTGAATCAGAAAAAGCTTTTTTTCTAGGTGTTGAAGAAATAGCAGCTTTAGAAGAGGCTCCTTTTTCTCTTCAGAAAAAGAATCCTTGGATTGCAAACTGGATGAGCATTGCGGCTGGGATTGTCCTATTCCTTGTTTCAGGATTGGCGATTTATCAATACGAAAAGGAAAAGGCTGAAAGAGCAGCATACCAAGAAGTCATGCAAGCATTTGCTTTGATCAACACACAGCTAGAAAAAGGAACTAAGAGTATGCAGGTGATGGGGGAGTTCAAGCATTTAAATACCACTCAGGAATTATTCGAGACAAAAGAAGAAAATTAAGCAGTATGAAAAGAAGTATATTAATCCTGTTTTTATTCCTGATCGTCTCAGGAGTTCAGGCACAAGATGATGCGATTGTCAAGTTTTTCTCCAAATACATGGACGATGATCGCTTTTCAAGAGTCTATATCAGTCCAAAAATGATGCAAATGGCTGGCGGATTTCTTAAATCCAATGAAGTCAAATCTGATCAAGAAGCAGCTGATTTGGGAGAATTGATTACCAAAGTCAGAGGTATAAGAATACTCACTGCCGAAAAAATCAATGGGAAACCACTCTATACTGAAGCCATGTCCACATTGACCAAAAACAAATATGAAGAACTCATGGACATTCAAGACAAATCTTCCAGTGTCAAATTTATGGTAAGAGAAGAAGGCGGTAGAGTTCGTGAATTATTGATGATTACTGGATCGACTGAAAATTTCACCTTGCTTAGCATGCTTGGAAATTTCACATATCAAGACCTCAATATCTTGGCTGATAAAACCAATATTCCGGGGATGGATAAGTATAAGAGAGGGAAATGAAGGATGAGGGATGAAAAACCTGAGATTTGAAAAATAAAATTTGAAAATGAAAATATTAAAACTTTAATATAAATGAAAAAGCAACATATACTTCTTACAGTAGCATTTTTAGTGCTGAGTATTCACAGCGGGTTTGGGCAAACTGAACCTTATGAAACTATCAATAAGAGTTTAGAAACTCCTGTTGAACCAAAATTACTGTGGCCGATGGAGGAAATAGATTTAATCCCCGAATTGAAAAGTGTCGAAATTAATGTCACTTACAAACTTTCTTTTAATGACCCAAATAAGTCCGAACTATCTATAGACTTTAATCAATTCGAAAAAATGGTTTCTGCAGTCTATTTGAAAGATCAAGTTTCAGGAACTCTTCTGGCAGAAATCTTAGAAAACACAATTTCGGATGAATTTAAGCCAGTTTTTGAACAAACTGATGGAGAGGATATCTTTTATATGTTCTCAGATGGCGACAAGGATCAAGAAGAGGTCTATTTTTTAGCAACTAGCGACGAAAAATATGAGCTCTTATATTTCAAGTATAAGCCCGATACCAATGAAAAAGAAAGGCTTCAATTTCAAATTCAAAATGTTTTCAACAAATAATCCCAACTATGAAAAAGTACCTTCTATTATCCGCCGCATTCTTGATGCTTTTTGCTCAAAGCAGTTTTGCTCAAAGCAAATCAGTTGATGCGCTTTATCAAAAACATAAAAATAACCCAGATTTCTTCCACATGGATCTTGGCGGTAACTTTATGAATTTTGCAAAAGGTTTTGACATCAAACTCGATGAAGAGCAATCTTCTCTACTTATTAGATCTCTTGAGAAAGTGAAGCTTTTCAAACTCCCCGCTCAATCTAGTTCCAAAGCTGAATTTATTGGACTTAGAAAAGGACTGGAAAAAGAAAAATTCGAGTTGATGATGGAAGTGAGTGAGAAAAACAACAATGTGATGATTTATACCAAAGGCAATTCAACGATCAATGATATCGTCTTGATGGTTAATGATAAGAACAGTGATTTTATCATTATCGAACTGAAAGGAGATTTTGATTCGAAGATGCTTACTGAAGTGGGGAAAACAGTAGGGAAGTAAATCATATTTTAATTGCCACGAAGGCGCTAAGACACCAAGGTAATCTTTGTGGTTTTGCGCCTTTGTGGCAAATTTCTATACCCACTCTCTATCAGAAATCTAAAGCAGCAGAAATATAGAAAAGCTATATATTTGAATATCTTCTTTGTGGCTTGGTGGCTTGGTGGCTAAAAGCAGCACTTTTTCAAACATATCTAAGTAAGATTGACTTTTTCAATGGTATAATTCTAACCAAAGGATGTATTTTTGGTTCTGATTATTGATTCTTTTCGTATATACCTCCATTATGACAAAAAATAAAGCAAAAATAGGCGTCCTTTTAGTAAACCTTGGCACACCAGATAGTACTGCTACAGGAGATGTGAGAAAATATTTAAGAGAATTCTTGATGGATGGAAGAGTGATTGATTTTCCATTTATCCCTAGATGGATGCTTGTGAATTTGATTATTGCTCCATTCCGAGCGCCCAAATCTGCCAAAGAATACCGTAAACTGTGGACAGACCGAGGTTCTCCCCTACTTTTTCATACCGAAGATCTGCGTGACAAACTAATTCCAAAACTAGATTCTAATAAATACATTGTTGAAATAGCCATGCGCTATCAAACTCCAAGTATTGAGAATGGACTCAAAAAATTGAATCAAGCCAATGTAAAAAAAATCATTGTCATTCCACTTTTTCCTCAATATGCCTCAGCAACCAATGGCTCTGTAGCAGATCGGGTTATGGAAATCGCGAGAACTTGGCAAATCATTCCAAACATCACTTTCGTCAATAATTTTGTTGAGCATCCTCTATTCCTACAAGCTTGGGAAGAATTGGGAAGAGAGATGATGGCAAAAGACGAGTATGAAATGTATTTATTCTCCTATCATGGTTTGCCAGAAAGACAAATCAGAAAAGGATCGGTAGACGGATATTGCCAGCTTTCTGATAAATGCTGTGGAAATTACACCAAGAAAAACCAGTTCTGCTACCGAGGACAGTGCTTTCATACCACAAGATTACTAGCTGCTAAACTTGGTTTGCCAGAAGAAAAAGTCTTGACCTGTTTCCAATCAAGACTAGGAAAAGATCCCTGGATCAAACCTTACACAGAGGATATCATTAAGGAACTTGCAGAAAAAGGAATCAAAAAAGTACTTGTTTTTTCTCCTGCTTTTGTAGCTGACTGTTTAGAAACTACAGTAGAAGTAGGTGAGGAATACAAAGAAGAATTTGAAGAGCTTGGAGGAGAAAAATGGGATTTGGTTCCAAGTTTGAATTCCAGCGATACTTGGGTGGAATGTGTGAAGGATTTGGTGGTGACGAATAGTTGAATTTGTCGAAAGTCGACTGTCAACGGCCAACAAAAAAGGTCTTAACAACAATAACGGTTCGTGAATGAAGGAAAAACCTTCGCACGAACCTCTTTTTTTTGCAAATTGCGAGTCAAAAACAAAACATGTCAACAGAAAAATCGAAGCAGCCATTTTATCTTAAATCAGGATTTTTATTTCTAGGGATCATGTTGGTGGCATTCAACCTTCGTCCATCGATCACAGCTATTGGCCCACTTGTCCCTTTGATTCGATCAGATTTAGGATTATCGAATGGCTGGGCTGGTTTTTTGACCACTTTACCTCTTCTGACATTTGCCACTTTTTCTTTGTTTTCAGCGTCTTTGGGCAAAAAATTAGGGAATCCTCAAGCCATCTTACTTGCATTATTTATTCTACTTCTTGGGTCAACTATCCGAGTTCTAGGTGGATCAGATTTACTTTTTATCGGAACTGGGTTGACAGGCATCGGCATAGTAATTTGCAATGTGCTGCTTATTCCCCTGATCAAAAATCGACTTCCAAAAAAAATCGGAATCGTAACAGCATCTTATTCAGCAGGCATGACTTTAACCGCTGCAATTGCTTCAGGAATCAGTGCACCGTTAGCTATTGATTTGGATTTAGGTTGGCAAGGCTCCTTGTTGTCTTGGTCTGCTTTGATTCTAGTCGGAATCCTCGTTTGGGCACCACAAATCAAAGTCCCAAAACCTATCATTCAAGCCAATATCAATGAAATTAAAATTAATGTTTGGAAATCTAGGCTGGCATGGCAAGTGAGTTTGTTTATGGGAGTACAATCTTTACTATTCTTCACCTTGGTTGCTTGGCTTCCTGATATGATGATCACACGAGGACTTTCAGCTGTTGAAGCTGGAATTCTGATTTCTGCAATGCAAATCATTGGATTGATAGGAACATTTATTTCACCAATTGTCGCAGTGAAATTCAAAGATCAAATTGGAATTATTTTGGTATTGGGTGCAATGTACTTATTAGGATTTAGCTCATTATTTATCCATGTTTTATGGATCAACTTTATTGGCTTGACCCTGGTGGGATTGGCATTGGGTTCGAGTATTTCCTTGGCTTACACGTTGATTGGCTTGCGAACTGGAAGTGATCAAGTTACTGCATCTCTTTCTGGAATGGCACAATCAGCAGGATATTATTTGGCTGCTTTGGGACCTTTATTGTTTGGCATAGCATTCGATATTTTCAGTAACTGGAATCACTTAATTTACTTGACGCTTACTTTCTCCATCTTGTTCATCTTTTTTGGATTAAAGAGTGGCAGAGCAAGAGTAATTGGAGTTGGAAGATTGGGAAATTAATAAGTTGAAAAATTGAAAAGTTGGCTTACGCGAAATATAGAAAATTCTTTACATGGAAAAATAGGTTTTCTTAACCACTAAGAACACCAAGGAGGCACAAAGGACACTAGGTTTCCAGCTTATAAGATTAATCCCCCTTGTGACCCTAGTGAAAAACTTTATGCCCTTTGTGGTTAGATCTTTAAAACCTTAACCAAGGCCAATAAATCTTCTTTTTCGTGCCAAGCTGAAATGACGATTCGGTGGACGGGCGGGTCGTTTGGTGAGGGATAGGGAAAGGAAGAGATGATGATTTGATGCTCTTGGAGCTTTTGCAACAAGTTAGCATCATCAAATCTAAATACTGGAAAATCTTCCTTAGTAGTTTGCAAATCGAGATTCTGTGACAACTTTTTGAAAAACTGAATATTGTCTTTTAATTTTTGTTGTTGCTTTCTATAGATTTCTTGACTTTGCAGAAAAGCCCATAAATAAGCAGGTGGCGGTGGAGATGCTCCCCTATAAATAGATTGCTTAGTGAGTTCCCGGATGAATTCGTGGCTACCCAAAATAATCCCCGCTGGAAGACCAAGTCCTTTACCTAAGGAACCAGAAATCACCAAATCCACAGGAAGCTCTTTCCACCTTTTATACGTCCCAAAAACATCCTCCCCTACAGCACCAAAAGCATGGCTATCATCAAGCAACAGCGTATAATTATTGTTTTTCGAAAGCGCTCTGACCCAGGAGAAATCATGAATTTCAGGTTTCAAAGCATCCACAGCATTGGCGATTAATAAGATTTGTTTACCCTCATTTTGGTTAGCAAACTTGATACAAGAGTCAATCCAATTATGTGCTGGATCGATTTGATTTTGAATAGCGGCTGAAAGAATAGCGGGATGTGTGTGAGGAGCTACAAAAATAGCGTCAGCCTTGTTTTCAAGTAAAGAGACCACAGCATGACCAGCTAAAAATCCACTGCTGTAGACGGCAGTTTTTTGCGCCTCAGCATGATGTGCAAAGTAGATCTCAAACTCCTCAAAAACCCTTAAACGAACAGTATTAATTCTACTCAGACCATGGTTAGTTCCGTAGATATCTATTCCCTCTTTAAGATAAGCCGAGAACTCACTAGAAGCCGAAATTCCTAGATAAGCGGTCCCACTAAAGAAAAGATGTTCTGTGCCTTCTGCGAAGATGGTTCGATTGAGTTGATATTGAGGAAAAATAGAATCCATAGCTTACAACAGGAATGTTGAAAATAGTAAAAAGAAAATTGGTATCATAAAAAGAGAAAATATGAAGGAAATCAATAGAAAAAAACACTTTGATATTAAAAATATAAATATAATTCTTAATAGTGGTGAAATAATTAAATTTAATTAACTATTTTAACGCAAATATTTATAGTCGCATAAAATCTAAAAAAATAATTAAGTACTTCAAAAGGAATAAAACATGAAAAACAAGATACTTTTAACTTTTTCTACACTACTTATAATATTTTCATGCAATAATGAAGACCAAACACCAATACTACCTACAGGGGTAATTGAATCTTCTAAAGAATTTTATGTAGTACGAGATTTGGTTGAATTGAAATTAGAGTCATCTTCCTTAGTAGAAAAAGTTACATGGGATTTTGGTAATGGAGAAACTAGCGATAATCAGATTGGACGAGTTTTATACACCGAACCAGGAATTTATGAAGTCAAACTTACGCTAACAGATACTAAAGGAAACACCAATGTTCTTACCAAAAAAGTGATTGTAGGTCAATATTATGGGTATGAAGCCATCTTGCACAGAGTATCAAATGGATATGATGGGACGACTGGAGACGTTCAGCTTCAGTTGAGGAATTCTTTTTCGGACGAAGAACCTTTTTGGGCCAGTGCTGTCTTTGAAAACTTTGATTTCGAAGACCTTCCATTAGCAATTGAAATTGACGTTCCATTAGGAGGAGGTAATAAATATATTGTTGATAGTCCAGTTGTTAGATTTATTGAGACAAACACAGGAATAACTTTAGGAGGTCAAGGTGCCTCTACTGGATATCAATATTTTGAAGGTGAGTTTTTCGTAGGCGGTTTAGGCACGTATTCAATTAAATATAGGTTGGTACTGCCTGAAGAATAAGTTTTAGATTCCAATAAGTTATTATTACTTGAGTAAAACATCTTGTTTCTATATTAGCATTATCTATTAAAATTATATGCAATCCTGCATTTAGTTAAATAATAGGATCACTATCTACCACTATTTCTTGAATGTACTGAACTATTGTATGAACAGGAAAGATATCATCTCCTTCTAGACTTGTTTATTGCTGATTGAAATCGGCGTTGAAAATAGATTTGTGAATCGGAAAGGTATTATTTGCAGAAACTATTTTTGTTTTATTCAAATTCTTCTGGAGCGTATTAGCAAATAATTTTCTATTTCTATCTTGATCTAGGCTATTAAATCTTGTGTTGCTAACAAAGTCATAGTTCTATTCATCCCATTGATAGAAAGTTTGATTTGAGTAACAAAATACAACCTAAAGCAAGTTGAAATTTTTAACTTCTTCTGAAATTTTATATTCAGTCATATAGATGCAAACACAGGAGGAGATTAAAAATTTAAAATAATTAAACTAAGCCATTTTTTTTCACTTTATTATACTTAAGATTTAACCTAAGTTTTTTTATTTTAAAAAATCAATTTTTGAACATGCCAAATCTTAAAAATCTTGTAAATAAAAAAGCCCTCAATTGCTTGAGGACTTTTTTAAAAATTAATTGAGTTATGATATTAGTTGAAGCTATATCTGATACCCACTTGCATTCTCCAAACGTTACCAATAGAGTTTGATTTTCTATAAGTTTCATCTAGGATTTCAGTAGTACCTGGCTTAGCAGCTAATCTGTAAATAGGCTCGTTTGAAGCATTTCTTCCTCTGTATACCAAAGGAGTACTTGTCCACTGAAAATCTGGAACACCCCAGTTAGAGTTAAGAAGATTATTTACATTCAAGAAGTCTAATCTGAACTCAAGACGATTCTTGTTGTCTTTCGTAACATCTACTCTTTGAGTTAAACTAAAGTCGAATTTATGAACCCAAGGTCTTACTACACCATTTCTTTCTGCAATTTGACCTCTTCTGCTGCTTAAGTATTTATCTTGATCAATGTAGGCATCAAACAACTCAGCTTGCATAGCAGGTGTATAAACAACACCACCTAAAGTATATTGCTGGAAATTTAACTCTGATGCATTATTTGGAACGTAGATCAATCTTGCTGCATTGTCGCCGAAGTCACCTGAATAGAAGTAACTGAATCTACCAGCATTTCCTCCATCATACAATAATGAAATTGTTGTGTTTTTAGTTGTGTAGCCAATAGTAGAGATGATTCTATGTGGTTGATCAAAACTTGCAAAACTCAATTCTGGTCTGTTTCTATCTACCTGAACAGTTTGTGTCCACAAAGAACCTGCTTGCGATCCACCAGCATTGTCTAAGTCTCTAGCTCTTGATAGTGTGTAAGCAGCAGTTGCATACAAACCATTATCAAATGCTTTTTCAAAGCTAACTGTCGCTGAAACATAATCAGCTTTTTCTTTTGCATTTGTAAGATAATAGACATTATCAAAATCGCGATCATTAGAATACCTTCTAAATCCTGGCTGGTCTACCCAGTAAGGCCTTTCGTCAGGGCCAGACAATGTACCCTCTGGATTTCTAAGTATAAGGTTTTGAGCAATAGGTGATGATACATCTCTAGAGTAAATAAATTCAAAAGAACCTACAATTCCTCCTGGTAAAAGTTTATCAACGCCTAAGTTTGTTCTCCAAACTTGAGGAAGCGTAAAATTGCGATCCGTTAAAGCTAATTCTCTTGATAATGTTTGTCCAGGGTTTGCAGGGTTATAAGCTGTAACATCTGGATTAAAGACAATATTTGCATCAATTACATCTTGACCTTCTAAACCATATCCACCTCTAATCACACCAGATCCATTTACTTGGTTAGACAACCATACGAATGGAATTCTACCTGAGAACACACCTGTTCCACCTCTTAATACAAAAGATCTATCACCTTTAACATCATAGTTAAAACCAACTCTTGGAGAAATCAAAGGATTTACTTTAGGGAAAGTTGCAACATCAGGGGTAAATGTATTTCCATCTATATCAGAGAAAGTTTTATTGAGGTCGTTCAACAACTCATTCTGAGGGATATCGATTGGGTAGAATGGTAAATCCACTCTCAAACCACCTGTCACTTTTAGTCTTGAATTTACTTGGTATTCATCCTGAACATAGAAACCTAACTGACCAAATCTAGTCGCATCAGTTGGAGGTGTAGTAGAACCATCCAATGCAAAACCTTTAGAGAAAGCATCAGGATAAACGTTAGGATTTTGATTAATTACTGCATCTACAAACTTATCATATCCAATATACCTGTAAAAACCATTAAATACAGGATTGAATGCATTATCAAAGGTCATGAATTCAAAATTACCACCAAATGTGTAAGTGTGCTTACCTTTATATAAGGAGAAGTTATTAGTGATGTTAAGAGTTGTATTTTCCAACAAGTTACCAACTGTAAATAACTCATTACCCATTGTCATATAATACAGCAAGTTACCTGATTCATCTGGCTCAAGGACTTCAACCATTGGGAAATTCTGACCACCTGGAATACCTCTTTTAGGATCTGTAACAGATGTGTAACCAATGTTCAATTGATTTGACATATTGGTACCAATTCTAGAATTCAATTCTGCAACAATTGACTGAACATTTCTGTCATTGGTGTAATTGTTATTTCTAAAGTTAATACTTTCTACACCAGTTCTGTTTGTATTTCTGTATCTTGTTTGGTTGTATCTGATTGAGTTTCCATTTGTAGGTACATCAGTAAATGCAGTGTAATTGTTATATCTCAAAGACACTTTGTGATTTTGATTGATGTTATAATCTAATCTAGCATTAAATCTAGTCTGCTCAGAAGCGAAAGAATATGAATCTGGAGCACCAGGATCATAACCATAAATGCTATTGATTTGATCTCTAACAAATTCAGCTTGTGAAAGAGGAACTCTAGAAATAAACTGACCATCAGGAGTTTCACCCTCTCTAGCAGCTCTTCTTAAAATAGAAGGTCTCAATTCAGATTCTTTTTCGTAATTAACAAAGAAGAATAGCTTATCCTTGATAATTGGACCACCTAGTCTAAATCCACCAATTTCATTTCTTGCGTTATTTTGAGGTAAGAAATCATCACCAATTTTGGTACCCTGCATTTGATCATTTCTTAAGAAATAATAAGCTGAACCTCTAAAAGTGTTATCTCCTGATTTTGTAACCGCATTAACACCCGCTCCAGTAAAACCACCTTGTCTCACATCGTATGGTGCTAAGTTTACTTGAATCTCTTCAATTGCATCAATTGAGATAGGATTACCTCCTGCAAATTGACCTGATCCTAAACCGAAGTTGTTGTTGTAAATGTTTCCATCTACAGTAAAGTTGTTGAATCTAGAACTTGTACCAGCAAATGAATTTCCATTTGATTGAGGTGTTAGTCTAGTGAAGTCATTTACACTTCTATTGATCGTTGGTAAAGCGTTCAATCTTTCATTAGATAAACTCAAAGAAGCTCCAGTCTTGTCAGCATCCATGATGCCTCCTCTTACTGCAACAACCTCAATTGCATCTAAATTCATTCCATCTTTCAATACAGCGTTAATGCTATAGTTTTGACCCAGTGAAAGGTTAATGTTTTCATATACTTGATCATCGAAACCTATGTAGGTAATCGTAACTGTATATGGTCCACCAACTCTAACATTTGGTATCACGAATCTACCTTCCTCGTTGGAAACAGATCCATATCTTGTTCCTGAAGGTGTATGAACTGCAACAATGTTGGCTCCCGGAAGGGTTTCTCCAGCATTATCTCTTACCGACCCCTGAAAACTAGCAGTGGTCACACCTTGCGAAAATGCAATTCCTGTAGTGAATACAAGCATTGCAAACGCAAATAAACTTTTAAGTAATGATTGCCTCATAATTTTTGTTTTTTTGTGGAAAATTTTAGAATTACAGTTTTAGGATTTACTTATTTTTTCCGAGTACAAATGTATAGGACTTAGACAAGTATTTTTTTTTGTAATTGTTAAGTTTTAACATTTATTCACAATACTACTTAACAATTTCTTAACATTGAAAAAAGAAGGAAATTTTCTTTTTGCTTGTTTTTTCAATTTTCAAACGGTTTAAACCCCTTTAAATCCCATTTATTTTGAAATTAAGTTTGTTTGCCTTATTTAATGTTAAGTTTGTTTTATCACAATGTTAACAAGAAGGCTTTAGAAAAAAAGAGAAGGTAGAAATCGATTTTCTGTATATATTTAAATGTTAAATTTTATTATTCATGAAAAATAAAAATATCCTTTGGCTCTATGTTTTTTTGATTGTTGGAATCATCGATCTTGTTCTAACAGCGGAACAGAATGCTGAGCTAAGAATCTATACCAAACCCTTTATTATTCTCCCACTTGCTATTTATTTTTATCAGATAAGCAAGGACTTAAAAGGAACAATTCTAAGGAAAGCCATGATTGCGGCCTTAGCTTTTTCATGGCTTGGCGATATTCTCCTACTGTATCCACAATTATTTTTATATGGGCTTGGTGCATTTCTAATGGCACATATATGTTTTATCATCAGTTTTAAACTCAGTCAAGAAAAGCCTTTTGAGATTGGCCAGGTCAATTTTATTAAACTGTTTTTCTACAACCTGCCTATTTACATTCCGGCAGCTATTATGTACTACTTGATACAAGCTAATTTAGGAGCATTAAAAATACCTGTAGTAATCTATATCCTTGTGATTGTGACCATGGTCACTACTGCAAGAGAACGCTTCAAGAAAACCAACTCTTCCAGCTTTTGGCAGGTGTTTATCGGAGCGTTTGTATTTATGATTTCTGATGGGATTTTAGCTTTGAATATGTTCTTTCAGCAGTTTCCAGAATCAGGTGTGATGGTCATGGGTACTTACCTGCTTGCACAATTATTGATTGTGATGGGGGTTAGAGCACATTTTATCAATTAACTTTGAACTAAAACCAAACATTTAATTTGCTTTGGCGTAATTATTCAAAAACAAGAAAAAATATGAAAAAATCAATCCTTTTTTTGGCGCTTTTATCACTTCTCAGTCATTTCTCATCAGCTCAATCAAATAATTGGGATCTAGCTGGATTTACACCTCCGAACGAAATCATAATTTTAGACCAAATAGAAGATGCAAAAGACCTTAGAAAAGGTGAGCTAATATTTTCTAAAGCTAAAGGAATATTTTCTTTTTCACCTATAAATACGATCAACCATAGAGCATTACAAAAATTAAAAACTGAAGCCTCCCTAAAAGGTGCAAGTCATCTCTATATTGATTACCGCAACATAGAAAATAGTGTTTTTTCTAAATCTGCTGTGTATTCTGCAAGACTCTATAAGCAAAAAAATCTTAGCTTGAATGAAGTGAGTAAAGCTATTGAGGGTAAAAAACTTATTCTGAAAATAGAAAAATCTTACTCAAGAAATTTTTGGAAGATGAATGTTACTCTTCTCAATGACCTTATCGACTTTAATCTTGATGCTCCCTTGAGAGAAGAAAATGGGAAAATCTTTATAGACATCAGAAATAGAAATGATAGTTTTAAAGAAAAAAAATATGAAGGCAAAGAATCTTACGAGGTGATTGCTTTGGAGGGAAATAGAATGTTAATTTTTAAAGGCGATGATTTAGGCACTTCAAATAGTCTTATTGGTATTGAAATTCAGTAAAAAAATAAGATAATTATCCACAATAACGACAGTACTTAAAATTTCGTTAGCAATCTCTATGAGTTATCAGTCGATTAGTTATCTGTGCTTTTTGTAATGAACTTTATACAATTTTTAAATAGCAACTGATAATAAGTGAAAACTAAACCAACTCATAAAAAAACCTGTCAGATTTTAAAAATCTGACAGGTTTAGGTTAAAGCTGACACTTAAAAGGAGTTTTGTAATCAATCCTACTTTAAAGCTACCTGAATTGACAATTCTTTCAACTGCTCTTCAGCAATTGTACTGGGAGAATCAATCATCACATCTCTTCCAGAGTTATTTTTGGGGAAGGCAATATAATCTCTTATCGAGTCAGATCCTCCAAAAATTGCACAGAATCGATCGAAACCAAAGGCGATTCCTCCATGTGGTGGTGCACCGTACTCAAATGCTTCCATTAAGAAACCAAATTGCTTTTGCGCTTCCTCTTCCGTAAATCCAAGATGCTTGAACATCAACTGTTGTGTTGGTCTGTCATGAATTCGGATAGATCCACCACCAATTTCTACTCCATTGATAACCAAATCATAAGCATTGGCACGAACTACTCCAGGGTTTGTTTCCAATAACGGGATATCTTCAATTTTCGGAGATGTAAATGGATGATGCATTGCATGAAACCTATTGGTTTCTTCATCCCATTCCAAAAGCGGAAAGTCCACCACCCAAAGTGGCTTGAATACATTTCTGTCTCTTAATCCTAAGTCCTCACCCATTTTCAGACGAAGCTCTGACATTTGTTTTCTGGTAGATTTTGCATCTCCAGACAATACCAATATCAAATCACCGGCTTTTGCATTGGATTTTTCCGCCCAAGCCTTTAAATCCTCTTGATTGTAGAACTTATCGACAGAAGATTTGTAAGTACCATCTTCATTACATTTGACATAGACCAAACCTTTGGCGCCAATCTGTGGCCTTTTCACCCATTCGGTCAACGCATCAATTTGCTTTCTTGTGTATTCTCCTGCTCCAGTAGCACAAATTCCCACTACCAATTCGGCTTGATCAAAGATTGAAAACCCTTTGCCTTGAGCCACATCATTCAATTCTGCAAATTTCATATCAAACCTTAAATCAGGTTTGTCATTGCCATAATATTTCATCGCATCAGCAAAAGTCATTCTTTCTACCTCACCCAGCTGTACTTCTTTAACATTGGTGAATAAATGTTTTACTAAGCCTTCAAAAGTATTGAGAATATCTTCTTGTGTAACAAATGACATTTCGCAGTCAATTTGCGTAAACTCAGGCTGTCTATCTGCTCGAAGGTCTTCATCTCTGAAGCATTTGACAATCTGAAAATACCTATCAAATCCACTCACCATAAGCAATTGCTTAAAAGTTTGTGGCGATTGCGGCAAAGCATAGAATTCTCCTGGATTGACCCTAGAGGGAACAACAAAATCCCTAGCCCCCTCAGGTGTAGACTTGATCAAAACTGGAGTCTCGACTTCAATGAAGTTTTGAGCATCCATGTATTTCCTTGTCTCTTGCATCATGCGATGTCTGAGTTGAAGTTTTTCGCGGACGATATTTCTTCTGAGATCCAAGTATCTGTATTTCATCCTCAATTCGTCCCCACCATCTGTCTCGTCTTCTATGATAAATGGAGGCACTTTCGCTGCATTAAGCACTTCTAAAGATTCCACTTTAATTTCAATAGCACCTGTTGGAATTTTATCATTTTTTGAGGTTCTTTCGATCACTTTTCCACTTGCCTGAATAACAAATTCGCGACCAAGTGATGCTGCCTTATCTAAAAGGGCTTTGTCTGTAGAGCCTTCTTCAAAAATCAATTGCGTAACTCCATAACGATCTCGAAGATCGACCCAAATCAATCCGCCTTTATTTCTGACGCGCTGAACCCAGCCAGCTAAGGTAACTTCTATATTGACATCGGTGAGACGTAACTCTCCACAAGTATGAGATCTAAGCATGATAAACAATGATTTTAATTAAAGTGGACAAAGATAGACAAACTTTAGGAGTATGCTAAATCCGTGCAAAGGAATCGAAATAAAGGCTTTATTTCGATAAAATATTTGCCTTTTGAGAGGAAAATAAATAAAAATCTTGTCACTAGATAATTAAAATCTTTGCCTTGCGTTTCAAATCTGAAAAAATGCAAATGTTTGCAAGTTTTATGCTTTGTACAAAAACAGATCAAAACTGATCGGTAAAGATTAGGAATTTGACTAGAATTTAAATTTCTTTGAAGAGTTAAGAACCCAAGTAAGACAAAAAATCATGCAGAAAAAATGGATAAGTGCAGGCTTAATAGCTATTGTACTGGGAGGAGGTTTATATTTTAGCTGGGATCAGCTTAACCCCAAAAATCAAGAAGAAATAGTTGTAGTTGAGGATTTCAAAGAAGAAATGGAGCAAGATCTATTACTTTATGGAATCAATATCAATGAACTAGATGTAGTAGAAGGTGTGGTAGGAAAGAATCAAACGCTTTCAACGATCTTGGCTCCTTTTAATGTTTCTTATCAAATCATCGATGAAATTGCGAAAAAGTCTAAAGATATTTTTGATGTAAGAAAAATCGCATTCAATAAAAAATTTACTGTCCTGACTGGACGCGATTCCTCAGAAGCTCAATTTTTCATTTACGAGCCCAATCCTTCGGAATATGTGGTTTTCAAATTAGATGAGGTTTCCGTTTACAAGGAAGCAAAGCCTGTAGAATTAAGAAATGTAGAAATCGGTGGTGAAATTTCAAGTAGTCTTTACGTAAACATGACACAATTAGGTATTACTCCTGATTTAATAGATCAGTTTGCTGATATGTATGGTTGGGTAGTGGATTTTCAAAGACTTCAAAAAGGAGATAAATTCAAAGTTGTCTACAAAGAAAAAGTGGTAGATGATCAGGTGGTTGGAATTACTGACATAGAAGCTGCTTATTTTGAACATATGGGAGAACCTTATCATGCGATACCTTTTGAGCAAAATGGAGAATTGAGCTTTTTTGATCAGGAAGGCAACAGTTTCAAAAAAGCATTTTTGAGAGACCCGCTGAAATACACAAGAATCAGCTCAAGATATAACCTCAATAGATATCACCCAGTACAAAAAAGATACAAACCACATTTAGGAACTGATTATGCTGCACCAACTGGAACTGAAATCAGGACAGTTGGTGAAGGCACAGTGGTTGAGGCTAGATATACAAGTGCGAATGGCAATTATGTGAAAATCAAACATAATGGTACATATACCACCCAATATCTTCACATGTCCAAAATCGCTTCAGGGATGAAACCTGGATCGAGAGTAAAACAAGGTCAAGTCATCGGGTACGTTGGAAGTACCGGATTAGCTACTGGTCCACATTTATGCTTTAGATTCTGGAAAAATGGAAAACAAGTAGATTGGCTTAAGGAAAAAATTCCACCATCCGACCCTATTCTTCCTGCCAATAGAATGGCATTTGATCAGGTTAAAATGGATAAACTACAATTACTTGCTAATATTCCATTAAGCTATCCTACTGATAACCTTGTAGCTGAGAAATAAAGGAAAGCTGTGAAATTCACAGCTTTCCTTTATTTAGAAGAATTCATAAAAAAAACCACCCGAAGCAGGTGGTTTTTTAATAAATCTACAGGTTAGGGATCTTAAGCTTCCGGGGTGATTGCTTCACCTGTATGTTGCTTTAATATTTTTATTGTTTTATTACTCTATTGTTTTCTTCTTTTTACCCGATGCTTGATACTTCGTGCTTGTACTTTGTACTCTCTACTTCCTCAGCTTCAACTCTGTCCTTCTGTTCTCTTGGTGTTGAGCTTCGCTGCATGTTCCGCAGTCGTGGATAGGTTGGGTCTTGCCAAACCATTCGTGTTGCATCCTTGCTGCTTCCACGCCTCTATTCACCAAGTATTCCATCACTACTGCCGATCTGCGCTCTGACAAGGATTTGTTGTACTCCTCACTGCCTCGCTGATCTGTATGGCCTGCAATGTACAGATTCAGGTTCTTCATCCGCTTCATCATGATCGCTGTTCTCTCCAACTCTTTCTTGTGAACCGGTCTGATGTTGCTCTTGTCAAAGTCGAAGTACACTATCGGCACTGCGTTCAACTCTCTCTGCAATTCTTCAAAGATGCCCAACTCGTCACAGATATCTTTGTCCAACAATTCCTTCGGCAACTCGTAGTCTTTGTCAGGGTCAGGGAAGGCTTCCAAGACCAACTCCGATCTTCTGTTCAGCTGATGATCAGGCTCTGGGCATGGTACACCATCCCCACAGTCGTTGGTCAGCTTCTCTTCACCAAACCACTCTGCTCTCACTCTTTCTTTGCCGATGTTGTACTTGTTCAGGAACTCCAATACTGCATCTGCTCTGCGCTGACTCAAGGCTTCGTTGTATTCATCGCTCGCTCTTGCATCGGTATGTGAGGCTACGCGTAAGTCTAGGAAGCTATACTTCTGCATCAACTCTCCTAGTTTGTCTAGCGTCGGCTCTGCGTCTGTTCTGATTACTGATTTATCCAGATCATAATACACAATATCAACATACACCGGCATCTGATACGGGATCTTCGCCAGTCTGTATTCTCTCTCTAATGTTTCTGCTTCTAGTCCTACTGTGCTCAGTGTATTGTCATAGATGCTGAAGTAGCCTTTCTTGCTGATCTTCAACTCAAAGTTACTCTCCGGGTTTAGGTCTGCGTTCAGTGATCCATCTGCTCCTCTTGTTGTTTCGATGGTTCCCCTATTGTCTTTCTCTGTAAGGATTGCCGTAAAGCTTTCTGTGATCATATTGTCATCACAGTCCTTCACTCTTGCAATCAGCTTCTTGTTCAGCGCTTCTATGCTATAAATATCATCTAATCCCTGACCTCCTGTTCTGTCGCTTGACAGGTATCTCTTTCCTTCTTCTGTTATGCTGTAGGCAAAGTCGTCTCTGTTCGAGTTGATCGGGGCGCCCATGTTGGTCACATTACCGATCTGTGATTCGCTGTAGTCTGCCTTGAACACATCCAAGCCGCCCAAGCCGGGATGGCCGTTGCTCGAAAAGTAAAGCTTGTCGCCTACTCTATACGGATGGCTTTCGTTTTTGCCCGTGTTGATTTCTGAACCCAAGTTGGTTGGGGTTCCAAAGTTCAGATCTTCGTCATAGCTCACATAGTAGAGGTCAAAGCCTCCCTGTCCGCCTGACATGTCTGAACTGAAGTAAATCCTCTTGGCTTCTTCATCCACAAAGGGATGCATCACTCCGTATTTGGTAGCTGCGTTGAAGGGCATCGCCTGGTGCTCCGACATCATCCCCGATTCATCGATCTTGCTGTAATAGATCTCTGTGCCTACCGCAAACTCCGGGGTTTTCTTCGCCTTGGTGATCCTTCTTGTAACTGTATAAAACATCAGCCCTTTTTCATGCATGAAGCTGGGGTCTGAGAAGTGCAACACTTCTTCATTGCCTGTGTTCAGCTCGGTCAGGTTCCCTGATGTATCTTTTCTTATAATCCTGAAAAACTCCCTGTCGTTGAAGTCATATTTCTCCTCACTGTAGATGTTGTTCAGGTCAAGTCTGATCGCTGGCTTCTCCGTAGGGGTGACTGCTCCCCTGTCCGAGGCAAAGTACATGTTCTTATTCCTGTCTACTGACATCCCCATGTCTGATCCGCTGCTGTTCACTCCTGCCACGGGCACTAGCTTCAGGTTCGCTCGCTCACTGTAAAGCGTCTTCATCTTCTGCGCATCGATCTCCGGAAAGTCGTCTGCCGTGAAGTCTGAACCTTCTAGTAAGGCTTCCATCTCCACTTCTCCGCTATTCACCAGGTAGGAGGACAACAGGTACTCGTAGTAGTCTTCTCTGTCTGCTTCTTCAAACTTCACTACTTTAGCCCACCATTCGTTTGCCTTTTCGTAGTCTCTGATCTTATCGTAGGATTGTGCTATCTGTCTAGCTGTTTGGTGTTTTTCCTTCTTGGCATAGGCCTGCTCGTACACTTCTGCCGCATGCTGGTAGTTATCCAAACTGTACTGCTTGTCTGCATAGCGTAATAGTGCACTCTGCGCATGTAGTTCCCTTAACCCTGTTCCTAAAAACAGAAGGAAGCCTATCAATATTGTTGTAAAAAGATTTTTCATAGTTAGAACCATCTTGGATTTTTCATGGTGACACTTCTCGGTGCAATGTAATATCCTACCGATATCTCGTGGGAGTTGTTCCTGTAATCGCTCAGCACGTTCATGCTGTGGTCATACGCATAGCCAAGTCGCAAATTGTTGGTCGCAAAAACTTCCAGCAAAAAGGCAACTGCATTCCGCTGATTCAGGTTGTCCTGTAGGTTTTCCATTCCCATCTGCATATTAGACCTGTACGAAGCTCCCAGCCATAACCTTTCCTTGAACAGCACCATCCCGTTGATGTCGTAACTCGTCGGGGCTCCTTTCACTTCTTTGATCAAAAAGCTTGGCTTGAACTGTACACTGCTTGAGATAGGTATCATTACTCCCGCTGTAATGTAGTAATGAAAGTCATGATACGCTAAGGCGATATCTTCTCGCTCCAAAGCTCCTCTGCCGATCATGTTATACGCACTCACTCCTGCATAAAACCTGCTGTTGTGAAAAAACATCCCCAGGTTCATGTTCGGTGTGAACATATTCACCCGACCTTGAGGTAGGTTCGGATCATCCGGATTATTGGCTCTGAGCATGTCTCCATCTATCGCATACTCACTCGCTCCGATGCTTGCCCCCAAACCCAAAAACGACTCTCTGCCTGTCTGTATCCTATACGCATACGACAGCATCGCCCCGTTCGTGGTGGTCGGGCCCATCTTGTCCGACAGAACCGATACACCAAAACCCATCAGCCCTTCGTTGGCACTCAGGTCGGCGGTCACCGTAAAGGTGGTCGGCGCACCCTCAAAACCAACCCACTGACTCCGGTAGGTGCTCTGTATATACGGCTCTCCCTTGTAGCCCGCATACGCAGGGTTGATGTGAAGGCCGTTGAATATGTACTGGCTAAACTGCGGCAGCTGCTGCCCTTCGACCATGCCGATGGCTAGAACCGCCATCAGCATTGTCATTCCTAGTGTTTTAAAAATCCCTCTCATAGCTCTCGGATTATTCTTTGATTACTTGTATCCATTCTGACAGATGCAGAGGATTTTATAAAATGTGCTTGATTGAAAATATGAATTTTAGCAAGAGGTTTATTTGAAAAAGATTCCTGCAACTCAATTTTGTAAATGCTTTCCGAAATTTGATTAAAAATTAATTTCTCGCTTCCCGTAAAGAACTTCTCTTTGTTCCTTTGCTTTTTGAAACTGCTTGATTTAATAAAATAATTTCCCATACCTGTATTATTAAGTTCCCCTAAATATGTAAAGCAACTCGTTACACTAGTCACTTAAACATATCAAATAATTTAATTTGTTGTAAAAATACATTTTTTTGTATTTCATACCCTAATTTTTTTACAATTATTTTTATTGAAATGCATTTTTATTATTTTAAAAGTGGTTTTAATTACTATAAAAGATGATTAAAAAAGACTCAATAAAAATATAAAACCGCATTAAAACATAAAAAAGAGGCTGTTTAGCCTCTTTTTTTGTTGATTATTTTTTGATTTCTTAATCGCTTTGTGTATTCTTTAATAATTCTTCTCAATTGACTATCTCCCAAAAAATTATGGGGAATAATCCTTTCCAAACTCCATTGCATATTACTTATATTAAATTTAGGTGATAAGATTTAAACGACAAAAACACCTATATGTTCAGTAAGAAAGTAAAACCGTACTGCTGATAGAGTTATCTTACTGTCCTAAATTTCATAAATAATAAAATTTCATTACCTTTTATATCACTTAAAATCCAAACTAGATGAATCAAAATTTTAACTCAATAGCAATAGATAGCACTTTCAATTCCCAAAAATCAAAATCTATTTCACTTAGAAATTCCACAACTGCTGAAAGAGTCCGACAACTCGAAAAACTTCAAGATTGGATCAAATCTCACTTGGAAGATATTCGAAAAGCAATCTATGCTGACTTCAAAAAGCCATACCCAGAAATTGATGCTTCGGAAATCTTTGTCGTCACTTCGGAAATCAAACATGCCATAAAAAATCTAGCGTCTTGGATGAGTCCAAAAAAGGTATCTACTCCAACGCCTATGTTGGGAAGTAAGGCTCATATTCAGTATGAACCAAAAGGAACCACGTTGATCATTGCACCTTGGAATTATCCATTCAATTTGGCTATTGGTCCACTCGTCTCCGCACTTGCTGCGGGATGTACTGCGATTGTCAAACCATCAGAACTGACTCCACATACCTCTGCTTTGATAAGGAGAATGATTGAAGAAATCTATGAACCTGAATTGGTAGCTGTAGTTGAAGGTGAAGTAGAAGTTGCTCAGTATTTATTATCCAAGCCATTTGATCATATTTTCTTTACAGGAAGTCCCGCTGTAGGGAAAATCATCATGAAAGCTGCTGCCGAAAATCTAGCATCAGTGACTTTAGAACTAGGAGGAAAGTCACCTGCAATAGTCGACTCAGACGTTGATATTCAAGACGCAGCCTCCAAGATAGTCTGGGGAAAATATGTCAACTGTGGTCAAACTTGTATCGCTCCTGACTATATATTGGTACAGGAAAACATCAAAAATGAACTGATTGAAGCTATTCATAGTAAAATCAATGAAATGTACGATCCTAAAATCAAAGGTATAGATGAATCCAAGGATTATGCAAGAATTGTCAACGATAAGCATCTTAAAAGACTGAAACACTTACTGGATGATGCTAATCGCAAAGGGGCAAAAATTGCAGTTGGAGGGAAAATAATAGAAACTGAGAATTATTTCGAACCAACTGTTATGATAGATCTAACTGAAGAAATGGATGTCATGCAGGAGGAAATATTCGGCCCAATTCTCCCAATTATCACTTATTCATCAATTGAGGAAGCGATCAATTATATCAATGAAAAATCAAAACCACTTGCTTTATATATCTTTTCAAATTCCAAAAATGTCTCTGAAACAATTCTAACTCAAACTTCTTCAGGAGGTGCCGTAGTCAACGATTGTGTGGTTCACTTTCTTCAGAATGAACTTCCTTTTGGAGGTGTAAATAATTCTGGGATTGGGAAAGCTCACGGACACTTTGGATTCCTTTCATTTAGCAATGAAAAGGCAATTCTAGAACAACGCGTAGGATTAACCCCTTCAAAATCCCTCTATCCTCCTTATAATTTTATAACTAAGAAAATCTCTCAAGCACTTTTGAAATGGTTCTAAATCAAAAAATCATAAAGCTCTTCTTTATTTTAAGCATCACATTCACTCAAATTAAAGTCATACTGGCTCAGGGTAGACCAAGAGATTTGGGAATAGAAATCGGTGTAATGTCTCCTGGAGAAAAAAACTCTATCCTAGATGTCAAAGGTATAAGTGTAGGTCATTTGACAAAAATCGAAGGTTCAGACATCAGAACAGGTGTAACAGCAATTCTTCCACATCAAGGTAATTTATTCCAAAAGAAAGTGCCTGCTGCAATTTTTGTTGGAAATGGATTTGGAAAATTGGCAGGAACAACTCAAGTAGAAGAGTTGGGGAATATTGAATCCCCAATAATTCTCACCAATACCATGAGTATTGCAGCGGGCATAGAAGGAGTGATTCAATATACAATCAATCAGAAAGGAAATGAAAATGTGCAATCTGTCAATGCCATTGTCGGTGAAACCAATGATGGATTTTTGAATGATATCAGAGGCATGCATATCTCAAAAGATGATGTAATTCGAGCGATTGAAAATGCAAATTCCATACATGTAGAAGAAGGAAATGTTGGCGCTGGTACTGGCACTGTTTGCTTTGGATTCAAGGGGGGAATTGGAACATCATCTCGACTTTTACCAGAACCTTTGGGTGGATATACAGTTGGCGTATTGGTTCAAAGCAATTTTGGCGGTGTATTGCAAATCAATGGTGCTCCCGTAGGCAAAGAACTTGAGCAATACACCTTTCGGAATCAACTCGAATCAGCAGATGGTTCTTGTATGATTATCGTGGCTACTGACGCCCCAGTAGGAGAGAGAAACCTCAAAAGAATGGCACAACGGGCTATGATGGGTTTGGCCAAAACAGGAGGAATAGCCTCTAACGGTTCTGGTGATTATGTAATTGCTTTTTCAAACTATTCTGAAAATTTGATCCAGCACCAAGAAAAATCATTAAGCCTTAAGGAAATAAAAGAGCTCCGAAATGACGATATGACAGCACTTTTTCTGGCAACAATTGAAGCAACCGAGGAGGCCATTATCAATTCCCTTTTTGCTGCTAAAGATATGACTGGAAAAAATGGCAGAACCATAAAAGCTTTACCAAAAGAAAAAGTCCTTGAAAGGATAAAATGAGGCTGTCCGAAAAGGGCAGCCTTTTTTATGCAGCAAATTTTAGGGATTGATTTTTCGTTGGTTGATTTATGAAAAAATATTCTGTTTCGGTTTTAAAAAGGTAAATTTCGACTTCTGTAAGTCTATTTCGAACTCGCACAGAAAATTTTATATGGGTCTTGTGCTTTTTATTGTTATTTGCCACCATTTTTCTAAAATTGTGTCCAATAGCCATCAATAGAAACTCCATTTCTACTTTATCTAATCCTTTAAAGGTAAATCGATTAAATTTATTGTTGCTTTTTAGCTGTCCAAAGACGGCTTCAACTTCTATTGGGCGTTTACTGCGATGCTCGAGTCCTTTTTTACTGTTAAGGAGCTCTTTTGCTTTGGCTCTTAATTGGTTCAGTCGGTGGTTTACTTCTATTGTTCTGTTTCCTTTGGCTTGATGGCATAAACTTCTAAGTGGGCATCCACTACATCTTCTTACTTGATAATAAAACACTTGCGATTCGTATCCATTGGCCGATGTCCGTTTTCCACTTCCAATGTTCTCCATTCTTTGTCCCATTGGACACACATAAAAATCCTGTTGTATATTGTAGAACAAATTCTGGACAAGAAACGGGTTGCCCTTCATTTTTTTCTTCTGCTCTTTGTGAAAATAATTATACTTTACATAGGCTGTTATTTCTTTATTTTCGAGCATTTCGTAGTTTTCTTCACTTCCATAACCAGCATCGGCCACCACTGTTTTGCTTTGTTTTTGATACCTTTTTTCAAATTCCTCCAGATGGGATTTTAAAGTCGTAGTGTCGTTAGGTGTTTGATGGATGGTTACGTTTGTAATGAATTGATTCTCTGTGGATATCTGAGGGTTGTATGCAGGTTTTAACTGTCCGTTTTTCATATGGTCTTCCTTCATTCTCATAAAGGTAGCGTCAGGATCAGTCTTGCTATAGGAGTTTCTATTGCCTAAAACCACTAAATCTTTTTCGTATTTTTCGAGTTTTGGCAGATGTTCCTCTTGAAGTTTTTGAAGCTCTTTGGCTGTTTTTTTGTTTGGCTCTTTGAGTTTTTTATTTAGCTCAGCCAATTTCTCTTTTAACTCTTCCGAGTTTATTTTTTTTGGCAATTCTTCTTTGTTAATTTCTTGGTTATCTGATGCTATACTATTTTCGATATCGGATAAAATACTATTGATTTTTACTTCGAGTTTTTCTTTGTATTTCTCTATAGAACCGCGCCAAACAAAGGTATATTTATTGGATTTGGCTTCTATCTTTGTTCCATCGATATACTGAATATCAAGACTTATGTATTTCATTTCCACAAGCATTTTGACTACCTCGGCAAATAAATCTTTGATGTTCTCTTTTAAAATCTTTCCTCTAAAATCGTTGATAGTTCTAAAATCAGGGGTTGAGTTGCCTGAAATAAACATAAAATGAATGTTCTCGGTGAGTGCTTTTGCTATTTTTCGACAAGAATAAGTGTTGCTCAAATAACTGTAAAACAAAACCTTAAGCATCATTCTGGGATGGTAAGCCGAGGTGCCACCTCCTTTATATTTCTTAAGAATGGTATTGATATCCAATGAATTGACAACTTGATCTACTAAGCGAACAGGATGGTTTTCTGGGATTTTGTCAAAAATATTTATCGGAAAAAGTTCCGGAGTATTGATCGATTGCGATTTAAATATTACTTTAGCCATTGCTTGTTTTTTATGCAACTCTAAGATAATATTTTAGATTAAAAACAGAAAAAAAAGGCTGTCCTTACTTTTTGGACAGCCTCATTGTTTTAAAAAATCTAAAAAAATGAAAAAAGTAATTCTTTCAGCCGTAATAATGGCTTACGTATTAGTTTCTTGTAATCAAAAAAACAAAGAAGCCACGACAGATCATTCTAATATGATGAGCAATGACAGTACTATGATGGAAAATGATAGTACTATGATGAGTAATGATAGCACAGTAATGAATGATAAAACTAAAATGATGAACAATCAAACAAAAATGTATGCCTGCCCAATGCACCCAGAAGTACAAGGAAAACTGAATGACAAATTCTCAAAATGTAGTATGAAATTAACCGAACCTGTTCCAGAAAAAACGGAAGAAAGTAAATAACACTTTATCTGGGCGGAAATTCTAAATTAACCTTGTTATTGTGTTAGCAGGGTTAGTTTATATAATTCATTTAAAATCGGTTTACTATGAAAGGTCTAAATACCTATACCTAAAAAATTATTTCTTGATTTTGTTTTTTTTATTTGTAATTTGCTTATATTTAATATCTTAAAAAAAAGACTAATTTGTGTTTTTTTTCTAAATATGATAAATATCATTTTTTTTTAGAAATATGCCTAATAAATTTATATCATAAAAAAATAAATTAAAGTTAAACTTAAAATTAATTAAAAAATGAAAAATATTCAAGTAAGTGTTGAAGCGTGTTTAGCCTGTATGGTTGAATGTGAAAAATGTGCTGATGGTTGTCTAATAGTAAAAGACCATTTAGAATGTGTAAAATTGTGTCGTGATTGTGCCGACATTTGTGCCCTTTGTGCAAGATTATGTGCGAGAGGTTCAAAATTTGCCGATGCACTTTGTGAATTATGCGTAAAATGTTGTGAAGATTGTGCCAACGAGTGCAAAAAACACGATATGGAATGTTGCAAAAAATGCGCCGATGCTTGCAAAAAATGTGCAGAAGCTTGCAAAATGTAAAAAAATCAATTCAATGAGGCTGTCCGAAAAGGGCAGCCTTTTTTATGCAGCAAATTTTAGGGATTGATTTTTCGTTGGTTGATTTATGAAAAAACATTCTGTTTCGGTTTTAAAAAGGTAAATTTCAAGTTCTACAACTCTATTTAGAGCTTGCAGAGAAAATTCTATATGAGTCTTGTGCTTTTTATTGCTATTTGCTATCATTTTTCTAAAATTGTGTCCGATAGCCATCAATAGAAACTCCATTTCTACTTTATCTAATCCTTTAAAGGTAAATCGATTAAATTTATTGTTGCTTTTTAGCTGTCCAAAGACGGCTTCAACTTCTATTGGGCGTTTACTGCGATGCTCGAGTCCTTTTTTACTGTTAAGGAGCTCTTTTGCTTTGGCTCTTAATTGGTTCAGTCGGTGGTTTACTTCTATTGTTCTGTTTCCTTTGGCTTGATGGCATAAACTTCTAAGTGGGCATCCACTACATCTTCTTACTTGATAATAAAACACTTGCGATTCGTATCCATTGGCCGATGTCCGTTTTCCACTTCCAATGTTCTCCATTCTTTGTCCCATTGGACACACATAAAAATCCTATTGTATATTGTAGAACAAATTCTGGACAAGAAACGGGTTGCCCTTCATTTTTTTCTTCTGCTCTTTGTGAAAATAATTATACTTTACATAGGCTGTTATTTCTTTATTTTCGAGCATTTCGTAGTTTTCTTCACTTCCATAACCAGCATCGGCCACCACTGTTTTGCTTTGTTTTTGATACCTTTTTTCAAATTCCTCCAGATGGGATTTTAAAGTCGTAGCGTCGTTAGGTGTTTGATGGATGGTTACGTTTGTAATGAATTGATTCTCTGTGGATATCTGAGGGTTGTATGCAGGTTTTAACTGTCCGTTTTTCATATGGTCTTCCTTCATTCTCATAAAGGTAGCGTCAGGATCAGTCTTGCTATAGGAGTTTCTATTGCCTAAAACCACTAAATCTTTTTCGTATTTTTCGAGTTTTGGCAGATGTTCCTCTTGAAGTTTTTGAAGCTCTTTGGCTGTTTTTTGTTTGGCTCTTTGAGTTTTTTATTTAGCTCAGCCAATTTCTCTTTTAACTCTTCCGAGTTTATTTTTTTGGCAATTCTTCTTTGTTAATTTCTTGGTTATCTGATGCTATACTATTTTCGATATCGGATAAAATACTATTGATTTTTACTTCGAGTTTTTCTTTGTATTTCTCTATAGAACCGCGCCAAACAAAGGTATATTTATTGGATTTGGCTTCTATCTTTGTTCCATCGATATACTGAATATCAAGACTTATGTATTTCATTTCCACAAGCATTTTGACTACCTCGGCAAATAAATCTTTGATGTTCTCTTTTAAAATCTTTCCTCTAAAATCGTTGATAGTTCTAAAATCAGGGGTTGAGTTGCCTGAAATAAACATAAAATGAATGTTCTCGGTGAGTGCTTTTGCTATTTTTCGACAAGAATAAGTGTTGCTCAAATAACTGTAAAACAAAACCTTAAGCATCATTCTGGGATGGTAAGCCGAGGTGCCACCTCCTTTATATTTCTTAAGAATGGTATTGATATCCAATGAATTGACAACTTGATCTACTAAGCGAACAGGATGGTTTTCTGGGATTTTGTCAAAAATATTTATCGGAAAAAGTTCCGGAGTATTGATCGATTGCGATTTAAATATTACTTTAGCCATTGCTTGTTTTTTGTACAACTCTAAGATAATATTTTAGATTAAAAACAGCAAAAAAAAGGCTGTCCTTACTTTTTGGACAGCCTCATTTTCAAGATAATAATCACCTTGTTTCAGGATAGCTTCCTGATCTTTCATTTTTGAAAGTGTTCTGTATGCCATACCAATCCTAGGGTTTTTAGCAAGTTTAGATTCATTTCTAGCATAAAAATGCCAGTAAAGACTGTTAAAGGGACAAGCTTTTTCACCAACTTTTAAGGCTTTCTTATAAAAACAAGCTCCACAATAATCACTCATTTTATCGATATAGTTTGCAGAAGATACATAAGGTTTGGTTCCAACTATTCCACCATCAGCAAATTGACTCATTCCTCGGGTATTAGTGATTTCTACCCATTCGATCGCGTCTATATAAATCCCCAAATACCACTCATCGAGTTCATCTGGAGAAATACCAGCTAAGAGCGCAAAATTCCCCGTGACCATCAATCTTTGAATATGGTGCGCATAGGCCGTTTCTAAGGATTGCACTACAGCATGTTTGACACAACTCATTTTAGTCTTTCCTGTCCAAAAATAATCAGGAAGTTTTCTGTCATGGTTGAAGAAATTCATGGTCTTGAATTCGGGCATTTTTGCCCAATATATTCCTCTCATATATTCACGCCAACCTATAATCTGTCTAATAAAACCCTCTACCTGGGCTATAGAAACAGAATCTTGGTGCGTCAGCCAATATTTCTCTACTTCTTGGACTACTTCTAGCGGAGAGAGCATTTTGGAATTCATCGCAAAACTCAGTCTGCTATGAAAGAGAAAATTATCTCCTGAGTACATCGCATCTTGATATTCACCAAAGTTTGACAATAATTTTGTGCAGAAATATGTAATCAAGTCCAAACTTTCTTCCCTACTTACGGGCCATTCAAAATGCTTTGGGTCACAATTGCCAATTGTCTTGACTTTCATTTTTACCAATAAATCGAGAATTTCTGACACATCTTTGTTAAAGACTTTTGGAGGAACGAGTAAAATGGGATCTTTCAACTTATTCCTATTTTCATGGTCATAGTTCCATTTTCCAGTAATTGGATCTTTCCCTTCCATCAAGATATTATATTTCCTGCGCATCTCTCGGTAGAAACTCTCCATCAAATATGTCTTTTTCCCTTTGAAAAAATCCTTGAGAAAGTTCCTTTCTGTCAAGAAGTGTTCAGTATCAACATACTCAGTGGGAACTGATAAGTTTTCACAGATTGCTTTAAGCTGTTCATCTAAGCGGTATTCATCAGGTAATTGATATTCAAATTTTTCAAAACCATGTTCCTGAACTAGCTTATTAATATTTTTTTTCTAGATTTTGCTCGTTTTCTTTGTCATCCAATTTCAAATAGATAACATGATGACCGGCTTTTGAAATCTTATTAGTAAAATTCCTCATAGAAAGAAAAAAGGCAACAACTTTTTGAATATGATGCTTGACATAATCTGTTTCCTGCTTCATTTCCATCAAAAGGTAGGTAATATCAGAAGATTGATTTTGGAACCAAGAATGCTTGATATTTAATTGATCACCGAGAATTAATCTTAGCGTTTTTTTCATCTTTTGAATCTGTTGAACTTGAATATAAAGCTAAAAAAATCAGTATTTGTTTATACAAAAAAAAGCCTCCATCACGAATGACAGAGGCGTACCAATAAACCTAAAAATCCCTAACCAAATGTTTTTATCAATACTTGAAACAAGGCATACTGCTTACTTTTCTACCCTTTTGACTAGAGTCGCCCGCTAGGAAAGAGAATCTCATGGAGATCTCATGGGCTCCACCTGTATTGGCATGTCCGAGTTTTGATAAGGTATAATCGTAGCTATAGCCGATGTCAAGTCCAGATGCCAAAGAGATTCCAAAGACTCCGATCAATGACTCATTATTAGGCAATGCATTGTTGAATGTTGGCATTCCTCTATACCAAAGGCCAAATACAATCGGCTGAAGATTCACTTGAGCACCCAAATCCAATTGATTGAATGGATCCTGATGTTTGTAATTAAATGCCAAAACCAACTCTCTAGCTCCCATGGTATTGTTGTAAAAATTTTGTGTCATACCATTTGACAAATCAAACTTTACTCCACCGTGAGCAGAGAGTTTCATTGGTAACTGACTTGTGCCATCCTCTATAAAAGAGATATTTGGCTGAGTGATATGATGTGCAGAAACTCCCAACCATAAATTCTCATTATTGAATAGCAACCCGAAGTTGTAATCTAGGAATCTATGTTTGGCATCCGCACCTAAGTTTTCTCCACTAAAATCTCCAATGTTTCCATTGGCATCAATCTGACTTCCGAAGACCATGTTACTGAAGTTTGCATCTCTAGAAACAAAACTTGCCTGTCCACCAAATCTTAAAAAACTTCTAAAACCCAATTGTAATCTGTAAGAATATACAGCTCCTACTTCCATAGTGCTTAGGTTTGCCATTGATTCTTGAGTTCCATTCACAATCAGACCTATACCACTATTCAAGTTGAATAGATAATGGTCGATATATGCAGAATAAGAATTTAACGTTTGACCCAAACCTGGCCACTGATTTCTATAATTTACCCCTATTCTGGTCATTTCTGATGCTCCCGCAAAAGCCGGATTCAGGTACATTGGTGCAGCATAAAATTGAGAATACTGCATATCCTGAGCTTTCACCGAAAGCGAGAAGAGTAAAAGGGCGATAATTGTCCATATCTTTTTCATGGAATTATCTGATTAGAGTTACACCCCCTGTTTTGTTAATCACATTACCCTCAGGGTTGGTGTAAGTGATTTTGTATACATAGTTGCCTTGTGGCAAAAGACTGCCTTTGAAATAACCATCCCAGCCATTGATCTCAAGTCCAGCTTCTGAATAAAGATGCTCTCCCCAGTGATTGAAGATGTTCATTTCAAAAGAAGAAACTCCTTTCATTACTGGTAGAAATTTATCGTTTAATCCATCTCCGTTTGGAGTGAAAGCATTTGGCATTACTACTAATTCACCATTTGATAGTACTTGCACTGTATTCACTTCTACAGTTGAACAGCCATAGATATCAAAAGCAGTAAGCTTCACTTCGTATTCTCCTGCTTTTTTGAAAGTATGAACAGGATCCTTGTCTTTGCAGACTCTTCCATCTCCAAAATCCCATCCCCAGCTGATAAAATCAGTAGCGATAAAACTTTCAAATTGAATAGAGTCATTGACAAAAACTTGAGGTTCAGAAGTGATCTCTAGTTTTCTATATTCGAAATCTAACCTTGCATTTCCAGTGACTTCTGGGAAGTTTACTTTCATTTTGTCTGTAGTGGTACAGCCATTTGCATCTGTGATTTCTATAGTCAATTCAGAGCTAGTGAAAAAATTAATCTCTCTACTTCCTGCACCTGTGTTCCATTTGATATTATAAGGTGATTTTCCCCCAGTGATTTGAACCCAAGCTACTCCTGTAATATCACCAGTAGCACAATTGATATCTAAGGTATTATCTAATCTAGCAATGAGTTGAGTTGGCTCTTGTATGATGGTTTCTTGAGAAGCATTGCAGCCTTTAGAATCAACTACTGAAACTTTGTAGCTACCTGCTTTTAAGTTTTCTCTTTTCAAAGTGCCAGAAACTCCATCTGACCAAGTGACTATAAATGGACCAACACCGCCTGAAATCTCCACTTCAATACTTCCATCTTCAGCACCATTACATGTAATGTCCTTTGAAGACAGGAGATTTACGTTTATTGCATTTACACCTTCTTTTACTTCAAATGAAGCGTTTACAAAACAGCCTGCGGCATCTGTTACTTTTACTTGATATTGACCTGCTTTTAGATTTGCTATATTTTGACTGCTAGCACCATTACTCCATTCAAATGTAAATGGCGCTTTACCTCCTGAGACGTTTATCTTTATAGAACTGCTTTCTTCACCGCTACAAGAAATATCTGTTGTACTGTCCAAAGAAACTTCCAAAGGGGTAGAAGCTTTCACTTCAAATGATTTTGAAACGCTACATCCACCAGCATCCTGAATCAACACTTCGTATTTACCAGCAGCAAGACCTTCAATGTCTTTGGTAGTTTTTCCATTTGACCACTGATAGGTAAACGGCGCTGTTCCACCTGACACTTGAAGCTTAATAGCTCCATTTTGATCAGATGAACAAGCGATATCTATGATATTTTCTTGCACTTCTATAGCTGGGCCATCAGAAGCAATTGAAAAAGCGATAGTAGTACTACAATTATATACATCATATACTGTAGCGGTGTAGTCACCAGCAGGAAGGTTGGTAGCTTCCATTTTATTCATCAAACCGTGGCTCCACTCTACTTTATATGGCTCACCTCGTCCTACTTTAACATTGATTTTTGCAGATCCGGTGTTGCTACTTCCACAGCTTGCATTTTTAGTTTCTACCATTTCCACGATCAATGGATATGGAGGCTGAATGACAATTTTCTCAGTGTGTTCTGTTCCGTAGCTGTCTTTTATATATACAGTATAAGTACCAGCAAAAAGATTATATCTATTTTGAACAGTTTCATTATTATTCCATCTAAAAGTATATGGCTCTACCCCTCCTTTTACGTCAAGTATGATGTGACCTTTTTCACTATGTGAACACAAAGCTAACTTTCCAGAAACATTCACCTCAATGTTTCCAACAGTAGAACTTTGGTTGGCAGCATTTATTCTTGCGTTGTTAGAAGTTGGGATATTGGTTTTAACCTCCGACTTTGTTGTCTGAGCTGTCAACAACATCATAGGCGCATTGAAACCGAACCAAATCATGATTCCTATCGCAATTATTTTCCCATATTTAATTTTGTGCGCTTCCATCGTTTTACCGATCTATGTTGAACCTTTGTGTGATGATTTCACTCTGATATTTTGCTCTTTAAATGCATAATTCTGTTTTTCAAACTTTAAAACATTATTTTATGCTTTTTATATTTATCAAAATGAAATTCTTTTTTTCAAGTCGTTTCAATTAATTAATGAAATAAAAATCTTATTTCCAACACTAGCTACGAGAAAAAACACAAAGTAAGATTGCTCAGAAAAATGCAATTTTTCCCCTTTTAATACCATGTTCAAATATTTGATGAGCAGTTGCTTTTTTGATATATTTAAAAGCAAAAAAGTAGCAAATGGAAGTCAAAAAAATTTTTAAAATATTTTCATTTTTTTTTGAAAAAAGTTTTAGAAATAAAATTGGGCTTTCGATTAACCCATTTTTGATCTACTTGATTTCATTGGTTTTCAATAGATGATTGCGTAGAAATTCTATTCATGTTCATAAATATTTTACTCCATTTTAGAAAATATGATTCTCCACTATGACATTAGGATGCATATTTATAAAAAAATGTCCCTGCAGAAAATGGTTCTGGGTCAATATCTGAGCGCAGCTGATTGATTAAGCATATCATACAGCAATAGATCTGGCTACTGGTAAAAAAGGGGATCTACAGATATCCAAGAAATCACTCTCTTCAACATAAATAAAAAAGTGAAAGCATAAAAAAACCCGATAATTTTATCGGGTCTTTATTGAAATAATTACTACTACTAGGGACTATCAAGTTAGGATGTTACCCCTTGTAAATATATAAGTTATTGCTGTTATTTCAAAGACATCATTCAAACAACTAAATCATATAATACTGAATAATAGCCACTTATACTAAATATCGATATTTATCTGATGCTTTAAGATATCATCAAATGTCTCCCTTTCTCTGATTAAATAATCTTTCCCACCCAAAATCAATACTTCTGGTGGTCGAAGCCTTGAATTATAATTAGAGGCCATACTGAAACCATAAGCTCCTGCATTTTTTATGGCTAGAATATCTCCTTCTTCTACAGTATTCAATTTTCTATCTGCTGCTATCGTGTCTGTTTCGCAAATATATCCAACCACAGAATAAACATGCTGCTCTCCACCAGTTTTAGAAACATTGAAAACACCATGATACGCATCATACATCATAGGTCTTATCAAATGATTTAATCCAGAATCTACGCCAACAAAAGTAGAGGCTGGTGTAGACTTGATCACATTTGCTCTTGCAAGTAAATATCCACTCTCACTTACGATAAATTTTCCTGGTTCAAACCACAACTCTAGCTCTTTTCCATACTCTTTACAAAATTGCTGAAAAGCTACAGATACTTTCTTGCCAACATCCATGATGTCTGTAGAAATATCTCCTTCTTTATAAGCCACTTTGAAACCTCCTCCAAAATCCAAAAACATTAAATCCTTAAATTCTTTTGCAGCATCAAATAGTATTTCGGCTCCTTTTAAAAACACCTCTGCTTCCAATATATCCGAACCCGTGTGTACATGAAGCCCTATGACATTCAAATCATACTCTTTTACAACTTTGAGAATATGCTTCAATTGTAAAATTGAAATTCCAAATTTACTATCAATGTGGCCTACAGAAATTTTTGCATTTCCTCCCGCCATAATATGTGGATTGAGCCTAATGCAGACAGGTACACTATTTCCATAAACCCTTCCAAAATGCTCCAACATTGGAATATTGTCCAAATTAATCATGACTTTCATGTCTACAGCCTCCTTGATTTCATCAAAAGACACACAGTTTGGAGTGTACATAATTTCATTCGGATCAAACCCCACATGCAGCCCCAACTTGACTTCCTCTATTGAAACTGCATCCATGCCTGTCCCAGCTTTTTTGAGCAGTTTCAGTATATTGATATTAGAAAGGGCCTTTGTAGCATATTTTATTTTCATGTTTACACCTGAAAATGCATCCTGCAAAAGCTTTACTTGATTGACAATTTTCTCACCATCATAAACATATACAGGTGTACCATATTTTTCTGCCAAATCAGCTACTCCAATTCCTTGGATCTGATAAGTTTGATCGATTAATTTCATAACAATAAATTGAGTGGCAAAGATAGGGATTGAAAAATAAAAAAAAGGAAGACCTGAGTCTTCCTTTTCGGTATTATGCAAGCTTTCGCTTTATTTAAGAAACAATTAAACAACGATCAAAAATAGTAAAGGTTTTTTTGAAATGAATATTTTACACTTCTAAACTGCTGTTAAAAGATGTTAAGCCTCTCAAAGACTTCATGATAAACTATAAATTTGCAACATGTCTAAGTCCAAAATGAAGTTAATTATCATCCTGATGACGCTCGCAAGCTTTGGCTTGATCGGGTTTCAGTTCTATTGGGTGAGTAATGCACTTAGAATTAGTGAAGAGAGATTTGAACAAAACATTTATCAGTCATTGAACTCTACTATTTCATACCTTGAAAAAGGAGAAACTAGTGATATTTATTTAAGCTATCTGGCAAAGGACACGCTAATGCAGCAGGCTTTGTTTGAAAAAATAGATCCAATAGAGATTCAAGTTATACAGCGTCCTATCAGCAGAAGGAGACCATCCTTAGCCGACTCAGTAATGCAACAACCTATCCCTCAGTTTAGTCAACAATTCAAAAGAATAATAGAATCCACAGGTTTTAGCATCGAAATACTCTCAGACCTTGACAATTTTCTCAATAACCTCACCCCGGAGACGGCAGCTTCCATATTAACTCCAGATGAAATGCAAGTGCTCTTGCAAGAGCGCGAAAGACAATATGCCTATCTCAGTCAGGCAGAAATTACCTATCGAGGTTGGAAATCTAATAGAGTTGAAATAGCAATAGAGCGAGACTATGATATACCAAAGGATCTTTTCGAAAAAATAAGGAGAACAAACGAGAAAATCGAAGCCACCAATAGAGCTATGGAAGAACTTTTACAAGGTCAAAAGGATGTCTTGAGCAGGATCGATACAAGTAAGGTAGCCGTTTATATTTCTAACTTATTAAAGGAAAGAGGTATCAATCAATCTTTTGATTTAGCGATCAAAGACGACCAAGGGACAATAATCCCAATCAAGCCGATCAAAGATGTATTTAAATTAGTAAGAGATGGTCAGCAGGCACTTTTGTTTCCAAGTGATATTATAGGTAGGGAAAACTACCTCATGATTAATTTCCCAACCAAAAAACTTTACGTACTTCAACAAATATGGCTACCAGTTTTGAGTTCATTGATATTTATAGGAATTATAATTTTCTGTTTTGTATATGCGATCAAGGTAATTATTAGACAGAAAAATCTGTCAGAAATCAAAAACGATTTCATCAATAACATGACGCATGAGTTCAAAACTCCAATAGCTACTGTTAGCTTAGCTGTAGAAGCTTTGCAGGATCCTGATTTGGCCAATCAAGACACATTCCGAAATAGATATTTGAGCATTATTAAAGACGAGAACAAAAGACTTGGAACTCAGGTGGAGAAAGTACTTCAATCTGCCACTCTAGATAAAAAAGATTTTAAGCTAAAGATTGAAAAAATCAAAATTCCTGAAATGCTCTCTACAGCAGTTCGTCAGTTTGAATTGCAAATAGAAAATAAAGGAGGTGAAATCAAGTTTGAGAATCAGCTCAAGAATGAAATCATCGAAGGGGATGCCTTTCACCTATCACATATGATCAATAACTTACTCGACAATGCAAACAAATACTCCAAAGAAAACCCTTCTATAAAAATTAAAGCGTGGGACAATAAGGAAGAAGTGTTTATTTCAATCGAGGATAATGGCATAGGAATGTCAAAAGATGCTTTGAAGAAAATTTTTGATAAATTTTATCGTGTCCCAATGGGAAATCTGCATGACGTCAAGGGTTTCGGACTAGGATTATCTTATGTCAAGACAATGCTCGAAGCACACCATGGTGAAATTCAGGTGAGCAGCGAACAAGGAAAAGGAAGTATATTTACACTAAAACTACCAAGAAAACAATGAGTAAACCTAACCTTTTGATCGTAGAAGATGACCCGAACCTTGGGGATATCTTGAATGAATATCTGACCATGAAAGGATACGAAACCACGCTCTGCAGAGATGGAGAAGAAGGGTGGTCCAAATTCAAAAAAGATAAATTCCACCTTTGCATTTTGGATATCATGATGCCTAAAAAAGATGGGTTTACTTTAGGCAAAGAAATTAAGAAAGTTCAGGAGGATCTTCCTATTATTTATCTCTCAGCCAAAAATCTAAAAGAAGATGTGATTGAAGGATTAAAAATCGGGGCAGATGATTACATCACCAAACCCTTTAGTATGGAAGAATTGCTACTTCGAATTGCAGCTATTCTCAAAAGAACTCAAAAAAATGTGGAAAATCAAAATCTAAAAACACTGGTTTTTGGAGATTTTACGCTTCACTACGACGAGCAGCAAATTGAAGGGCCAAGCGGAAAGCATAAACTGACCTCAAAGGAAAATGAGTTGATCAGGTTACTTGCTTCGGAAATGAATAAACTGGTAAATAGAAGTCATGCTTTGAAGCAAATTTGGGGAGATGATAGCTATTTCAATGCTAGAAGCATGGATGTTTACTTAAGCAAAATAAGGAAAATTCTTAAAGAAGATCCTAGAGTTCAAATTATCACGATTCATGGTGAAGGCTTCAAAATGGTCGTGACAGAATAATTGAAATTCAAATCTTTAATAAAAAAAAGGCCCTATTTAATCAAGTTAAATAGGCCCTTTTACTTTTAAAAATGTTTTTTCGAAGTCAGAATTTATTCCTCTTTTCCTGCACCTTTAAAATGGTCTGATTTGTTTGCAAAGAGAATATTGAATGTAGTCAGTGAACCATAAGCTCTAGTGATATATTGCTGCAGATGAACTCGATCTTCATCATCAAGCTTTGGATGATTATTGATATTTTGTTCAAGTACACGCAAGCGTTCTCTTACCATCACGATTTTATGAAAGAAAGTTTCGATAGGTATTTCTTTATTGCTTAGTTCAGGATTGAATGGATTCATTATCAAATTCCCTTTGATCCATTTTTGAGCCATTTCCACTTTCGAAACTTCTGCTTTTGGCTGATTTCTTTTTATCACATTTTCAACTGCCTTTTCAATATCAAAAATTGAAATTGCTTGAAAATCTGATTCCTTTTTTTCAATCATTTCAAAATTTGGAAAGTCCCTAGCAATAGTTTTTACCTCAGCAATAAAGTTAAAATAGATTTTATAATAGGTAGCATCTACCTCCACGATTACTCCCTTTCCAAACTTTGGGTGTCTGATTTGACTACCAATTCCTAAATCGACTGTTGACATAAATAGCAAATTATATAACCTGACAAAAATAAAATTAATCCTGCCAAATTAACAATCAAAATTCTAATCTCCCCAAAAACTATACTTATTCTAAGGGTTTTTTTAACAGATCTAAGGGATTTGATGTTTTAGACAAATTTAAAATAATATATGGTCTAGATGGAATGGTATTTGATCAAAAGGAAGAAATATGTTAATTAATGATTTAATAAAATAAAATTTCGAAATTTTAAAAATCATAACTAAATAGAAAATCTTTTCATCTAAATATAAACAATCATGCAACCCGCAACGCTTCTCATCAAATATGGTGGGAATGCCATGATCAATCAAGAATTAAAATTACAAATCGCAAGCGCACTCAATACGCTTAAATTAGCTGGTCATAAAATAGTTCTTGTTCATGGCGGAGGCCCATTTATCAATAAGGCCTTAGAGAAAGCTCAAATCACTTCTGAATTTATTGAAGGTCAACGACAAACCAATGCTGAGGCACTTTTTGAAATCCAAAAAACTTTGATCGGTGAAGTCAATGCTGATCTTGTTCAATTATTTTCGAATAACAACTTATCTGCCGTAGGGCTTTCAGGCTTGGACGCAGGAATGGTTCAAGTTGAAAAAAAAATATTGAGCAGAAAAAACGCATCTGGAGAACTTGACAACATCGATTTAGGAAGAGTTGGACAAGTCAAAAAAGTGGACTCAAGTCTGATTCAATCACTTTTATCAAATCACTATACTCCTGTAATCGCATGTATAGGTGCTGATGAATCTGGTATAGCATACAATGTAAATGCAGATGATTTTGCTGGAGAAATAGCTTCTGCCCTTCATGCAGACTATTACATTTCATTGACAGATGTAGATGGCTTATATGAAAACTATCCGGATCCTGCTTCCTTGATTTCAACAATTCCATTAGAAGATCTTCCAAAATTATATGGTTCAATTATTCAGGGAGGAATGATTCCAAAAATTCAATCTTGTGAATTAGCACTAAAAAAAGGAGTGAAAAATGCTTTGATTATTAACGGGACGAAACCAGAACAACTATTAGATTTTTTTGAAAAAAACATAAGATTAGGAACAACAATCACACAATAATCCATGGAAAATATAGATTTACACACCATAGACAAGAAGTATTACTTACCTACTTTCAACCGAATTCCAATCACTTTTTTGAAAGGTTCAGGAAGTAGGTTATGGGATATAGAAAACAAAGAATATATCGATATGCTCGCAGGAATTGCAGTGACGAATGTTGGTCATTGCCACCCAAAAGTGGTCAAATCTATTCAAGACCAAGCAGCTGAACTGATGCATATCAGTAATTTTTTTGTAAGCCCAATGCAAGTCGCACTATCGGAACTCTTGGTCAAGATCTCAAAATTAGACAGGGTTTTTTTCACAAATAGCGGTGCAGAATCTGTAGAAGGAGCGATCAAAATCGCACGTAGATATGCACATAGCATAGGCCGAGGTGGAAAGATTGTTTCTATGCAAAATTCATTTCACGGTAGAACGCTCGCTACAATCGCAACAGGTCAACCGAAATATCAAGAAGGGTTTGCTCCAATTCCACAAGGATTTGTACAAGTTCCTTTTAATGATTTGGACGCCATAAAAGCGATTGTTTCCGAAGAAATAGCTGGAATAATTGTAGAACCTATTCAAGGTGAAGGAGGGATCAGGCCTGCCAACAAAGAATATCTAGAAGGTTTGAGAAAAATTTGTGACGAAAACAACATTGCATTAATATTTGATGAGATTCAATCTGGTATTGGAAGAACAGGTAATTGGTTTGCCAAAGACCATTATGGAGTCCAACCTGATATTTTGACTTCTGCCAAAGGGCTTGGAGGTGGTATGCCTATCGGTGCATTTTTATGTAATGAAAAGATCGCCAATGCTATTCAATTTGGCGATCATGGAACTACTTTCGGCGGAAACCCGCTCGCAGCAGCTGCTTCTATGGCTACTCTTTCAGCAATAGTGGAAGAAAACCTCACACAAGCAGCTAAAGAAAAGGGGGATTGGCTGATGAAGCGACTTAATGAATTGAAGGAGAAATTTCCAGTGATCAAAGAAGTTAGAGGTTTAGGTTTGATGATCGGAGTAGAACTCACGGAACCGGCTCTGCCTTATATGCAGCAGCTTCTTAAGGAGGGAGTCGTTGCAAACGCAACCGCTGTAAATGTGCTTAGATTGGTTCCTGCACTAAATATAAGTAAAACTGAATTGAACTCATTTTTGAAGGCTTTAGAGAAGGTTTTAAAAATGAAGGAAGGAGAGAAAAATGGAAAATAAAAAACATAAGATAGCTATCGTTGGTGCGACTGGGTTTACTGGTTCTGAACTCGCAAGACTTCTTTGTCAGCATGAAAATGTTACCATCAAACACATCACTTCAGAAAGACACCAAGGGAAGCTGTTCTCAGATTTACATGCTCAATTTTTAGGAATTATAGATCAAGAATTGGAAAGTGCTGATGTGATAAAAGAATCCGAACTTGATGTGATTTTCTTAGCCCTTCCTCACGGCGTGTCTATGGATTTTGTCAAAAAGTGGAAGCATAAGAAAAGTAAAATCATCGATTTATCTGGTGACTTCAGACTTTCTACACCAGAGGTTTACAAAAATTGGTACCAAAAAGACCACGTTTTCATAGAGGGTTTTGAACATGCTGTATATGGTCAGCCAGAATTATTTGCTGACCAAATCAAAAAAAGTAGTTTGGTTGCAAATCCAGGTTGCTATCCGACAGCATCTATTTTGAGCCTTGCTCCACTTATCTCAGCGGGTTTAATTCAAGAAGGTTCTGTCATCATTGATGCAAAATCGGGATTGACAGGAGCAGGTATAAAAGCGAATGACACCACGCATTTTTCAAATGTAAATGAAAACTTCAAAGCATATGGTATTGGAATTCATCGACATACAGTTGAAATTGAAGAGCAATTTTCAATTTTAGGAAAATCAAAAGTGCAAGTTCAATTTACCCCGCACTTATTGCCGATTGATAGGGGCATTTTAGCTACATCCTACGCAAACACTACTAGGAAACTTGATCAAGAAAGCTTAATTTCAATGTATACTGATTTTTACAAAGAAAAACCATTTGTCAGAATTCGAAATAGCGCTCCAAGTATCAAAGATGTTCGAGGAAGTCATTATTGTGATATTTTCCCCTTTTGGGATCAAAGAACAGATAGGGTAATCGCTATTTCCGCTATAGATAATTTACTCAAAGGAGCCGCAAGTCAAGCAGTTCACAACATGAATTTGATGCTTGGTTTAGATGAAAAAACAGGTTTAGAACAAACACCACTCAGACCTTAAGAAAAAGTTATGATCAAGAATATTACAAATGTAAAAGGAATTAAATGCTGGGGTGCACACACAGGTGTGAAATCTATGCGCAGGGACTTGGCAATTATTTACTCTGAAGTACCAGCAGCAGCAGCAGCTGTATTTACGCAAAATAAAGTCCGCGCCGAACCGATTGAGATTAGCGAAAGGAATATAGCAAATAATCAAGCGCAAGTGATCGTATGTAATGCAGGAAATGCAAATGCCTGCACAGGAGAACAAGGTAGATTGGGTGCTGAAGCTATGATGAAAGTCACGGCAGAATTACTGAATATCCCTGAGGAAGATGTGATTCTTGCTTCTACGGGGCTGATTGGTGAGCCATTCCCAACAGAGGATGTGGTAGAAGGCATCAGAAATAACATTCACAAACTAAGCGATGATGCGAAAGCAGGCTCTTTTGTGGCAAATGCTATTTTGACTACTGATACTTTTGCCAAAGAAGGATTTGTAGAATTCGTCCATGATGGCAAAGAAATCAACATGGGAGGAATAGCTAAGGGGTCAGGAATGATTCATCCTAATATGGCAACAATGCTCAATTTTATTGTGACTGATCTTAATATTGACAAAAAACTTTTAGATAAAGCACTAAGATATTGTGTAGATCGCTCTTTCAATATGATTACCGTAGATGGCGATACTTCCACAAATGATATGGTTGCTATTATGGCTAACGGAATGGCTCAAAATAAAATAATAGCTAAAGAAGACGAACCTGAGTATATTATTTTTAGAGAAAAATTACTTGAGCTAATGACCCATCTAGCAAAACTAATTGTGTCTGATGGTGAAGGAGCTTCGAAGTTTATAGAGTATAAAGTTACCAAAGCTAGAACAGAAGAAACGGCAAGGAAGCTTGTCAGAGCGATTTCTGATTCCACATTGGTCAAGACTGCGATGTTTGGTCGTGATCCCAATTGGGGAAGAATTATTGCTGCTTGTGGCAATGCAGGTATCAACTTCAATTACAAAAAAGTGAATCTATTTATCGGAGATTCTGAACATTTGATTCAAGTTTTGGAAAAGGGGCAACCGCTTCCCATAGATAAAAATTATATCAAAAAACTCCTTAGAGAATCTCAAATCAGGATTCATTTGGAAGTCAACAATGGGAAAGAACAAGGTATAGGATGGGGTTCAGACCTTACCACAGATTATGTGCTATTTAATTCTGTATATACCACTTAAGCTCACAAATAAAAAAGGCTCCTCAATCGGGAGCCATTTTTACTTTATCCAATCTAGATAATTGTCCTGATGGATCACTTCAAACTTCGCTTCAGGATAGGCCTTTCTCCATGCTGCTGGCGGCTTGATACTTTTATTAAGTTGATACTTGAATTCAAAACCTCTCAGCTGATCACCTTCTTCTTCAACCCAGTCCAATTCTTGCTGATCATAAGTTCTCCAAAAGTAATTATTACAATTGATCTGATGGTAACTCTGATATTTGAGTCTTTCCATAGCTAGATAATTCTCCCACAAGTCGCCAACATCCATACGCATATCCAATCTATTGAAATTCTGAATAATGGCATTTCGGATCCCGTTATCATAAAAATACCATCGACTACTTTTGGAAATTTCTTTCCGCAAGTTTTTACTATAACCTCCAACTTTGTACACTACAAATACTTTTGACAGGAGATCCAAATATCGCTCCACTGTATTCTTGGACATTCCCAATTGCTTGCCTAATTCCTCCAGCGAAACTTCCTTGCCAATTTGAAATGCAATCAACTTCAAAAGGGAAAAGAGCTTAGCTGAATTTCGTAAGTTATCATAAATCAAAATATCCTTCAGTAAATAATCATTCATGACTTCCTTTAAATATTCTTCCTTGTCTTTCCAATTCGGATATTGATCAAGCTCTGGATAACTCCCAAAGATTAGCCTTTCTTCTCTGTTGATGATTGTTGTTCGAAAATCTTCAAGTTTACTAATTTCCATTTGAGCTAATGGATAAAGATAAAGTGTACTTTTTCGACCAACGAGAGGTTCTCCTACTTGGTGATAAAGGTCAAAAGCAGAAGAACCCGAAGCGATGACTTTTATCCCATCAATACTATCCACAATCAATTTTAGAATCATGCCGATGTCAGGAATATGTTGCGCTTCATCGATGATTAAATACGATTTTCCTTCCAACAACCTTTTATAATTAGCAACCGATCTTTCACTCAGCAAACCTATATCTAAAACATCATCCCCATTTAAAACTAAGCAATCGCCCTCCGGTAAGGTTTTCAAATAGTTCTTAATAAACACAGTTTTTCCTACCCTTCTAGGTCCAATAAGCAAAACAACCTTGTTGGGACGTAGTTTTTTTTGAAATAAAGATAATATTGCTCTTGGGTATTTCATTTAAACAACTGTTAATCAACACAAAGTTGAATAAAATTAAGTTAAATCGCAAATATACTGACGGTATTAACATTAATTTCGTCAGTTAATTGACGGTATTAACATTAATTCCGTCATTTAACTGACGTTATTAACATTTTTGAATCGTTTAAAACTTCCTATATTTTTTGAATAATCTCTAATAACCAATCTTTAAATAATATTAAAGAAGGGCAAAACCTTTTGAGAAAACAAAAAGTTAATATTTCATGATCGAACACTTTTTTTATTGCCCTTACTGCTCTGAGGAAATTTCTATGCTCCTAGACCCCTCCATAGTAAGACAGCAATACATAGAGGATTGTGAAGTTTGTTGTAACCCAATAGAATTGCGTTTTGAGGTTGAAGAAAGTGGATTGATCTATTTTGAAGCCGATTCAATTGAACAATAATGTTATTTCACGAACAAGAATCTTTATCAGAAATCTTCCATTCTGTTAGACATGAACTTCACCGAGGTGCACTTGATCACAAGCACCCATTTCGCTATATCGCACTAGCCACACAAACTGAGGAAGATCTAGACCTGCGCTATGTAGTCTTGAGGGAAGTAGATGATGATTTGAATTTTTATATATTCAGTGATTCTAGAACACGCAAAGTCTTCCACGCCAATACAAATCCCAAAGTGGCTGTCCTCTTATATCATCCAAATAAGAAAATACAAATCCGAGTTAAAGGTCAAGCTACAGTTCATCAAAGAGATGATCTGAGCACCAAAATGTGGACACGTGTTCAAGGAGATGGTAAGAAAGCTTACAATCCAAGGGTGGCGCCTGGTAGCAGAATTGCCCACCCAGAAGAGGCACATCAATGGCCAGAAACAATGGATGATGAAAACTTTACAGTAATCAAAATCTCACCCAACCATATAGATGCTCTACAACTTAATGCACAAGAGCATCTAAGAGTAGAGTTTTCCAAAAACAATGACGATTGGGAAATGAATTGGATTGCGCCTTAAGGCAAATAATTTGAGCTTGAAAAAAAATTGGAGGACTGAGTACTGTTCCATAAGATTTGAGAACTTATAATGGACTTTTATTCAATGAATAAAGTTGTTGCATGTTCATTTTTAATCACCGAAACCTGATTGGTTTTGAACAAGCCATTCAATATACTTTCTTGACTTTTTCCTCTTTATTTCAATTTCTCGTTTAAGTGATAAAGTCTTGTCTTCAAATTGTTCTGCATATACAATTTCCCAAAACGGCGAACCTGATTTAGTAGATGGAGTTGACCCTGCATTATGATGCCTTAGCCTCGATTCTAAATCATCAGTAGAACCAACATAGTACTTGTTCGTCTTAGTCGAGAATAGAATGTAGGTAAAATACATCAAGGAAAATAAACAAAGAGGCTGTCTCATAAGTCTCTTTTTAAAAAAAATGAAAGGTTACCAAATTTCTCGGGTAGCCTTTTTCTTGTTTAACTCAAAATTGTTATTTTGAGGTGTGCAAAAACAAGACTCAAATATAGTCTTTAAAGACTATGATCACAACCAGTTGATGCTCCTTCCCCACAATTTGGGTGACCTTCTTCCATCAGAGCATCCCGTCCGTGTAGTCAGCACGGTCGTAGACAAGATAAACATCCAGCCGATCTTTTCGCAGTACAGCAATATGGGAGCGAGCAGTTACCATCCCCGTATGCTGTTGAAGGTACTAATATACGGTTATCTGGAAAACTGCTATTCCTCCCGTAAGCTTGAGAAAGCTGTCCGTGAAAATATCGGTTTCATGTGGCTCTCGGGCATGCAGCGACCCGACCATAATACCATCAATCGTTTCCGGGGGGAAAAGCTCCGTGAAGTGATCCGGGAGATTTTTTCACAGGTAGTGCTCATGCTTTACGACGAAGGGCTTCTGGACATAAAAGACGTTTATACAGACGGGACTAAAATAGAGGCCAACGCCAACAGGTACACCTTTGTCTGGGGAAAGGCTGTCAAGAAGAGCAGGGAGAGGATTGCAAAGCAGCTTCAGGAGCTCTGGGATTACGCTGCCGATACGGCAAAGGAAGAACTCGGACAGCCCGAAGAGAAGTTTGAGAATCCCAGTCCCCAAAAAGTACTTGAAACCGTTGAGAAGATCAACACGGCACTACAGGGCAAAGAAGTTGATCCCAAAGTGAGACAGAAGCTCAGGTATGCAGAGAAAAACTGGCCAGGAAAGCTTGCCGAATATGAACAGAAGGAGAAGACCTTACTGGAACGCAACAGCTATTCAAAAACCGATGAAGATGCCACTTTCATGCGGATGAAGGAAGATCACATGAAAAACGGGCAGCTTAAACCCGGCTATAACCTCCAGCTCAGTACCCACGGACACTTTGTGGTCAACTATACCCTGCACCAAAAACCCAACGATACCACCACACTTATCCCGCATATCGATGCCTACCGGCAGATGTACGGAGCTTATCCCGAAACGCTGACTGCCGATGCGGGGTACGGAAGCGAGGAAAACTATGCTGCCCTCGAGCAGAACGGTACATCAGCGTATGTAAAGTATAATTACTTCCATAAGGAACTCAGAGAAGAAAACAAGAAAAACAGGGAATACAGACTACTTGAAAACCTGTATTACGACAGCCAAAAGGACAGGTGTATCTGCCCGATGGGACAGCCAATGGAAAGGAACGGTACCAGAACCAGGACAACAGCGACAGGATACAAACAAGAATACGCAAGATATACAGCATCAAAATGTGTGGGATGTCCTTTGGCTGCTTCCTGCAGGCCGGGAAAGGGAAACAAAACCATTGAAGTCAACAGGGCATTGGAACGGTATAAATCAGAAGCAAAACAAAAGCTGACCTCTCCCGAGGGAATCCAAAAAAGAAAGCAGCGGGCCACAGACGTCGAACCTGTATTCGGACACCTTAAGCAAAACAAGGGGATGAAGAGGTATGTGCTCAGGGGACTGGAAAAGGTGGAAATTGAAACAGGTCTTCATGCAATCGCCCACAACCTTTCCAGAAAGGCAGCAAAAGCAGCATAATTATCATTTTCGGGAAGATTTAAATCAAAAATATAAGAGAAACATCACCAAATCAGATAGAGTAATAAACCATGCTTTTTGACTAGAGTTCAAAAAATAAGAAGCCGATTTGTTGAAAATCGGCCTCTATTGCTAAATTAGGCTGTTTTTAAAATTTAAATTTATTCAAATTTACTTTTAAGACAGCCTCTTTATTGAGAGTACCGAATTTCAAGACGATCAGGTTTTCTTCCCGACAGGTGTCGGGACGCTCTAAAATCTACTATCTATCAAGAAAATAGGCTTGCAGAATTGCAAGCCATTGTGGAGAATACCCCCTGTCTCGTCCTGAAAATGGTTGACACTTTTATTGTTCAAATATAGTTAGTATTTCAATTTCTAAGAAGTTTGGGATAACTTACAATACCACGATGAAGCGGAGGCAAGCTCTGCTGAGGAGCAACTTGCCAAGGAATAGTCGTTTGGTCCGATAGTGTTGCTATTTTCAGACCGGATCTTAACAGGTTCGGTCTTCTTTTTCCAGCTGTACTTATTCCCAATAACGCGTTCGGTATCATGCCTTAGAAAACCTTCGTCATGTACTTGGTTTGGCGTAAGATTACTCCCCAGTCCTTCGTGCGGTCTCATATCATTATAGATTTTGATGATCTGACTTATATATTTTTGTGCATTGACACCTTGTTCTCTAGCAATATCATCCAACCACTCTTCTTTAAGAATACCGTTTACTCTTTCTGCTATGGCATTTTCATGTGGGGAGGCAGGCTTCGTCATACTGATCCAGACTTTTTTCTTTTTTAAAAGGTCCGTGTAATCATAACTGCAGTACTGTACCCCACGGTCTGAGTGATGAATCAGGGAGTATGGTTCAATGTATTTCTGAGATTGAAAAGCCATTTTTAGGGCATCAAGCGCCGATTCAGCCTTCAGGTCAAAAGAAAGATTCCAGCCCACTATTTTCTGGGAATAAGCATCTGTAATAAGATACAGATACATGACTTCCCTGTTAAGCTCGACATAGGTAATATCGGAGACCCATAACTGGTTGGGTCTTGAGACAACCATATTTTCAACAAGATTATGGTACTTCCTTAGCCAATGATGGCTCTGGGTAGTGAAAAACCTCCTTTTTCTCTTAGTAACTAATAATCCGTTCATACGAAGCAGATCAAACAGTTTATCTCTGCCTATCTTGATTTTATGTAGGGTTAAATCTTTCTTTATCAAAGAATACATTTTTCTCAACCCCCACCTGGATGTTTTAGCCTTCTTCCTGATCTTGAGAACAAAACTTAGCACCAAATCTTCCTCAAATGCCTCTTTACAAACATTATTGATACCTTTATAGTAACCTTGTCTGCTCTTGCCAAACAATCCACAAAGTTGAGCCAAGCTTATCCTTGGCTCTTCTTCTTTGAGTCTTTGAACTGCTTGGCACCAGACTTTTTTTCAAGATCCAGCCCATATTCTTCTTTGGCAATATCGACCATGATCTGATATGCCCTGCCCTTTAACTGGCTAAGCTTCAACTCTTCTTCAAGTTGCTTAATACGAGCTTTTAACTCGTTGTTGGAATCCTGTTTTTCTGACATGTTTCTTAATATCGGAAGAGGGTCCTTAGGAACTCTCCTTTCTAAACCAGCAAAAATCCTCATCCATTCCAAGATAGCGGATTTACTTTTAATTCCATAAACATGCCTTGCTTGTTCTTTAGTCAAAGTACCTGATAGTACTTCCATAACAATTTTTCTCTTTGCCTCCTCAGAGAATTTTTCTGTCTTTCGCATTTTGTCCGATTATAGGTTTACAATTTCTAGTAAAATTGTGTCAACCTATTTCAGTACACGACCCCCGATTCGAACCGGTGGCCTTCCCGACAGGTGTCGGGACGCTCTTCACAACTGTGTTCCAAGAAAAAAGGCTCACAAAATTGCAAGCCTTGGTGGAGAATACCGGATTCGAACCGGTGGCCTCTACACTGCCAGTGTAGCGCTCTAGCCAACTGAGCTAATCCCCCTTATATTTTTCTCCCGAGTAACTCGGTGGTCTTCCCGACAGCAGTCGGGACGATCTAGACAACTGTGCTAATCCCCCTTATATTTTTCTCCCGAGTAACTCGGTGGTCTTCCCGACAGCAGTCGGGACGATCTAGACAACTGTGCTAATCCCCCTTATATTTTTCTCCCGAGTAACTCGGTGGTCTTCCCGACAGCAGTCGGGACGATCTAGACAACTGTGCTAATCCCCCTTATATTTTTCTCCCGAGTAACTCGGTGGTCTTCCCGACAGCAGTCGGGACGATCTAGACAACTGTGCTAATCCCCCTTATATTTTTCTCCCGAGTAACTCGGTGGTCTTCCCGACAGCAGTCGGGACGATCTAGACAACTGTGCTAATCCCCCTTATATTTTTCTCCCGAGTAACTCGGTGGTCTTCCCGACAGCAGTCGGGACGATCTAGACAACTGTGCTAATCCCCCTTATATTTTTCTCCCGAGTAACTCGGTGGTCTTCCCGACAGCAGTCGGGACGATCTAGACAACTGTGCTAATCCCCCTTATATTTTTCTCCCGAGTAACTCGGTGGTCTTCCCGACAGCAGTCGGGACGATCTAGACAACTGTGCTAATCCCCCTTATATTTTTCTCCCGAGTAACTCGGTGGTCTTCCCGACAGCAGTCGGGACGCTCTAGCCAACTGAGCTAATCCCCCTTATATTTTTGCCCTGAGTAACTCAGTGGTCTTCCCGACAACAGTCGGGACGATCTAGTCCCGAAGAATTTCGGGAAGGTACCCCCCTATTGGACTGCAAATATAGAAACGCTTTTCAATTGAGCAAAGGAAATTATCAATCAGCAGAATAATTCACTCTTGTCAAAATACTTCGACCCAAGGTAACTTCGTCAGTATATTCTAACTCTCCTCCTACAGGAATTCCTCGCGCAATTGTACTTACTTTTACGCCATACTCTTTGAGCTTTCGAGTAATATAAAAAGAAGTTGTATCACCTTCCATCGTAGCAGGAAGTGCTAATATTACTTCTTCAACATGATTATCTTGATCTGAAATAGTTATTCGACTGAACAAAGAGTCAATTTTTAATTCGTCAGGACCAACGCCTTGTATCGGGGAGATTACTCCACCTAGCACATGATAGAGACCATCATATTGTGAGGTGTTTTCAATAGCCAATACATCAGGTATTTCTTCAACTACACAGATAATTTTACGATTTCTTCTCTGGCTCATACAAATACTGCATGTATCTGCATCAGAAATATTATGGCAGATTTGACAATATTTGATCTCAGTTCTCAATTTTGTGATCGATTGAGAAAGTGATGTTGTTACAGATTCGTTCTGCTTGAGAAGGTGTAAAGCGAGCCTTAATGCTGTTTTTTTGCCTATTCCAGGGAGGCGGCTGATTTCATTTACAGCATCTTCTATCAATTTTGAAGGGAAATTCACTGGCTATCAAAATTAAAGAATGGCAGCTTGAATACCTGCATCTAAGATTGCCTGACACATAGGCTTCAATTTCTCAATACTCCCCTTTTTGACAGCGCACTTTCCTTTGTAATGGATAATAAAAGTGCACTGCTCTGCTTGCTCTGTAGTATGATTACATACTTTGATAAGAATTTTGGTAACGTGCTCGAAAGTGTTGACATCGTCATTGAAAACAACAAGGTCACTCTCCTCAATATCTACCAAATCCTCTAGTAAAACTTCTACTTCGTCTAACTCCGGATGCGCTTGTGTTTGTTGATTCATTTTGCAAATTTAATTATTATAGACAATTTAGCATGCCTTATCATAAATTCTCTATGGATTCAAATTTAGTTCTTGTAGTAATAACCTCATACTTTGCACTGTTGTTTCTGATATCTTGGTTTACCTCAAGAAACATTTCTAAAGATACTTTTTTCACAGGAGATAGACAATCTCCTTGGTTTTTGGTTGCTTTTGGAATGATTGGAGCATCCTTGTCTGGTGTTACATTCATCTCTGTACCTGGCGAGGTTGGTAACAGTAATTTCAATTATTTCCAAGTGGTAATGGGATATACATTAGGGTATTTTGTGATTGCCAAAGTTTTATTACCTCTTTACTATAGATTGAATTTAGTGTCAATTTATGCGTATTTAGAGAATAGATTTGGATTTTGGTCTTACAAAACTGGGGCTTTTTTCTTTATTCTATCTAGAACATTAGGTTCTTCTATCAGGGTGTTTTTAGTGGCAGGAGTCTTACAATTGATACTTTTTGATCAATGGGGAATCCCATTTTGGGTATCTGTTTTGATTACAGTGTCTTTGATTTGGCTCTACACCCATCGTGGAGGAATCAAAACTGTCGTTTGGACTGATACTCTTCAAACATTTTTCATGCTTGCAGCAGTTCTTGTGAGTATTTATCTTATTGGGCGAGATTTAGGAATTCTCACCATTTCCGAATACATAAACACGGTAGCATCAGATTCTAGATCAGAAATTTTTAACTGGAATTGGCAATCGGGACAAAATTTTTTCAAGCAATTTATTTCTGGAGCTTTTATCACTATTGTCATGACTGGCTTAGACCAAGATATGATGCAAAAAAATCTAACCTGTAAAAACATCGGAGACGCACAGAAAAACATGTTCTGGTTTACCATCATCCTAGTTTTCGTGAATTTACTTTTTCTTTCCCTAGGTGTTCTGCTTTACCTCTATGCTGAAACACATGGTATAGCCATTCCTACAAGGTCTGATGATTTATATCCTCTTTTAGCGACTACAGAATTTACTGCTTTTGCTGGAATCGTTTTTGTCTTAGGTATCACGGCAGCAGCTTACTCTAGCGCCGACTCCACGCTAACCGCATTAACAACTTCGTATTGTTATGATTTTTTAGAAATTGAGAAAAAATACCCTAAGAATGAGCAAGTAAAGCTGAGAAAGAAGGTTCACCTCGTATTTACTGCTGTGATGTTTTTTGTAATCTTGATGTTTCGATGGATAAATGATCAAAGCGTAATAAATGCAGTTTTTGTAATTGCGGGTTATACTTACGGTCCGCTACTTGGATTATACGCATTTGGCTTGTTTACCAAATTTCAGGTAAAAGACAAACTTGTTCCCTATTTGGCAATTGTAGCCCCAATTATTACTTTCCTAATCAGTCAAAATTCAGAAAAAATACTTTGGGGCTATAAATTCGGCTTTGAAGCACTTATCTTAAATGGCCTATTGATGTATCTTGGATTATTTTTGATCAGAAAGAAATAATTAAATTTCGTTCTTGGCTAACATCTCGTTGATTTTTTTCAATTTGTTGATATTTCCTTCTAAGGTATGATTGGAACCATCAAGATCTACTAAAATAGATAAAAGTCCATTTGACTTTTTACCATTATCAGAATAGGCCGATACAGAAGGTGTAACAGAAATCAATTCCTGAACATCTACTTCGTATAAATTTGCAAGCTTGATGGCATCTTCCATCTTAAGATTTGACCTTCCTTGCTCGTATCGCGAGTAAGCAGTATAATCTCTTTTTCCTAAGTACTCAGCGATGTATTCCTGAGTGTATCCTCTTAAAACTCTGTGTTTTCTAAGGTTTTCTGCGATGTGACTTTTTAATTCCGCTTCCATATCAAATGTTATTTGAAAGCTTTTTTGCAAAAAGCATACTCAAAAGTCAAAAAACGTTAAAAAATGTCAAAAAAAGATTTATTTTGTCGTATATAACCGTTTAAACTTGTAAAAATACTTATAACAGGTATTTACTAGGATCCCAAAAAACAGTTTCAAAATCCAAAACTTGATCATCTTCTACCACCACACCCTCTTTTTCTAAAAGCTCCTCCATTTCTTTCGGTGAAGAGAAGTGATGTTTTCCTGTGAGCACCCCATTCCGATTTACAACTCTATGTGCTGGGACATCCTTTTCCCCATGTGAAGCATTCATCGCATAGCCAACCATTCTTGCCCCACTTTTTAGCCCAAGATAGTTTGCTATTGCTCCATATGAAGTCACTTTCCCTCTTGGGATCAATTTTACAACTTGAAAAACCTGATCGAAGTAATTCTCACTTTTTGATTTCATCTATGAATTTTAAAATACCTTCTTTGAGCAATTTTTCTAACTTTTGTGCATTATTTGGTTTATCGAAAGCCTTAATTTCAAACTTCTTGCAGTCTTTTAGTAATTCTGCCAAGGAAACAGAAAGCTCCATTTCGGCTACATCTTCACCCTGATCTAACAAATAGGAAGATATTTCATTTTCTACTTCTTGGGTTGAAATCACAGTACCCAAAGGCACTTCAAAATATACTTGAACTTTCTTCCTGAATGGATTTTGATTGACTACTTGAGCAGCAAACACTAAATTGTTTGGAATAATAATCGAGTCTTCATTGTCATTTTTCAATACCAAGTTTAAAAGTGTAATATCTGAAAGTCTCCCAAAATGTTCTCCTATTTTGATTTGGTCTCCTAAGGAAAATTGATTTGTGAACATGATGATTAGACCATTAATCATATTGGTGACATAGTCTTTGCTTAGAATTGCAATAGCTGCTGCTACGATTGTAAGGCTCGTCAGAAATTCGAGTGGCTTGATTGCAAACAAAAACATAAATGCAATCAGAAAAGCAATGACATTCAAAATGTTGGAAATCCAAGTAATCCCAAGTAGAAAATTTCCGTGAATTCTTTGCTCAGCAATTCGCCGAATGTAAAATTTTGCAGCAATTATTCTTCCTAATGAAATAATCAAATTTGCCCCAAAAAGAAATATTAAAGAGGAGTAAAATTGATACATAAAGGAATTAGAAAAAATAAAATCATTGAGAAAAGGTACAATTGGAATCAAAATTACCAAGACTAAAAATACGACTAATTTAATTAGAAAGATTTTTCTCTTCTCATTTTCTACAACTTGGACTGCGGATTTTTTGAAATTCATAATGCTTTCGAGAAATTAACCTTTAATTTTAGATGATAATGCAAACATAATAATAAACTAAATATGGATCGGAATATAATCGTAACCGGTGGAGCCGGAAATCTTGGAAGTGCAGTAATTGAAAAATTTAAGCGTGAAGGGTACAAAATAATTGCAACCATCCTTCCTGGATCTGGAGATGAAATCGAAGAAGCCGATGATGTTTATGAAGTAGATGTTACCGATGATAAATCTGCTGCTGATTTTGCTAAAGAATATATCATGCAATATGGTGAAGTAGAAGCTATCATTCTTTTGGTTGGTGGATATGCAGGCGGAAACATAGAAGAAACATCTACCGATGACATCAATGAAATGGTCAAACTGAATTTTTTCTCTTCCTTCAATATGGTCAAAAACTTTTTACCCATGTTCAAAAAGGCTAATAAAGGAAATTTCTTGTTTGTAGGTGCAAGGCCTGCGTTACAACCTGAAGATGGGAAGAATGTTGTGGCATACGCTTTGAGTAAGGGGATGGTGGTCAGTCTCGCAGATTACGTTGCTGAAGAATCAAAGGGAACAAAAATCAGATCACACATTTTTGTACCAAGCATAATCGATACCCCACCAAACAGGGAATCTATGCCTGATGCTGAATTTACTGATTGGGTTCACCCTTCAGAAATTGCAGAAGCCATGCATTATGCTGTCAACAACCCTGATTTGCGAAACATGACCTTCAAACTTTATGGAGGAGTGTAAACAAAAAAATCATGAAAAAAGTAAGCGCATTATTCATTTTTCTTATCTCTTTTGTGGCCATTGCAGCTCAAGCACAAACAAATAAAGAGACGAGAGACTTAAGAGATTTCTCTAGCATCAAAGTTTCTAATTCTATAGAAGCGGAATTGGTAAAAGGAGACAAAAACTCAATCTCAATTGTTGCTTCGGGAATCGAGTTAGACAAAATAGAAACAAACGTTTCAGAGGATATCTTAGATGTCAAGCTTGGACGTGGGAATTTCAGATCTAGTTCAGTGAAAGTGACTATTACCTACATCGATATCGACGAAATTCAAGCTTCTACAAGTGCAAAAGTTTTTGCTAACAATGAACTTTCTGGGACAAATGTTTATCTCTATAGTAATGCAAATGCTTATATTGAAGTAGCCGTAGAGGCAGAAAACTTATTTATAGAAGCTTCTACCAATTCAAAAATTGCAATTAAAGGAAATGCGAATAATTTAGACTTGAAAGCTTACACCAATGCAGATATTGATGGAAAAAACTTAAGGGTTATAAATGCTGAAATTTTGGCAAACACTGCTGCTAAAGGTGAATTTCAAGTTAAAGAATCCATTGTAGGTTCAGCAGCAACAGCTGCAAAAATCACTTACGTAGGCAATCCAATCTTGATAGATATTAAAACAAACACGGGAGGAGATATTAAAAAGAAATGAAAAAATATTTAATAATCGCTTTCATCATGATCGCTCAGACCATGATAAGTTTTGCTCAAACTGATCAAGTAGAAGTAGAAAAAGTTATTTCATCGCTTTTTGAAGGCATGAAATCCAAGAATCCGATTTTGGTAGAGCAGGCATTTCTGAAAGATGCAATCATGCAAACAACCATAGTCGGAGTAAACGGTGCCACCATAGGGAGTAATTCAGTACAGGATTTTGTCAATAGAATTGCTACCACACCTGATAATACGATTCTAGATGAAAGAATCTTGGAGTATCAAATAAAAGTTGATGGTCACATGGCTTCTGCTTGGACTCCTTATGAATTCTATGTCAATGATGGATTTAGCCACTGTGGTGTAAATTCATTTCAACTGATCAAGACCTCAGGAGGCTGGAAAATAGCTTATATCATAGACACCCGAAGAAAAGAGGGATGTTAAATAAAAAGCCCCAATGAAGATTTTCTGATTTCATTGGGGCTTTTTTTATGAATAAAAATTTTTAATTCCCTTGAGGAATAAAACTCATTAATTCTTTGGCACCATCAAAAAGCGTTAACTTGTCTTTAGCGACTTTAAAATTCTTCACCTGTGAAAGCAAATTCACAATTTGTCCTTCCGCATTTTCTCCTCCACAGGCCTTTTTTGTCATCGCTCCAGGGTCTAAGTTCAAAGAAGTCCCTTCTAATTGAAAACTTCCTGAAAAATTGTTACAACCAGCAAACCCGGATAGTTTTCCTCCATCCATAAAATTCAAAAATGGAAGTCCTGAAGCGAATTTATTAGCATCCAAACCACCCCCTAGCAAAGAGGATAGTACCCAATTATTCCCTGTAAGTAAACTCAGAGGATTCAATTTACTTACAGAATCACAAGAAGAAAAAGTCAAAAAGACTAGAATGAATGATAGGTTTATTAATTTTTTCATAATCAATGAGCTAAAGTTGAACATGAACAAATTTAACAGATAATTTTAAAAATAGAAAGCTGCCTTGACTTTTATGACATAAATTTCAAAATAAAAAGATAAAATTCAACTTTGTTAATAATTAATTGTTAAGTTTCAAACTTTAGATAAATCGAAATTGAGTTGAAAACATCCCTGATTTTAGAATAATTATAAAAATATGGCTCGCTTTTCAGAATAATAAATTGAAATCAAATGATATTTAATCAATAAATCTTTAAATAATTTATAAATTCAATAATAAATAAAGCTTTTAATTAAAAAAACAACAAAAAATTTTTTGGTTTTTGAAAAAATGTAAGTAGAATTGTGAAGTCAAAAATAACTCATGCAATTATCCGCTAAAAATATCTTAACTCCAAAACAAACCGCAGAGCATGCAGTATGTGTCGGGTTTTTTGGCATGGGGACAGCTTCTTTTTCAACTACCATTACGGGGTAATCCCGTGACTTCTACTATACAGCCCTTTAGATTAAGATCCAGGTTTTGGATCAAAAATTCATTATATACATCCCATTCAAACATAACTAATTTTTATGAAAGTCTTAAAGTTCGGAGGTTCATCAATCGCCAATCATGAAAATATCAAAAAAGTTTTTGAGATTATTAAGGAAAGTAAACATTCACAAGATATTGCGGTGGTATTTTCAGCTTTTGGAGGCGTCACGGAAATTTTGCTCCAAAGCGCCTTTGCCGCCAAAAATGGTGATAAATCTTATGTTCAGGAAATCAAGAAACTTGAAGATAGACATATTGAACTTGTCCGACAGCTATTTCCTATCCACCTTCAATCACCAGTTTTGACCTATGTCAAAGTGCGGTTCAATGAACTGGAAGATCTGTTTCATGGAATCTATTTGATCAAAGAATGCTCGCCAAGGACTTTGGATTATGTCGCTAGCTTTGGTGAAAGACTGTCTGCATTCATTTTAGCAGAAGCTTTGAAAGTTTCCGGATTGTCGGCTAAATATCTCGATGCGAGAGATGTGATCAGAACAAATGACCGCTTTGGTAATGCAAAAGTTGACTTTCCTATCACAAATGATCTCATCCAGGATTATTTCCACAACCACCAAGAAATTCAAGTCATAACAGGTTTTGTCGCCTCCACTTCAAAAGGGGAAACAACCACTTTGGGAAGAAGTGGCTCTGACTACACCGCATCAATATTTGCCTCAGCGCTTCACGCTGATAGTTTAGAAATTTGGACAGATGTATCAGGTGTAATGACCTCAGACCCTCGATTGGTATATTCTGCTTTCACCATTCCTCAATTGAGTTATAGCGAAGCGATGGAGCTATCTCACTTTGGCGCTAAAGTGATCTTCCCTTCTACAATGATGCCTGCGATGAAAAAGGGAATTCCCATTTACATCAAGAATACTTTTGAGCCATCAAATCCAGGTACCTTAATCAATGGTGATGCCCCTGCTGGAAAGCTAATTAAAGGAATTTCGTCCATGTCTGACATCGCTGTGCTTAATATTCAGGGAGCAGGAATCTTGGATGTCATTGATGTGAACAGAAGGATTTTCACAGCCTTAGCTAGTGCAAATGTAAATGTCCTTCTGATTTCTCAAGCATCTTCGGAGCAAATCACTTGTCTCGCCATAAAAGCAAACGAGATTTCCCTTGCCAAAGAAGCAATTGAAAAAGAATTTTTCCATGAAATTAGAAATGGAGAAATCGACGTAGTTCATGTTATTTCTGATTTGGCCATTGTAGCGGTTGTGGGTGAAAATATGAAGCAAAATCCTGGAGCAAGTGGAAGGATGTTTCAAGCTTTAGGTAGAAACAATGTAAACGTTTATGCCATAGCACAAGGAAGCTCCGAGTTGAACATTTCCGCTGTCGTATCGAAAACCGACCTTCAGAAAGCGCTCAATGCCTTGCACGAGGCTTTCTTCTTATCCGATAACAAAGTGTTGCACGTTTTCTTAGTCGGCGTAGGTTTGATCGGACAGGCATTGATCAAGATGATTGCGAATCAGCAAGAAAAGTTGCAAAAAGAAAACTTACTTGATATTCAAATCCACGGTATCGCCAATTCGAGATTTATGGCATTTCATGAAGACGGCTTTGAGCTAAAAAACTGTCCGCTTCCTGAAAATGCAGAAGGAGCTTTGCCAATGAATCTAGACCAATTTATCTCTCAAATGGAATCCATGAACTTCTCCAACTCTGTTTTTGTGGATTGCACGGCAAGCCAAGATGTGGCTGACTTTTATGAAAGAGTATTGGATGCTAAAGTGGCCATCGTCACTCCAAACAAAAAAGCGAACTCGGGTTCTTTAGAAAAATACAAAAACCTGAAAAAACTCGCAGGTAAACGAAGCGTCAAATTTCTCTATGAAACCAATGTTGCAGCAGGACTTCCAGTTATCAATACCTTACAGGATTTGATGCTGAGTGGAGACAAAGTGATCAAAATAGAAGCTGTTCTTAGTGGATCCATGAATTATATTTTCAGTGAATTGGAAAAAGGAGCTCCATTTAGTGATGTAGTCAAACTAGCTAAGGAAAAAGGCTACACTGAACCTGATCCAAGAGATGATTTGAGCGGAATGGATGTGGCTAGGAAAATTCTAATTTTGGGTAGAGAAGCGGAGCAAGACTTACATTTCGAAGATATCAGCATTCAAAGCATGGTTCCCGAAGATTGTGTAGATCCAAAAACGGTTGATGAATTTTTCGGAAAACTGAAAGGTCATGACCAAGAGTTTGCAAAACTTCTTTTTGAAGCATCAGACAGAGGAGAAAAGCTTCGCTTTATGGCAACGCTTGAAAATGGAAAAGCAAAAGTTGGACTGAAATCACTTGATAATTCACATCCGTTCAGCACCTTGAAGGGAAGTGACAATATGATCTTGTTTACAACAGAAAGATACCATGATTTTCCTATGATTATCAGAGGACCTGGAGCGGGGGCGGATGTGACTGCGGCAGGTGTTTTTGCGGATGTTATTCGTCTTGGAAATTATACAAGATCATGAAGAAAACTATAAGAGCATTTGCCCCAGCTACTGTAGCCAACGTGTCATGTGGCTTTGACATCTTAGGTTTTGCCATAGATGAATTGGGTGATCAGGTGGAGGTAAGCTTGAGCGAAACTCCCGGACTCAAAGTCGTAAAAATAGAAGGTGATGGAGGAAGATTGCCTTATGAAGCAGAGAAAAACACGTGCACAGTAGCAATTCAAGCGATGTTGGATCACCTTGGATTTACTAAGGGGATGGAGATCTCTTTGTACAAAGGGCTTCCTTTAGGTTCTGGAATGGGCTCCTCTGCCGCAAGTGCAGCTGCTGCATTAGTTGCTGCAAATGCTTTGCTTGGATATCCATTTGACAAAAAACAACTTGTGAATTTCGCTATAGAAGCTGAAAGGATCGCTTGTGGCGCTGCCCATGCTGATAATGTAGCCCCTTCCCTACTTGGTGGATTCGTTTTGATCAGAGATTATGAACCATTAGATGTAATCAAGCTTCCAGTTCCAAAAGGACTTTATTGTACACTATTGCATCCTCATTTAGAGCTAAATACTTCTGATTCAAGATCAGTTTTGAGAACACAGATATCTTTGAAAGATTCTACTATTCAGTCTGGAAATATTGCAGGATTAATTGCGGGTTTATTTCAAGAGGATTATAATTTGATCAGCAGGTCTTTGAAAGATGTCATAGCCGAACCAACAAGAGCACTATTGATCCCAGGGTTCTACGAATTGCGTGAAGCTATTCAAACGATTGGCGCATTAGGGTCGGGGATTTCGGGTTCTGGCCCTACCATATTTACCTTGTCTCCATCGCAAGCCATCGCAAAAGAAGTGGGGTCTGCGGGAAAAGAAGTCTTCAAAAAAATCGGTCTTGACGTTGATGTCTATATATCTGAAGTCAATGACAGAGGCGCTTATGTGATTTAAAGCGTTGTGTTTATACGCTATGATCTCAGAAAGTAAACACCTGAATTATTTATCATCAGTCCTCTGTCGATTGTCAACAGCTGATTAAAGAAACTTTAAACACTGTTATAAGTGAAAAAATAATGAAGAGGTGATTTTATATAATATTTTATACTAAGTTATAATTCTTATGAACTTTTATAGTACCAATAATCCAAAACATTCGGTCAGTCTCAAAGAGGCTGTGATCAGAGGTCTTGCGCCTGATCAAGGTTTATACATGCCTGAAAAAATCCCAGTTTTATCTAAAGACTTTATTCAAGATTTACCAAACTTAAGTTTCCTTGAGATTGGTTACCATGTAATTACCGAACTTTTTGGTGAGGATTTGACAAAAGAGCAAATCAAAGAGCTTGTAGATCATACGTTGACTTTTGATGCACCTTTGGTCAAGGTTGAAGAGGATGTTTATAGCCTTGAACTTTTTCATGGACCAACATTGGCTTTCAAGGATTTTGGTGCTCGTTTTTGCTCCAAATTGATGTCGATCTTGATGAAAGGCGAAGAAAGAAATGTTCGTGTGCTTGTAGCAACTTCAGGAGACACAGGAAGTGCTGTAGCGAATGGGTTTTATAAAGTTCCAAACGTAGAAGTGATCATTCTTTACCCAAAAGGAAAAGTCAGTGAGCTTCAAGAAAAGCAATTCACCACATTAGGAGAGAATATTACCACGCTTGAAGTAGATGGAGTTTTTGACGATTGTCAAAAAATGGTTAAAGAAGCATTTTTGGATAAAGAACTCAATGAAAAAATGCTTCTAACGTCTGCGAATTCCATAAATATTGCGCGATGGATTCCACAATGTTTGTACTATTTCTATGCCTATTCAAGACTACCTCAAACAGATAAAAAAATAGCTGTATCTGTTCCTAGTGGAAATTTTGGAAATCTAGGAGCAGGAATTTTGGCAGAAAGAATGGGCTTACCCATTGATGTATTCATAGCCTCTACCAATGTTAACAAAGTCGTTCCAAATTACTTGGCTGGAAATCCATTTATCACAAAATCTTCAATGCAAACCATCAGCAACAGCATGGACGTGGGAAATCCAAGTAATTTTTTCAGACTCCTCGCCTTGTATGACAATGATGAAAAGCTATTTAGAGAAAAGGTGAAAGGCTTCTACTTTGAAGATCAAGATACCAAATATGGAATGTTGAAAGTCAAAGAAAACAGCAACTATATCATGGATCCCCATGGTGCGGTGGGCTATTTGGGTTTAAGGAACTTTAGAAAGCAGAATCCTGATCAATTTGTGGGTATATTTTTAGAAACTGCCCACCCTGGAAAGTTTAGAAATGTGGTAGAAGAAACCTTAGGGCTGAAGCTTGAACTTCCCGAGAGATTAGAAAAATTTATGAAAGGAGAAAAGAAAACTACTCCATTGAAAAATGATTTTCAAGAGTTTAAAAAGTATTTGCTTATCAGTATATAAGGTCTCACGAAATTTAAACACTAAGGGACAATACGGTTTCACGAAGGTAAATAGGGACGTATCTAGTAGTGAATTTTAAGAAGTAGTTAGCAAAACCCTTGTGCTCTGTGTATGATTTGTGATGCTTTTGATTTTATTCTTTAAACTGGACCCAATAAAAGGTTAATCCAAATTTTCTTGAAGCGAAGTCCAATCATCTGTACTGAACTTTTGAGATTTGTCCGATTTTAAGAGAATTAACTCGTCCGATACATCAAATAATCCGTCAGTAATCAAGAATCTTTTAGTATCAAATAAAATGGGAATGTCTAATTGGGAAAGATGTGGGTTGCTGAGATAGGTCTTAGAACTAGGACTGATAATAAGTAAAGCACCTCTACTTAAATTTGCTTCATAAATTTGGCTGAACAAATTGTCCAAACATCCTTTACATGCTGATGGATTTATCACCAAAACCCAATCTACCGATTCAGGAATATCGAATTGCGTATGGATGAAATCGTAATCATTGCTTCCTTGCTTACAACCTAACAAAAAAAATAGGATCATACCCAACAATGCCATTGCATTAGTCTTCATAATTTAATCCTTCAAATCTGATAATATCATAAATCAAATAATTCTCATTAAAATTCTGATTGTATTGATGGTTAGAAGAAATATATAAGCCCTTCTTTCCAAAAAATATTTCATTTGGATTTGCGGCAAAACCTTTGAATAAAATTTCACCTTGATAGTCAAAATTAGAATCCAAAAGAAAAATTTTAAATTCAGGCCTGTTCGTATATAACTGCAATAAACTTAATGAATACAACTCTGGATTTATAGGTAGCTCATAGATTACGTAGTAAACATCTCTAAAATTATCATACAGTGCCCCTTTTATAACTCCATTTTCTAACTCCTTTATTACTCCTTCATCTCCGTAAGGTCTATCTTTGAATTTGGCAAATTCTATTCTATTGGGTGTTTTCAGCTCTTTAGTATCTATAATTTTATTTTGAGATTTAGAAAAAACATTTAATCTCAAATCTCTACTAAAAAAAGTAATTATAGAATCTCCTTTCGATACATAACTAAATTCAGGAGAAAAAATTCCTTGATCCCAAAAACCTTCTGGTAAAGAATAATTTAACCACTTTATATCGGATTTCTCTAGGTTATACTTAAATAAATGTTTGAATTTAGAAACATCTTTCAAAGCCGTTTCCCAATGTTTGGTGATAAATGGATAGGCACCATAAAAACTTTTTTGCTCTATAATCAATGGCCTATAATTCTTAGATGAAATGGTTTGCACATATTGATCTGTCCCTTCTATTTTTATATCCTTTGATTTCTTACCATTTATATCAAAAATTGATATAGTCGCAGGAACTGATGTGATAAATATGGAGTCGTTACTGTGAAAATGAAAGCCATTGGATACACCAACCTTGTCAATCCCATCTGATGAAAGATAAATTTGATGAATTTTACTTTTTGTTTCAAGATTATAAAAGTTTATTCCAAAAGGAAACCTACCCATTGTGGCCAACACTCTTCCTGAGTCTGTTTCTAACAGTTGTACCCGATAGTTCAGGGGACTTGAAATGCTATCTAAAAGAATTTCTATACGCTCTTCGACGGTGTATTTTAAATCGATTACGCTTATTTCAGATCGAATACTACAAGATGTAATTAAGAATACAGTAAAAATAAAAATTACTTTTTTTGACATTATTTTTTTCTAAATATTTTTTTTCGACGAAATCGTAAGGGTATTGATAAATAATGGATTCAGAAACGTAAAAATATATCATCATAAAACATATTTATTTTATAAATAAATATATAAATAATGGTAGATAATTTATACCCACCATTATTTATTTTAATGATTGATTTCACAACTTGATTTCTCTTTCTTTAATTTATTATCACAGTTTCATCTTCGCATGGACAAGTTGTTACAGTCGAAGGTTCTTCACAAGGTCCTGTCTCAGAATAGTTGCAAACTGGATAAGAACTTTGCGCATCTGCTGTTTGGCTACCCATAAAGGTAAATCCAACAATTAAAATCCCAAATAAGGATGTTGCTACTGTAAATAATTTCAATTTTTTCATCTTTTCAAAAATTTTAGGTTAAAATAATATTTATAAAAGCAATATATATATATATATATACTTAAAGCAAATTTTTCTAGACAAAAATTTAAAATAGCCCTCTGAAATGAAGGTTTTTAGGTAAAAAAGTTAAATCTAAAACACAAAAACCCTTTAAGATAAATCTCAAAGGGTTTCTTAATTTTATATTTATTTCCGTCTATGGTGTAGACAGAACTTTTAGAAGATATTAGAGAAATATAGATTTTCTTTCTCCAGCGTCCTCTGCACCTTTGCTACCTTAGCGAGATGCCTCCCACTGCTAAATATGCAATGCCCTATTATCCGTAGCAGCCAAACAAGCTTCTTTGAAAGCTTCCGTGTAAGTTGGATGTGCATGTGACATTCTAGCGATGTCTTCAGCAGATGCACGGAATTCCATGGCAACAACCGCTTCAGCAATCATATCAGCTGTTCTTGGACCGATCATGTGAACTCCTAAGATCTCATCTGTCTCGGCATCAGCAAGTACCTTCACCAAACCATCTGTATCCATTGATGCCCTTGCTCTACCTGATGCCATGAATGGGAACTTGCCAGCTTTGTATTTGATCCCTTTCTCCTTCAATTGCTCTTCAGTATATCCTACTGCCGCTACTTCCGGCCAAGTGTAAACTACTCCAGGAATCAGCAGATAATTGATATGCGGCTTTTGACCTGCAATCACTTCTGCTACGAAAGTTCCTTCTTCCTCAGCCTTGTGCGCAAGCATTGCGCCTTTGACTACATCACCGATAGCGTAGATGTTTGGCACATTTGTTCTCAAATGATTATCTACTTCTACTTGTCCACGATCGGTGATTTTTACTCCAGCAGCTTCAGCATTCAATCCCTCAGTGTAAGGTTTTCTGCCAATAGATACCAGCACATAATCACCTTTCAATTCTACGGTTTCTCCTTTAGAATTCTCAGCTTTTACTGTTACCTCTTTACCTTTGCTTTCTACTGCTACCACTTTATGTTTCAAGAAAAACTCAAAGCCCAATTTTTTCAAAGACTTTTGCAATTCCTTGCCCATCGTTCTGTCCATAGTTGGAATTAAAGAATCCATGTACTCAACAACAGAAACTTTCGCTCCCATTCTACCATAAACAGAACCCAATTCCATTCCGATCACACCACCACCGATTACGATCAGGTGCTTAGGAATTTCTTTCATTTTCAAGGCTTCCGTAGAAGTAATCACTCGGTCTTTATCTAGTTTGATAAAAGGAAGTGACGCAGGCTTTGAACCTGTGGCGATGATGATGTTTTTGCCTTGGATATTTTCTGAAGAACCGTCATCCTTGGTCACCTTCACAGTTGTTTTATCGACAAAAGAACCCAAACCTTGATGAACATCAATTTTATTTTTCTTCATCAAGTAATCAATTCCATCCACATTCTGCTTGACAACATCATCTTTTCTAGCGATCATCTGCTTCAAATCAACTTTCAAGCTGCTCAAGTTGATCCCATGCGTTTTGAAAGTGTGAGCAGCATTGTGGTAATGTTCAGATGAATCCAAAAGTGCCTTTGAAGGAATACAGCCAACATTCAAGCATGTTCCGCCAAGTGTTGGATATTTTTCAATGATGGCAGTTTTCATTCCCAATTGAGCTGCTCTGATAGCTGCCACATACCCTCCAGGTCCGGAGCCAATTACGATTACGTCGTACATATTTTTTTATTTGTACCAAGTACCATGTACAATGTACAAAGCACCTAGTTGGTTATTGAAGATTCAAACTCATCTTCAGCTTGGTTATCATATTCTGAAGATGTTCTAATTCATTTTCTAAATACTCAAAATCTTGCTGTTTAATGTACTCCAACCTATTTGAAATAATTACCTGAGTGTCCAACTCAAAGGAAGACCCCAAGGCAATTCCCAGAAAATTGTTAAAATCTTTTTCTAAATTTCTACCTGCTCCTTTAGCAATATTGGATGGAATAGAAACAGCCGATCTATTCATTTGACTAATTAAGCCATACCTCTCCTCTTTAGGAAGTTTTTCAGTAATTCTGTAAACTTCTACAGCCAAATCTATGGCCTTTTGCCATACTCGTAGTTCTTTGTATCTATGCATATTAGATAGGTTTAAGTGTAAAGAAATTAAACTATAATTTAAAACTTTACAGATAAACCTATCTGATTTTAGCTGTAATTAAACGATTATAAGGGTTTAAAATGCTTTCCAGCAGCTGTGATGCCAATCATTGTACATCGTACTTGGTACTTTGTACTAAGGACATTAGACTCCAAACAACAGCCTCGTCGGGTCTTCAAGAAGCTGCTTCACTCGTACCAGGAAGCTTACGGATTCTCTGCCGTCAATGATTCTGTGGTCATAAGAAAGTGCCAAGTACATCATTGGAAGGATTTTTACTTCTCCGTTAACTGCCATTGGTCTTTCTACAATATTGTGCATTCCAAGAATCGCTGACTGAGGGGCGTTGATGATCGGAGTTGACATCATGGAACCGAAGATTCCACCATTAGTCAAAGTGAATGTACCACCTGTCATTTCCTCAATAGACAATTTATTGTCTCTCGCTTTGGTAGCCAATCTCACTACTTCTTTTTCGATTTCTTCAAAGCTCATGGCCTCAGCATTTCTGATGACAGGAACTACAAGTCCTTTTGGCGCAGAAACAGCAATAGAAATATCACAGAAATCATTATAAACGATTTCGTTTCCATCAATTTGAGCATTCACAGCAGGCCATTCTTGCAATGCCACGCATACTGCTTTGGTGAAGAAAGACATGAAACCAAGGTTCACACCATGCTTCTCCTTGAATTGATCTTTGAATTTCTTTCTCATTTCCATGATTGGACCCATGTTCACTTCATTGAACGTGGTCAACATGGCTGTTTCGTTTTTCACAGAAACCAATCTTCTGGAAACAGTTTTTCGAAGAGAAGTCATTTTCTCTCTTCTACTATCTCTTGATCCAGCTACCTTTGGAGCAGCTTCAGATTTTTCTTCTTTTTTGGATTCAGCTGGTTTTGATGCTGCTGGTTTAGGAGCAGATTTTTCAGCTTTTTCAGCATCTTCTTTCGTGATTCTACCATCCTTGCCAGTTCCTTTCACGTCATTGGCACTGATTCCTTTTTCTGCAAGAATCTTCGTAGCTGCGGGAGAAGCATGACCTGTGGCATAAGTTTCTTTATCAGATGTAGATGTACCTGAAGATTTATCAGAGACCTCTTCCTTAGAATCGTCTGATGCTGGTGCTCCACCTTCCATCACTTCAATCTTACAGATCAATCCTCCGATTTCTAACGTATCGCCTTCCTGTGCAACATGTCTCAAAATTCCATTTGCCTCCGCAGGAAGTTCAAAAGTTGCTTTGTCAGAATCTACTTCAGCGATGATTTCGTCCAATTCCACATAATCTCCATCAGCTTTTAGCCAGTTGGCCAAAGTAACTTCAGTGATCGACTCACCTACTGTTGGAACGATCATATCTTTCACCTCGCCAGTTTTTCCTCCTGCAGATGAAGAAGAAGATTCAGCAGGTTTTTCTGATTTTTCAATTTTTCCTCCAGCTTGACCATCAGTATTGATTTCACAGATCACAGCACCGATTTCTAAGATATCTCCTTCAGCTGCCATGGTTTTCAAAATACCTGCAGCCTCTGCTGCCAATTCAAAAGTTGCTTTATCGGATTCCAATTCACAGATCACTTCATCCATTTCTACGAAGTCGCCGTCTTTTTTGAACCACTGTCCAATGGTCACTTCACTGATAGATTCCCCTACGGTAGGGACTTTGATTTCTAGGCTCATTGTTTTTTCTTTTTTACCCCCAAATTCATTTGCAGAATCTAAGGTTAATTTAACATGAATAAATTTAAATTAAACCTAAGCCAGCTATTTAGTAAAAGCTGGCTAGGGGTTTTTATGAAAGTTTTAATGCTTTTTTAACAATATTTAATTGCTCTTCTACATGGACTTTGTTGTAGCCTGTAGCTGGGGAAGCACTCATTTTTCGTGCAATAACATCCATTGGAAGCTCTTTATATAGCATCCTTAAAATGTAATTCCAATATCCCATATTTTCTGGCTCTTCCTGAACCCATACGATCTCGGCATCTTTGTAAGCTTTCAAGGCTTCGGTCATTTGCTTTTTAGGAAGCGGATGGAGTTGCTCAATTCTAATGATGGCTACGTCTTTTACTTTTTCCTTTTCTCTCATTTCTTCAAGATCATAGTAGATTTTCCCAGAACAAAGAAGGACGCGCCTCACATCTTTAGCCTTGACAGTATTGTCTAAAATTATTTCTCTAAAACTACCTGAGGTGAATTCTTCAATTGGAGAAACAACCTTCGGATGTCTCAAAAGTGATTTTGGTGACATCACGATACATGGCTTTCTAAATTCCCATGCCATTTGTCTTCTCAATAAGTGGAAGAAATTGGAAGGCTCGGTAATGTTTGCTACAACCATATTATACTCCGCAGAAAGCTGCAAAAATCTCTCCGGGCGAGCATTAGAGTGTTCCGGTCCTTGACCTTCGTATCCGTGAGGAAGAAGCATGACCAAACCATTCATTTTTTGCCACTTAGATTCTCCAGAAGAGATAAACTGATCAATCATAGTCTGTGCACCATTAGCGAAATCTCCAAATTGCGCTTCCCATATCGCTAGCGAATTTGGGCTTGCCATTGCATAGCCATATTCGAATCCTAATACTGCATATTCTGATAGGAGTGAATTGTAGATGGAAAATTGACCCTTGCTATCCTTCATTTCCTTGAGGAAATTGTAAGGCTTGTTGGTCGTAGAGTCATGTACTACTGCATGTCTGTGAGAAAATGTACCTCTCTGAACATCCTGACCAGTCAACCTAACAGTCTTCCCTTCCAAAAGCAAAGAACCATAAGCCAGTAACTCAGCAGAAGCCCAGTTCAATGATTTAGCATTGAAAAACATGTCTTTTCTTTGTTTCAGCTGAATATCAATTTGCTTGATAGGCTTGAAACCTTTTGGGACGTGTGTGATCGCATCAGCTACTTTTTCGATAAAATCTTGAGAAATGGAAGTGTCCGGAGATTGCTCAAAATCCTCAGGTGTTGATCTTCTAAGTGATTGCCACTCCTTCTCAAACTTGGTAAATTGATACGGAAGAGGTTTTTCCTTCACCATATTCAATCTATCCTGAAGCAATTGCCTAAACTCAGCATCCATCTGCTTGGCAATTTTTGCATCAAGATCCCCTCTTTCAGAAAGTCTCTTTACATAAATCTCTCTTGGGTTTGAATGCTTAGAAATGATATTATAAAGCTCTGGCTGCGTAAATTTCGGTTCGTCAGATTCATTATGACCATGACGACGGTAGCAGACCATGTCAATAAAAATATCCTTTCTGAATTTTTGACGGAATTCTGCTGCCAATCTTGCTGCAAAAACTACTGCTTCTGCATCATCTCCATTCACGTGAATCACAGGTGCGTCAATGATTTTGGCTACATCTGTACAGTAAATGGATGATCTGGCATCATCAAAATCAGTCGTAAAACCAACTTGGTTGTTGATCACAAAATGAATAGTCCCACCAGTATTGTAGCCTTTCAAGCCTGCCATTTGGGTAACTTCATATACTATCCCTTGACCGGCAACAGCCGCATCACCATGAATAAGAATTGGAAGTGCTTTGGTAGAATCTCCTTGATGTTGGGAATCAATTTTTGCTCTTATAAAACCTTCTACAACAGGATTAACCGCCTCTAAGTGAGACGGGTTTGGAGCTAGCTTTAAGTTGACCTTCTTATCATCTTGGGTGGTGATATCACTAGAATAGCCCATGTGATACTTCACATCACCATCACCCATGGTCAGGTCAGGCTTCGCCGTTCCTTCAAATTCTGAGAAAATTTGTTCGTATGTTTTTCCCATGATGTTGGCAAGGACATTTAATCTTCCTCTGTGTGCCATACCAATCATGACTTCCTCTACTCCTAATTGGGCACCTTTATTGATGACTGCATCCAAAAATGGAATTGTGCTTTCACCACCTTCAAGGGAAAATCTTTTCTGTCCAAGATATTTGGTATGTAAGAAGTTTTCGAAAACAACTGCTTCGTTGAGTTTAGAAAGTATTCTTTTCTTTTCTTCTGTTGGAGGATTGAAAGAAAGTGCTTCTTTTTCAATTTTAGTCTTCAACCAATCCAACATCTCAGGATCTCTGATATAGAGATACTCAAATCCCATTGGGCCTTCATAGATCGTTTTAAGAGATTCAATGATTTTAGAAAGCTTAGCTGCCCCTATTCCAATCTCATTTCCTGCCTGAAATTCCGTGTTCAAATCATTTTGATCCAAACCAAAATCTTCCAAATCAATCAATGCTTTCCTATCTCTTCTTTCCCTTACAGGGTTTGTTTTTGAACGAAGATGGGCTCTAGATCTGTGAGCGTGAATCAAGGCCCTTACTTTGATTTCCTTCGGCAGTTGCTCCATATCCATGATGGTACCGCGTGTAGCAAGTGAGCCATTGGCTGCAGGTTGGCTGCTCGAAATATTGGTAACTTGCGCTCCACCGTTTTCATCCTCTCCATATTGAGTGATGGCAAATTCAAAACCATCAAAAAATGTCTTCCAACTTGGATCAACAGACTCGGGATTGTTCTTGTATTCTGCATATAGCTCATCTATGTAGGCTACATGTGCATTGGCGATATAGGAATATTTATCCATGATTGAGTTTTTGCTAATGACACAAATGTACTGAGGATTGTTTTTAATTGAAAACTGTTTATTCGTTTATCCAAATATTATTGATTATCTTATCAATAGACACTCAAAACATGATTCAGAATTTTCTCGAGAATCAAATAAACAGTATGCCGATAAGTAAAATTTTCTATGGATTGGTAGGATAAAACAAATTAAAATAAGGAAAAAGAGTAACTATAATGATTAGCGAGATATAGCTCATTGTGTGAATGAAAAATAAAAAAGGCGCCGATTGGCGCCTTTTTAAAGTGTAAAATCAAAGATTAGTATCCATCATTTTGGACAAGGTTATCATTCACCTCAATCTCTTGAAGTGGTATTGGCCAAATCACTCTAAATTGTTCATTGGCAGGGAAAAGGTTCCCTATGATGCCAAATCTTTGCATATCAGTGTATCTATGACCTTCAAAAGCAAACTCAAGTCTTCTTTGCTGAAGAATTTCAGTCAAAGCTGCTTCATTCGTCAATAAATCAGTAAGCAAAAGACTGGATAGACCTGCTCTATTTCTGATGACATTAATATCGTCTATGATCTGCGTGTTGGTCAACAAGCCAGTACCAGCAGCTCTAGCATTTGCTTCCGCTCTGATCATAAACATCTCTGCAAGTCTGATCAAAGGAACATTGTCATCATTGGTAGCCGATCGGAAGTATTTTACTACTCTCAATCTATTACTAGCGGATAATACAGAAGCTGCAAATCTTACATCTCCATTATTGCCTGAAGCTTGGAAAAGGCTGAAGAAATCAGGTCTTAAATAAAACTTCTGTCCACCAGTAGCTGGATCTGAAGAAATAGCCAAAGTATTTTGATCTCCTGATACATTGGTGAAATTCAACTCAAGGATCATTTCATTGTTTCCCTTGATTCTGAAGATGTCTGCGTAAGAAGACTGTAGCGTGTATACACCTGAGTTGATAACCTCAGAAGCCTTCTGAGCTGCCAAAGCATTGTTGCCTTGCTGTAAATATACTCTTGCTAGCAAAGCTGTAGCTGCGAATCTTCTTGCTCTAAATGGGGCACTAGGTGTATTACCTATATTTTGCTCTGCAAATGTCAAATCATCAATGATAAACTGATACATTTCTTGAGAAGAAGCTCTTGGAGCAAAATTCAAGCTTTCTGTATCTGCTATGAAATCCTCAACGATAGGAACACCACCGAATACTCTAAGCATATCAAAGTAAACAAAAGCTCTTAAGAATCTTGCTTCAGCGATAATTGCTAACCTTTGTGCATCAGTGATATTTTCAATATTCGGTGCAGAGAAGATTACAAAATTTGCATTTCTTATCGCACCATACATGGTTTGCCAAGTACTTCTCATTTGTAAGTTTGAAGGGTTAATTCTCTTATTACTTACTTCTTGATCGGTGGGGAATGTACCTGCATGTTCAAGATTATCTGTGTATACATCCTGATAATACAAGTATCTTAAACCATAGTAGTTTCCACTTTGCATGGCATTGTAAATACCTGCTAAAGCCAATTGCGCATTTCTATTGGTGGTGATTGCACCATCAACATCAATTTGGTTTACAGGCTCCTGTTCTAGTGTATCACAAGACACACCGACTAACAGCAGCAGGACAACCAAGTAGTTATATATATTAAATCTTTTCATATTGATTAAAATCCTATGTTAACACCAAATGTATAAGTTCTAGGCTGCGGGAAAGTGTAGAAATCTACACCAATCGTTGTATTTGAAGTACCAGCGAAGTTTACTTCAGGGTCAAATCCAGAGTAGTTGGTGAAAGTCAATAGGTTTTGAGCTTGTGCATAGAACCTAACACTTCTTAACTTCACTCTCTCCAATACATCCGCAGGAAGTCTATAACCGATAACAAGGTTTTTAACCCTTAGGTACGATCCATCCTCAATAAATCTAGATGTATTTGATTGATTGTTTCTATTTGCAGATACATCATAAGCTGCTCTTGGCATAGATCCATTTCCAGGCTGCTCCTCTGATCTCCATCTTCCTTCTACTGTAGCTTTGTTGTTGTCATCGAAGAAATTAGCAAACATACCCTCTTGGAATGATCCTGCTGCATTCCAGATATCATTTCCATAAGAAAACTGCATGAATACTTGAGCATCGAAGCCTTTATAACTAATACTATTGGTAAATCCTCCGAAAAATTTCGGCTGGGCATTACCAATTACCGTAAAGTCATCATCAGTGATTATCCCATCACCGTTGATATCTCTATAGTTCATATCCCCTGCTCTAATTCCAAACTCTTGTCTTGATTCTGGAACATCCGCTTGGGTAGCAAAAACTCCGTCAGATATAAATCCATAGAATGTACCTATAGGCTGACCTTCTCTCAAGACGATAGAATTGCCTCCAAACCCATAAAATACATCTTCACCATTGTATAGTTCTAGAATTTTATTTCTATTGAAAGTCAAATTAAGATCTGTTCTCCAATTCAACCCATTTGGTCTATCAATATTAACCGTGGATACAGTAAATTCCCAACCTTTGTTCTCTACAGATCCTACGTTTGATTGGAACGAACCATAACCATTTTGGGTAGGAATAGGTCTTGCAAAAAGCAAATCAGTAGTCTTTTTGTAATAATAATCAGCTACCAAAGTCAAACGTCCGTTGAATAAACCAACATCCAATCCAATATCAGTCTGAGCAGTGTTTTCCCACTTCAAATCAGGATTACCTAGCTGAACTGGTACAATAGAAGGTGAACCCAAATAATTTCCTGATCCTACTAGACCTCTCCAAGAAAAGTTACCAATCTCTTGATTTCCTGTCAAACCAAAGCTACCTCTAATTTTCAAGTCTGAAAACACATCCAAGTCTTGCATAAAGGCTTCCTCATTGATTCTCCAGCCTGCTGAAACCGATGGGAAATACCCCCATCTATTATTAGGACCAAATCTCGAAGATGCATCTGCTCTAAATGAAGAGCTGAATAAGTATCTTTCTTTGTAGCTGTAATTAACTCGACCAAAGTATGACTCTAATCCCCAGCCAACAAAATTATTGGAACCTTCATTTACCAAAGCAGCTGCTCCAATATATCTAAATCTATCTCCTGGAAACTGAATTCCTCTTACAGATGAAGATGATATCAAGTTTTCCTCTCTGTTGTGACCTACTACTAAATTTAAGCTATGACCACCGTCAAAAACTTTCGAATAGTCCACAAATGCTTCAGCTACCCATTTGATAGGATTGAAAGTAGAGAAAGAACCAGATCCTCCTTCTGCTGTAGAAGAAGATCCTGGATAGTTATCAGGTGTATATCTTCTCTCAGAAAAGTTTAAAACATCAGCACCAACTCTAACATTGAAATTCAAACCTTCATTTACTTTATATTTTGCCAAAGCATTAGTGAAAATTCTGATGGATTGATTTTCATCATCATTTTCGGTTCCCACAGCTACTGGATTTGAATAGAAGAATTGTGGTCTTGTATATGAACCATCTTCTTCAAATACTGGCCACAATGGTGAGGCGGCAAGTGAGTTTGCAAAAGGACCATTCAAAGTATTATCTGAAACGATCCTGTTTTGAACCGCTCTACTGATACCCGAGTTGAATGAAATTTCAAATCTGTCATTGATTTTATGATCTAGGTTGAACCTAGTTGACATCCTAGAATAACTTGAATTGATCACTGTACCTTGTTGATCGAAGTAGTTACCCGAAATGTAGTACTTTGTCTTTTCATTACCTCCACTGATACTCAATTCATAGTTTTGAATAGGAGCTGACCTGGTTACTTCTCTCACCCAATTGGTATTGACATCATCTCCATAAGGCAAGCCTCCATAATAGAAATCTAAGATCTCTTCATCAGAAATTTCAGAAGAAGGAACACCGAAGAAATCCTCTGCAAAGGCATCTTTGAACAAATCCAAGTAACCATTTCTATCCAAGAATCTTGGCTCATTCCACAATTGTTGTGTACCGCCATATACATTCAAGTTTACCTGTGTTTTCTGATCTGCACCTCTCTTGGTAGTAATCAAAACCACACCATTGGCAGCTCTTGAGCCATAGATCGCAGCAGCAGCAGCATCTTTCAATACTTCCATAGACTCGATGTCATTTGGATTCAAGTCAGCTAAAGCATTCGATGACTGTCCACCAAAACCAAGTTGAGAAGGATCTCCCGTGGTCATTGGTACGCCATCTATTACAAATAAAGGCTGATTGGAAGCAGAAATAGAAGATGAACCTCTCACCCTAACAGAAATACCAGCACCTGGAGTACCAGCATTTTGAGTAATCTGTACACCTGCTATACGACCTTGCAAAGCTTGATCTACACCGAGTGCAGGGACGTCCTTAATAATAGCGGCATTTAACTGACCAACAGATCCTGTTAATTCTTTTTTCTCCACACTTCCATAACCAACAACGACTACTTCACTCAAGGTTTTAGAGTCTAATTGTAGCGTGATGTCTATAGTAGACCTATTTCCTACAGCTGCTTCTTGAGAAAGAAATCCCACAAAGGAATAGACCAATGTCTCGTTCTCAGAAGCTTGGATGGAATACTTTCCATCGATATCCGTAATCGCACCTCTCGTGGTACCTTTGATACGAATATTCACTCCCGGCAAGGGAAGGTTATCTTCTGCCGAGATTACTGTACCTGTTACCTGTCGCTGCTGCGCCCAAACCTCCCCATGGAAGGAAAAAGCGAAAAGCGACAAAATGATTAGTAATACTTTTCTCATACAATAGTTGATTTATTTTTTTTAGCCTTCAAATATTGGAAAAATAGTTTACAATTCAAAAAAAAAATGATAAACGTTATATTATTATAGTGGATGGACTGAATTATAAAATTTAATTATGCAAATTTTACTTATAATAAAATAAAAAAAGAGGCCTGTCTGTAACAAGCCTCTTCTCTTATTGTTTCAATTTATTTTAATTACCCTCCATACCCTTGGTTCTGTACCAAATTCGGATTGGCATCCATCTCTCTCTGTGGAATCGGGAATACCATCCTAGGATCATTAAATTGATAAGTGGTATTTCCTTCTGTCACCGAACCACGAGTCCTTTTCACATCATGAATCGCATGACCTTCGTGTGCCAACTCAAGCTTTCTTTCTCTCAAAATATCCGCTACAGTAACACTAAGTAATGGAAGTAAATCAACTCTAGTTCTAATTCTATTCACATCTTCAAGTGGAGTAGCACCAATAGCAGTCCCTTCTCTCAGATTTGCCTCTGCTCGAGTCAAGTACAATTCTGCCAAGCGAATTACTTTCACATTCTTAAATTGATCTCTCCACTTTGCAGTTCTTTCCTCACCTGCATCAAAGAAGAATTGATCCAATCTGTCATCGTCAGCCTCGTATTGTGCTATATGCTGAGAAAGTATCGCTACATCTCCACCTCTTGCACCAAACTGAGGCAAGGAGTAGAACAAGAACATGTCATTAGCAGGATCCTGGGTATTGACTTGAATAGTAAACAAATCTTCCTGAGAGTCATTGTCAGTGTTGAAAGCATTCATAAATACCGGCACCAAGCTTTTCCCATTCGTAGTAGCAGTATTGATCGCTCTATTAGCGGCATCTCTAGCATCTGCGAAACTTTCCATTTGAAGATAAACTCTTGAAAGCTGTGCCGCAGCAACATAATTTCGTGCTAGAAAGCTATTTACAGGAGGTAGAAGTGATTCTGCTCTATTCAAATCATCTAGGATTTGCTGATAAACTTCTGCTACAGTATTTCTAGAAACAAAATTCTCTTCTGTGATCGCTCTGGTAGGAGTTAAAATCAATGGAACGCCAAGATTGGTTGTTGTATTGCCACTTGTAAATGGCTGAGCATAAAGCTTGATCAACTCAAAATACATGGAGCCTCTAATAAAAAGGGCTTCGCCTTCAATTCGTGCTCTATCTGCTTCATTCACTACATCGAGTGCAGAAAGTACGTTATTTGAAATATTAATTGCTCTATAAGCTGCTGCCCATGTGCCTTCTACAAAAGAGTTGTTTACAAAGATTTGTTTGTTGAACATTTCTCTTGGCTGATTGAAAGTACCTTCCCATCTCACTTCGCTATTTGCGCCGAGCATTTCAGAAAAAAGCTGTAACCTTCCTCCATAAAGCGACACGCCTCTCATCTCTCCATATGCACCTATCAAAACACTTTTGACATTTGCATCACTATTCAATGCCAAATTTTGATCTATACTTTGAAAAGGCGTCTGAAAGAGTTGATCATCACAACTACTGAAAATTGCTGTCAAACTAATTAGTCCTGTTATTATATATTTTTTCATCTTCTTTCTTAATTAAAATCCAACATTAATACCAAGAGAGAATGTTTTTGCCTGAGGCGCTGAATAGAAATCATTGCCTTGGAACACGTTACTGGCTAGGTAATCAGCATTTACTTCTGGATCCCATCCTTTATACTTGGTGAACGTCAGTAAGTTTTGTCCTGTAAAGAATACTCTCATTGAGCTCAATTTGAACCTTTCCAAAGAAGTTTTTGGGATGGAATATCCAAGTGTCAAAGTTCTTAACCTTACATAGCTACCGTCAGATATATATCTGCTTGAAGCATTACAACCATTACACTCTCCAAGCCTTGCTTGTGGTATATCAGTTATATCACCTGGATTTTGCCATCTGTTCAACTGATCTTTTGTGGAATTGTCGAACCAATCACCATTGGCAGCGAAGAAACCTCCACCTCCATCATAGATATCATTCCCAAATACCCCTTGAAATAAAATACTCAAATCAAAGTCGCCAAAAGTCATGTTATTGGTCAATCCACCAAAAAATCTCGGATTAGGATCACCTACAAACATTCTCTCAGCATCATTGTAATTATTGGTAGTTTCTGTTTTTTCAGCATTAGAATAGTATAATGCATCTCCATTTGCAGGATCTACTCCTGCATAAGCTGGGCCATAGAATACACCAATGGATTGTCCAATAAATACTCCATTTAAGAATCTTGAAGAAGAAGGTGGAATCGATTCCTGACCAGGTGCTAATTCTCTCACTCTATTGATATTTCTAGCAAAGTTGAAAGATGTATTCCAAGTAAAATTCTGCTTAGCAACATTGACAGAATTTAAAACTACTTCAAAACCATAGTTCTGCATTCTACCAATATTCTGTCTTTGGATGTTGAATCCAGAAGTAGCAGGTACAGGCACATTCAAAAGAAGGTCAGTGGTGTTTTTGTCATAGAAATCCAATTCCCCCGTAATTCTATCATTGAATAAGGCGAATTCAATTCCCAAATCTAGTTGAGCAGTTTTTTCCCAAGTCAAATTAGGATTTGGAATCTGAGAAGGTATCAAACCTGGAATCAATGCATACGAAGAAGAACCAAAAAGTCCCAAATGATCAAAGTTTCCAATTTCAGCATTACCCGTTAGACCATATGAACCTCTTACTTTCAAGAGACTCAACTTACTATTTCCTTTTAAGAAACTTTCTTCTGACACCAACCAGCCAACGGATGCCGCAGGGAAGAAACCATATTTGTTGTTCTCCCCAAATCTCGAAGATCCATCCACTCTCGCACTTAAAGTAGCCAAATACTTATCAGCATACTTATAGTTGATCCTAGAAAAATAAGATAAGAAAGTGAAATTAGTAACTGTGGAAGAGCCTCCGATAATTTCAGCTGCCGAAGCCAAGGTTCTTAATTCATCCAAAGGAAATTCTTGTCCTTCTACAAAAGTAAAATACTGATCAGATTTCTGGAATGACATCCCAGCCACTGCTTCAAAATCATGTTTCTCAGCAAATACTTTGGTATAAGTAAAATAGTTGTTCGTATTGTAGTTGAAAATCCTAGTCCATCTAGATCGACCAAAGCCATTCGTAGAAAGTCCCAAGTTAGTTCTTGAACCGAAAAACTGCTCTTCATTTTGATTGAAAATGTCAACACCAAATTCTGATCTAAATTTTAAATCTTCTCTCAACTTATATTCCCCAAAAATATTGGTGATATTTCTAAATGAAGTATTCAACCAACTTGCATTTTCTGAATCGATCAAGTTATTATAATACGTCGCTGTTGGTCTATCATAAAGCTGCCCATCCAAATCTCTAATCGGTGTAATCGGTGCTAATGCAACCAATTGAATTGGGTTGTTAAATTGGTTATCATCAGACAACCTATTATTTTGAGTTCTACTCAATCCAAAATTCGCACCCAAAGTAAATCTTTCAGTCACTTTATGATCAAGATTCAATCTACCTGAAGTTCTCTCGAAGTCATTTCTGATTAGAATTCCAGTTTGATTATCATAAGCTCCACTAAAGTAGAATCTTGTTTTTTCATCACCCCCAGCAGCTGAGAAATTCACATTTGTAGTTCCTGCATCGGGATTGAAAGCTTGCTTTTGCCAATCAGTGTCTGTTTCATTGGTTCTCCAATCAGACCAGCCTGAATATCTATCAAGTCTTGATTCAACAAGTTCCAAATCATCAACATTACTTCCAGATTCTCTCATTAACTCCACAAATTCTTCTGCATTGAGGAATTCTCTTAATCAAGTCGGAGAAGATACCCCTCTTTGAATGCCTACGTTGAACTTAGTTTTTCCTTTAGTACCAGATTTTGTTGTAATCAAAACAACCCCATTGGCTGCTCGAGCACCATAAATGGCTGCTGCAGAAGCATCCTTCAATACTTCAAATGACTCTACATCATTAAAGTTGATATCTGAGAGTGGATTATATAAACCAATACCTCCCGATGAAGTCATTGGTAAACCATCGATGACGTAAAGAGGGTCATTACCACCAGAAATAGAAGTAGTACCTCTCACTCTGATTTTCACCCCTTCACCCAATTTACCACTGGAAGATTCAACAAAAACACCTGCCATTCTACCATGAAGTGCTTCTTGGAAATTCGGAACAGGGATAGTTGCCAAATCTGCTCCTTTTACTGAAGCAATATTTCCCGTTAGGTCGCCTTTCATCTGACTATCATAGCCTACCTGAACCTCAATTTCTTTATCAATTGTTTCTAATATTACCTCAATATTTGAGTTTTTTCCAACAATAAATTCTTTGGAAACAAAACCAACAAATGAAAACACTAAAGTTTCACTTGCGTCTGCTTGAATAGAATATCTTCCATCCAAATCCGAAATCACTCCCCGGGTTGTTCCTTTTATTGAAATACTTGCACCATAAATAGGCAAAAAATCTTGATTTGATTTTACAAAGCCTTCAACTTTCTGTTGTTGTGAAAAAACTTCAGCATAATTAGTTAACAAAAGTAATATAACAAGTAGTAATTGCTTTTTCATTTTGAAATTAATGGTTGTACCTTGTAAATATTGCTTAATTTAATGAAATTACAAATAATCAATTGGGGGTTAGATCGACTCAAAAAATAGATTAATCATTAAAAAGAAGCTGTTAAACAAAAAAAATAATGCACGATTCATTTTTCATAATTCAAATGAATATCTTTTTATTTAGAATTTTTTGAAAATATTTTCTTTTTTGAAAAAGCAGAAGTCTTTTAAAGCAACGTTTAATAAAAAAAGCCATAGAATTAATTCTACGGCTTTTGACAATTGCAATATTTTAAATTTTAGAAAGTGAATCTTATTGATAAGGCTACTTCATCACCCCACCAACCATTATAACCTGAGAAATTGAAAGCAGGCTTATAATCTAAGGATAAGTTCACTGGAGCATCTTGAAATTTGTAATCCAAACCAATAATTGCATCTAGCCCGAATACGGTATAACTTCTATTTGGTTCACCCCAAGGTGTATTACCTCTATTGGCATTCCAAGTACCCAAATGAGCTCCACCACCATAAAACCACTGAAGCCCTTGAACTTCGCGAATATCATTGTGAACTTCATATAGTCCACCAACGATTAATCCTCTCCAACGGGTATAAAGGATACCTTCTAATGCAGCCTTTTGGCTTATAAAATGCTTCACAGTAAGACCGTTACCAGAACCTGCTCTAAGACCTATTCCGGTATTATAACCTTGCGCTAAAGCCTCATTTCCTAATGACAAAAAGGCAAATAGGATTAGTGTGTAAATAACTTTTTTCATTTCGTGTGTTGTTTTGAATAAATATATCAAATAATCAGAATAAAAACACCTCTGAGGGCGTGATACATACATCCAAGAGAATATCGTGCCATTCTGATTCAATTTGATCGATTGGATTAAAAAAATTTAAACCTACTTTCAAAACATCTGACTGCAGGGTACTTAAAAATCCATCATAATAACCCTTCCCATAACCAATTCTATTGCCATTTTTGTCACATGCCAATAAGGGTATCAAAACCAATTGTATTGGATCTGTAGAAACCACTTGTTTTTGACGTGGAATAGGAATGCCCCAGGAATCATGATCTAAATCCTGAATGTCGGTTAGGCAAACTGTTTCCAAAACTCCTGATTTTGTATCCAAAATCGACGTATATAATTCGTATCCTCCTAGAAGAAGTTCATCTATCAAAGGAAATATATTGACTTCTTTTAATTTCAAAATAGGCAAAAAAAGATGGATATGACAAAGTTGCTTTCTGTCATTTAAAAAATCACGGACTCTTTGTCGAATCTGAGTAGATAGGCTTTCGATCTCTTCCTCCTTAAGCTGTTTTCGCTTTTCTTTAAATAGTATTCGAATTTCTTCTTTAGTCATTTTCAGGCTTCAAAATCATAAAGTTAAAATCAAACGGATCAAATAATGCAAACAATTCCTCAATGAAATTCGGGTTTTCGAGATAGAATTTCATGAAATTCTCAACCCTTTCCTGAGGACTACCATTTGGATTGATATTTGCTTTTATCGCATCCATTCTGCCAATTTCAATCCTTAATCTTCTTTCTTCAGCTTTTCTCACTTTTCCGGAAAGATGGTCCATAATTTTACTTACTCGGACTTTTGCAGCTTCATAGGCAGATTTCAAGCTTTGATCAACCTCTGAAGCCTCGCTTCCTGCTGCTTCAAAAATTTGTGAAAGCTTTTCTTTTTCTTCTTTTAGAAAAATATCCAAACTTGATTTTTCTGCAACAAAATTTTTCTTCCAGGTTATATAATCACAGAATAAATCTTCATTCTTAAGATTCAAAGAATCCATTTTTTTGACAGTCAATGAATCTAAAACTAAAGCAAAGTTTCTTGGCATCACCGCTGGAAATACTTCTCCAAAATGATCAAATACACCCTTAAGTTGTAGCCAATAAATCACCTCAGCAGGTCCTCCCAAATAGGCAAGGTTGGGCAAAATCATTTCCTGATACAATGGTCTCAACACCACATTGGGACTAAACTTCTCTGGGCTGTTTTGAATCAAAGTTTTAATCTCTTCCTCCTCAAACTCCAACTCCGTATCTAACACATAATACCTATTATCCCGCTTCTCAATTCTTTCTCGGATTCCTTTTTCCATGTAGAAAAAATTGATTTCTCTTGGGAAAATCTGACTTTTGTAGCCCAAAGCTTCCAGTTTATCTGTTTGCTTCTGAGCTTTCTCGTTAGCCACGCCCGTTAAAATGTCTTGTTCTATGACAGGAATAAAAAGTTTTTTCAGTTCTGCATCATTTCCATCAACGATTACAAGCCCTTTTTCACCAAATAGATGATGAACATATTTTCTTACAGCCTCAGCCAGCGTTTTTGAACTTGAATATGCTTCTTTGAAAAAATCCGGAGCAAAACTCACCGACTTCATAAATTCCACAAAAGTTTTGTCTAACTCAAAATCTCCTACTGCGCCACTTTGATCCGAATTCCATTGATACTTTTTCCCATCAAGTTTGAAATAATTGATCTCGTCAAAATCATGATCTTCTGTTGCCATCCAATAAACTGGTACAAAATGATGCTTAGGGTATTTGTCTCCCAGCTGTTTGGCCAAATTGATCGTAGATACAATCTTATAAATAAAATATAGTGGCCCAGTAAATAAATTGAGCTGATGCCCTGTGGTAACTGTGAATGTATTCTCCTTCCCAAGACTTTCGATCTGTTTTGCAAAATCATCTGAGAGGTCTATTTTTTGATATTGGCTTTTCAGTGATTGAACCAGAATTTCTCTTTTTTCAGCAGTGAATCTTTTATTTTCTATCAACTTCCCGAAATTTTCAATTCTAGGGTATTGATTGTAAAAATCTCTTAATTCTGGTTTTTCTTGGATATAATCTAAAAATAATTGTGAGAATTGGCCTGTACAAGCTGGGTCTACTGTTGCCTTGATCATGGAAATATCGGGTTGAAAATGATGTTTATCAGTACAAGTTCAATAAACTTGTTTACAAAATATAAAGTTCGTGATTTTTTTTCTATTACAAGAGCGGTCGTTTCCCGTTTATTAAAATCAAAAATTATATAAGTCTGGCAATTCTACGCATTCTACCTTTGAGTATCAAAGCATAAAAAAATGAAAAAGAAAGAAATCCCTGTAGATGGAATGAGCTGTGCAGCATGTGCCATTTCCATTGAAAATACATTAAAGAATACCCCTGGAGTCAAAGTTGCCAATGTTAATTATGCCAACCACTCAGCAACTTTGGAATGGGAAGAAAAAGAAGTAAGCTTAGAAGATTTACAAAATCATGTACGATCAACTGGCTATGATCTTCTTATTGCGGATATCACGCAGGAAGAACTCGATGAAAAGCAAAAAGAAGCTTATCTTAAAGTCAAAAAGAAAACGCTGTACGCCGGGATTCTGGCATTGCCTGTCTTTCTGATTGGGATGTTTTGGATGCATATGCCTTATGGAAATTACATCATGTGGGCATTGACTACACCAATATTATTGGTTTTTGGCAATCAATTTTTCAAAAACGCCTGGAATCAGGCCAAGAATCTGACTGCAAATATGGACACCCTAGTTGCTATCAGTACAGGAATAGCCTATATATACAGTAGTTTCAATACATTTTTCCCAGAATACCTAAGTCAAAAGGGAATCGAACCACATGTCTATTTTGAAGCTGCTGCTGTCATTTTATTTTTTATTCTCTTGGGAAAAACCTTGGAAGCAGGCGCCAAAGCTGGAACAGGTGAAGCTCTCAGAAAATTGATGGGGCTTCAGCCAAATGATTTGACATTGCTGGAAAATGGCAATGAAATTATCAAGAAAACAGACGAAGTAAAACTAGGAGAAAAGGTTTTAATAAAACCTGGTCAAAAAATCCCCTTAGATGGTAAAATCATTGAAGGTGAATCTTATGTCAATGAAAATATGCTTACAGGAGAACCTATTCCTGTCTTGAAAGCTCTAGATTCCAAAGTTTTTGCAGGCACCATCAATCAATCTGGAAGCTTTGTCTTTGAGGTTGAAAAAATAAGTGCTAACACCTTATTATCTCAAATCATCAGTCGGGTGAAAGAAGCCCAAGGTTCCAAAGCGCCAGTTCAAAAACTGGTCGATAAAATCGCCTCTATTTTCGTCCCAGTAGTTTTGTTGATTGGATTGATTACGCTTTTGGTCTGGGGATTTAGCGGTGTGGAAGAACCTTGGCTTAGAGGTATGTTGGCTATGGTGACAGTATTTGTAATCGCTTGTCCATGCGCACTTGGACTTGCTACACCAACTGCCATCATTACTGCGATGGGACGAGGTGCCGAGATGGGCTTTTTGATCAAAGATGCCGAAAGCCTGGAAAAAGGAGTTAAAATAGACACCATCATCTTAGATAAAACAGGCACTATCACAGAAGGGAAGCCGAAAGTTTCCACCTTCCGACAAACTCAATATTATGATTCCTCTGACGCAAAAGCACTCTACAGTTTGGAAAAGAAAAGCGAACATCCGCTCGCCAGCGCAATATCAGCCTATTTGAATGAAGATTTGGTCATGATACAAAACTTCAAAAGCATCACGGGAAATGGTGTGACGGGAGATTTTGAAGGTCAATCGTACAAAATAGGAAATCTAAAATGGCTAAAAAATGAAGGACTTGAGATTGACGAAAGTCTAGAAGCTGAATCAAATCAAGCTTTGGAAGAAGGCGCTATTGTCGTCTTCGCTGCCAAAAACGAACAGATACTCGGCTTCTTCAAAATTGCTGATCAGATCAAAGAAAATTCCAAGCAAGCCATCAGCCGATTGCAAGAGATGGGCATAGAAGTTCACATGGTCACAGGCGATCAGCAAAAGACTGCTTCCTACATTGCATCACAAGTTGGCATAGACCAAGTGGCTGCAAGCATGCTTCCGCAAGACAAATCACAATACATCAAAACACTTCAAGCCAAAGGTAAAAAAGTCGCAATGGTTGGAGATGGAATCAATGATAGTGAAGCATTGAGTGTGGCAGACTTGAGCATCGCGATGGGACAGGGAACTGACATTGCCATGGATATTGCAGAAATCACATTGGTTCATTCTGATCTGAATCATATTCCTCAAGCACTCGGATTGACCAAAAAAACAGTGAAAATCATCCGACAGAATCTCTTTTGGGCATTTATCTATAATGTAATTGGAATTCCTTTGGCCGCGGGTGTGTTATTTCCTGCATTCGGATTCCTTCTCAATCCAATGATTGCTGGCGCTGCGATGGCTTTATCATCGGTTTCCGTCGTGACAAATAGTTTAAGATTAAGAAAATAATTGACTAAAAAATCAAAAAAATATGAAAACGCAACAATTCAAAACAAACGTAAAATGTGGAGCTTGTGTCGCTACGATCACTCCTGAAATGGAAAAAATAAATGACGCAACTTGGAAAGTGGATCTATCACATCCTGATCGCATTTTGACTGTAGAGGGAGATGTGGCAACCGAAACAATCATCGAAGCCATTGAAAAATCGGGATACAAAGCGGAAAGCTTTTAATCAAACAATTTTCAGTCATTTTACATTAATTGTTTAGCTTTGCTCAAAATAAGAATATGATTAACTACCAACAATTCGTATTGGATAATGGCTTGCAAGTGCTGGTTCATGAAGACCACAGCACCAAAATTGCTGTAGTCAACATCCTGTATAAAGTTGGCTCTAGAAACGAAATCGCTGGCAAAACTGGTCTTGCTCATTACTTCGAACACTTAATGTTTGGAGGCACGAAGCATGTTCCGGTATTTGATACAGCTTTGGAGAAAGTTGGCGGTTCTTGCAATGCATTCACAAATACTGACATCACCAATTATTACATCACTTTACCCGCAGTGAATATAGAAACTGCTTTTTGGCTGGAGTCTGAGAGAATGTTGCACTTAAGTTTGAGTGAAAAGACCATCGAAACACAAAGGAAAGTGGTTATTGAGGAATTCAAGCAGCGCTATCTCAACCAACCTTATGGAGATGTATTTCATCACCTCAGAGATTTGGCTTACGATAGACATCCTTATCAGTGGCCGACGATCGGAAAAGACATTGAAGATATCGTCAATTATAAAAAAGAGTTTGTAGAAGAGTTTTACTTCACCCACTACCGTCCTGACAATGCTGTCATGGTAGTTGCTGGAGATGTCACGCTAGACCAAATCAAAAAACTATCAGATAAGTGGTTTACTGATATCCCTTCTGGACAGATTCCTAAGAAAACCATCACAGAGGAACTCCCTCAAGTAAGTAAAAAAGCCATCACCATAGAAGCAGATGTCCCAACTGATGCACTTTACAAAGTATATCACATGCCGGGAAAATTGCAAGAAGGGTATTTGGAAGCTGATTTGATTACTGACATCCTAGGATTCGGCAGATCTTCGACACTCGAGCAACAACTTGTCAAAAACGGAAATATCTTCGCTTCAGTTGGCGGCTATATATTGGGCACAGTGGATCCGGGATTGATGGTATTTTCAGGAAAGATGGAAAAAGGTCAAAGTGCAGAGGCTGCTGAGAAAGCCTTGGACGAGGTGGTGGAAGAATTCAAAAAGAACACCATATCAGACAGCATCCTCCACAAAATAAGAAACCAAGCAGAAGCGATGAAAACTTATGAATCAATTCAGCTTTTGAACAGAGCGATGAGTTTGGCATATTATGCTCATTTGGGTAATCCTGATCTTCATGAATTGGATTATCAGAGAAAAATTCAAATCCCCTCAGAAAAGATATTAAAATGGGCAAATACAATTCTAAGAGAAGAAAACTCTTCTGTCATCTATTATAAGAGTAAAGCTTCGAGTTGAGGTTGAGGTGAGAAGTGAGACACAAGACATAAGACGTAAGATACAAGAAACATGCATTTTAGGTTCTGAAAAACCCCGAATGGGGTTGAACCTCTTGGAGAGAAAGAAAAAAGTATTAACTAATTTGGCTTAACAGAGAATTGTGAATCAAATCCTAACTCAAATAACATTGGAATAAAGAAGAAAAAATCACACGAATTAATAATTTTGAATAAAAATGGGAAAAATTAGAGTTGGATTCGGATATGATGTGCATCAGCTGAAAGAAGGCTACGACTTTTGGTTGGGCGGAATTCAAGTGCCGCATGAAAAAGGTGCTGTTGGTCATTCTGACGCAGATGTGCTAATCCATGTGATCTGTGATGCACTTTTAGGAGCAGCAAATATGAGAGACATTGGCTTCCATTTTTCAGATACAGACCCACAATACAAAGGAATAGACAGCAAAATCCTCTTAAAAGATGTCATGCTCTTGATTCGTGAGCAAGGTTATGAAGTGGGAAATATCGACACTACAATCTGCTTACAACTTCCTAAAGTCAATCCACATATTCCTGAAATGAAAAAATGTCTCGCAGAAGTAATGGGAATTGATGAAAATGATATTTCTATCAAGGCAACTACAACAGAAAAACTCGGTTTTGTAGGAAGGCAAGAGGGAGTTTCTGCCTACTGTGCAGTATTGATCGAAAAGAAATAAATATGGCAAAAGAAGTCAAAATCATCACAACCGAAGACGGTTCTCACTCCTTATTTCTACCTGAGATCAATGAAGCGTACCATTCTTTCCATGGTGCCTATCGGGAATCCGTACACGTCTTCATGCTATATGGATTAGAAAGTTGGTTTGCTCGAAACCAAGGAATTCAGCCGATCAGAATCTTCGAAGTGGGATTTGGAACAGGACTGAATGCTTGGCTTTCCCTTGTTTGGGCGGAGCAAAACAAAGTCCCTGTATTGTATCATAGCATCGAACCCTTCCCTTTGGAAGAGAAAATATACAGTCAGCTAAACTATACCAAGATCGATGAAACGATCATGCATTATGAGCCATTTTTCCAGATTATTCATCAAGAACCTTGGAATGAAGGAGGTGTAGTGACGGAATATTTCAACATGAAAAAAGACATTGTTGGGTTAGAAGAAACGCAACTTTACCCAACTGATGTTGTGTTTTTTGATGCTTTCGCACCCAATAAGCAACCTGAGTTATGGACAAAGGAAATCCTATCTAAAGTCGTCGATGCCATGAATCCAGGTGGAGTATTTGTCACCTATTCTGCAAAAGGCCAACTTAAAAGAGATTTACAAGAATTAGGTTTAACAGTAGAAACGCTGCCAGGACCTCCAGGAAAAAAAGAGATGACTAGGGCAATTAAAATCTGATTTATGGAGAGTAAACTCTTATTTAAATCTACCAAATATCAGCAAAGGAAGTGAAATAAGCTGGAAATACTGTAGAAATATGCCTTCGGCGAAATATGTAATTCGCTTGGATTTAAATATTTAAATTAAGCTTATTTCATCTTATCAAATCCTTCGACAAAAATACTTTCTATTTTTTCAATAGTCTTTTGAATTCCGTTTTCCTTATCTAATTCCAACTTAAGTTGAATGGCTTTTTCATACCTTTCTTCATTTGTCAAAAGGTCTTTGACTGATTCTAAGAAGCTTCTTTCTGTCATTTTGCCCAAAGGAACAGGCTTCACTGCCAACCCGATTTCGCAGGATACTTTTCCCCAAAATGCTTGGTCACCGATGGGATAAAGTATGGGACAAATCATAAAAGGCTTACCCGCACGAAGGCATTCCGATGTTGTACCTATACCTCCATGATGTATAATCGCTTTTACTCTCGGAAACAATTTTTCATAAGGAGCACTGTCAATTATTTTTATGTCGAAATTATTTTCAAGATTTTCCGTGGAGTCAAAACCCCAACCTTTGACTATAACAAACCTTACATTTAATTGAGTGGACAGCTTTAAGATCGCTTCTTGCAAATCAAATTTACATTTGAAAGGCATACTTCCGAAAGTAACAAGAAGTGGAGAATCTCCCTTCTCAAGAAACTCTTGTAGATCATCAGAAAGCTCCTCTTCTGTTTTTTCAAACCAAAATCCTGAGAATTGAGAAGAGTCGGGATAATCTTTTGGCCTTTGTAAAAATAACTCACTCAAATTATAAATATTCTTGACCTCAGGAACTTGGTATTTCTTCGGTAAATTGAAATTTGCCCTGAATTCTCCGATTGGCTTAGAAAGTAATTTGATACTTGCGTTTGCTAGTTTAAAGCTCAACCTATTCATGAATTTTGGAATGGGAATTCCGCTCAGTGCTGGATTTGCAAATTCTTTTGTGGGCTCTACAATAGGCAACAAAGATGCTCGAATCATCTTTTCAGGAAACTGATCTGCAAAAGCATCTGCCAAAGTTTTGACATGGTAAAGTACAATATCACTGTCTTTTGCCAAAGTGTAGAATATACTCAGTGAGTTTTTAATCAAGGGGTAAACCCATTTTTTCAGATTCCTTTTGATGGCGAACAGATTGGCTTTCATCATTTTCTTCCCTTCATCGGAAGCCAATACTTCTTGAAAGTCTGCTTCTACAGGTTGAAATCCAATTCCGTAAGAATTGACTAGGGATTCGAAGTTTTTTGCTGTGGATATAGTTACTTCATGACCTCTTGATTGGAGAGCCTTTCCTAAAACTGCATAAGGTTGAACATCTCCACGTGTACCCATTGTCAATATCGCAATCTTCATTTCTAGATATTTTAACTCATTAAAGACTCGATGACAAAATCAAAAAAACAAGCTACTTTTCATCCTCTTTTCTTTTTAAAATTGGCAGCTTCTTTGGTGGCTTTGCTTGTCCTAAACCAAGACTTCCTTTTAGTCCAGATAAAGTAGTTTTCCACCAATAATTGAAAATAAACTTTTCTGTATTCCGAGGTTCATAAATTGATCCTCGCACCGTATTTCTTGGAAATTTCCTTGGGTTGTTACTTTTCACAGCGAAGACATTTAATACAAATGTCAATATTTTCTTTCTTCCTAAACCTCTCTCAAGTGTTCTTTCATCTAGCAATTCGACATTAAGATCATTGTAAAGTAAAAGCATATTCCCTTGAGCTTCTTTATTATTCGCTGTAAATGACCATTCTCCACTTTGAACACTACCCTCCCTTATCCGAGCAAAAGCATTCGGTATCAAAATTGAGTTGATAGATTTCAAATCGAATTCCCCTATCTGAGCATTGATTTTCATAGGATAAGGATTGGCATAAGACATTTGTCCTTGAAGGTTGATTTGTGCTATACCATTCAGCTTAGCCATGGCAAGAAGATGTGCGTTTTTCAATTCATAGTCTGCGGGATTTTTTCCTAAATGAAAAGGGTAAAACGCTGCGTAGAGTTCTGAAAAATAAATTTTTCCAGGAACAAGACCTTTTTCAGGAAATTCCACGTAGCTTATTTTTCCATTTATCAGCTGCAATGTGTCTATTTTTGCCACTACACCAACTTGTTTCATCAATTCCTGAGGCATGAATTTATAAACCCCTTTCTGTTCAGGAAAACGTTTGTCTCTGTAAATCGTGGCTTCCAGATCCAAAACTTCCAGCAAAACTGCACTTAGCTCTTGATTTTCAATTAAAAGCAGTAAATCAGGACGGTGAATGATTACCTCAGGAACAAAAAGTTCTATCACATCCACTTCATGACCAATTTGCCTCGTATATGAAAACCTCCCCATTCTTGGTTTCATGATGACATTCTGAAGTGAGATTTTTTCATTTGAAATGGTCGCTAATCCAATTTCTATAACATTCAAACTGTCTTTGGTATAAAGCTTATAATTCGGAAGTTTCAATAAAAAAGACTTATCAAGGAGGTCTAACTTATCAAAACCCGACATCTCTGAAAGGTTAAATCTAAGTTCATCAAGGGTAATATCGAGGTTCTTAAAATGCTGTGGATTCTTTGAAGCATTTTTATCAAAAAAAGCCAAATTCCCTTCCACAATCTCAAACTCATCAATTCTGATCGTTTCTAAGACGGATTTTAATTCCTCTTCTGGATCTTTATTGGTTTTTTCATTCTTAATCTCATCTAAAAAAATCTCAATATCCGGCCTGAACAATCTCAATTCACTTATCCATAAATCTTTCCGCATTTGAATATCCGCAAGTGCAGAAGTCTTTATCAAAGCTGTTGGGATATGTCCAGAGACTACAGGAACTCCTGGCTTACCTGAAAGAGAATTTGGAATGATCCTTAAATTATTGAGCAAAATCCCTTCATATCTGGTATCCAACTCTACTTTAGAAAAGGTCACTCTATGTACACTATCTGAAAGTGTCAGCCAAAATTCATCTATATCTAATGCAAGCCCTCCAAAAAATCCAGACACATCACCCTTTGCCAAGACCGTAGAGTCCAACATAAAATCAAAAATTGAAAGATTTATACCTGTATTGACCAATTCACTACGATTTCCTTGTTCTTGATATGATAGACTGAAATTGGCATTTTCAGCAGAAACTGTATCGATATCAATGATGTTGATGGTTTTAGGCAAAACGCGCTCTCTGTTTTTATTTCGAGCATCATTCTCTTCATTCTCAAAATCTCTATCTACAAGAATATTTACAGAAGAACCAGAGAATTTCACCTTACTCAAACTTAGGTTATTCTCAAAAAGAAAAGATTCCAAATCAACTCCAGTAAAAGACAAGGCCGGAATTTCGGCTGAAATTTGAGTTTTAAAATCTGCTCCTAAACTCGGCGTCAACCTCACGTTTGATGTGATGATTTCTTCTCTTGAGGTATTGAAATTTATCCTATCCGCTACAATATTGTAGCGTCCATTTGCGATGCTGAACACATAGTTGTTCAAACTCAAATCTACTTCTTCAGAAAAAAATGATCTAAAATCATTCGAATCAGTATTTTGGTCTATAAAGAAGTTTTTGACAGCAATACTTACATTATCTTCAGCAAATGTTCTTAGCCTATCTCTTATGTAATTTTCATAGTTTAGGCTTCCTTTTATCAAAATCAAAGAATCTACAGACACTTCTGTGAAATAATTCTCTAATAAATTCAAAAGCTCTTCCTTCTCAACTTTTTCATCATTTTCTTCATCTTTTGATCGATAAGTATAAATATTGATTTTAGGAGAGGGAATGCGAATTTCGTCAATGTTCAACTTTTTATTGAAATAAGCCTCAGAAATATCGACTCCATTTGCAGTAAATTTGGGCACATAAATATCCAAAGCGGTGTGCTTATCATATCTATCCAATGAAGATTGAATTTGATTTGGTGTAAATGGACGAATAGAAAACCCATCTATTTGAACTTGGGCGGATTTGGTATCTAAGAAAAGTCTATCAGCTTTGAAAACATGGAGATTATCCGCCAATTTCAAAGCATAATCTATCAGCTCAATTTGTAATTCCTCCGCAAAAAATATGTTGCTCCTTTCAAAATTATCAACTGCATCATCTAGCGCAAATTTCTCCAGAACGAAACTAACTTTCCCAAAAGAAAGACTGTCTTGTCTGATTCTTAAATTATTATCTACTACCAATGACCCTTCATTCACTTCAAATCGATCAATATATATCGCTTTGAGAAAGTCCTCTGTCAAATCCTGTAGATCAAAAGGTTTGCTTGGCTGTTCATTTCCTTGAATATCCCTCAGAATTATTTCTGGCTGATTGATGAATACCTCTTGAATATCAATTATTCCTTCATTATAAATTTTCCTTAGATCCGCGTCATTCAATTGCAATTCTGGAATATTGATTTCAAATAAAGTAAGATCCTCATCCAAAGAATCATTTTCTACAGGCCGAATATTAACACCTGTGATTTCGATTCCATCAGTAAAGGATGACAATGAGACAAATTCACTTTTGATCATGTGAACCTTATCACCTAGTGCCACCTCCACATCTCGAAGCTCTAAAGCCGCATCTTGTGCATAAAAAAATTGATTGATTTTCCGCTTTTCATTTGGCCCCACATAGACATCCTGCATCATAAAATCTATCTGATTAGCCTTAATTCTATGATTTGACTGATCTTTATAGTCTCTCTGAATAAATTTCCCTTCTATAATTTGAAGATCTTTGATTTCAATCGAACCTAAGATTCCTTCGATCAATTCATATAAATCAAAAATGCCTTTGTCAGATTTCTGCTGCACTCCAGCTGAGTAAAGGCTAAACTCAGGTTTAAAAAGCATCAACTCTCCAACATCTACCTCAGAAGTATAAAACACCTTATTGATGTCTGCTTCGGTAAGATTCAGGTCTTCCAATTTTACCTCAAAATAATTTGTCGATTTTTGGCTCAAATCCGGTACAATATCAAACTTTTGTACTTTGATAAATTGCTCTAAAGATGAAATATGAACTTCAGAAGCTCGAACAGTGTGTACAGAATCTGCCAATAAGATTTCGAAATTTTCTAGGTCCAAAGCAAATCCTTCAGCATTGAAAGGTGTCTCAGGGTCACGTTTTTTTAAAAGCTGAATATCTTTTACATGAACATGGGCATTATCTACCTGAATCGCTCGCTGGGAAATGAAATTTTTTAAAAGTAAATCGGCATCGTCAACATAAAGATTTTTAACTCGAATTTCTTCCAAGCCCATATCCCCAAAAGTCTTCTTAATTTCTTCTTCAAGGAGCTTCAGAGCAGAAGTCTCACCTTCTTTAAACATTTCTTCCAACTCATCTTCAAGTCTAAATTCGATAGAAGGGCTTGTCAAATTGATCGCCCCAAGTTGAAGCTCTTTCTTTCTGAAAAGATAATTGAGTCGAGTAATGGAGATTTCTGGAGCTGAAATTTTGTAATAAGGGATGTCTGTCAATTCTGCAAAAGCTTCTTCTACAGGAATTAGGGAGAAACCTTTTAAAATCACCCCTCGCTGAAAAAGTGAGATGTAGAATTTATCAAAACCAATTTCGTACTTCTCTCCGGAAGCTTCACTGACTTTTTGCTTCAAATAGCTCCGAAGAAAAAAGTCGGAAGTGAAATAAATGACCACTTGCAAAAACAACAAAATAGACAAACCAATCACAAGCGGCTTGAGAAATCTCAACCTTTCCCTCTTTGATCTTTTTGCTTCTTTTTTTGCTTGACTCATAGTACTCTCTACTAAAGTAAAAGTAATACAAATCATGTGCAAAAGAAGAATTTGCTCGATTTATCGACGTCGAATACTGCTAATTTTTCATAAAAAAAGCTATGAAATATAATTCCATAGCTTAGTCAATTAACAATAAACCCAAAATAACCTGCTGATTGATAAGGATTCGAACCTCTTTCTAAAATTTAAGAACTGTGACCGACTCACTTCAAACAGTAGAAAGAATCTTTTTTTCTTTCTTATTACTCTACAAAGATACGCACCAAATTTTATTCTTGAAAATATTACAACTTATTAGCTAAAAATTTACATTAAATTTAATTTTAAAGCTCTATTTATGAATGATCAATAATTATAACGATTGCGAAAATTCAATTATTGAAAACTTGATAACGTAAATCTAGTTTCCTATTGATGATATAAGAATATTTTCCTAATTTTTTATAAATATTAAAATAAATCGCTCAAATTTTATTAATTATTAAAATTCAGACACTAATAAGGGAGATTTCACCTTCTAAAGTAAAAATGTTTGGTTTTTTATCAATTTTCATAGATTACGTACTGTTCCCATTTCTCTAAGACTGTTCTAAAATCCTCTGGAAGTGGCGCTTCAAAATACATTCTTTCCTTGGTGATCGGATGTACAAAGCCAAGTGATTTTGCATGTAGTGCTTGTCTAGGAATTATTTTGAAACAGTTATCAATAAAGGATTTGTACTTTGAAAACTGTGTCCCCTTTCTGATTTTATCTCCTCCGTACATGGCATCATTGAAAAGTGGATGTCCAATATGCTTCATATGTGCACGGATTTGATGTGTCCTTCCTGTTTCCAAATTACATTGGATCAACGACACATAGCGCAATCTTTTAATCACTGCATAATGGGTAATTGCATGTTTCCCTTCACTTCCATCAGGAAATGCAGCCATCACTTTTCTATCTTTTGCACTGCGGCCTACGTGGGCATTGATTGTACCTTCGTCTTCCTGAGGTTCTCCCCAAACCAAGGCAATGTAAGTTCTGTCTATAGTGTGATGAAAAAATTGATTTGCCAAATCAGTCATCGCTACTTCTGATTTAGCAATGACAAGCAATCCCGACGTGTCTTTATCTATTCTATGAACCAAGCCCGGCCTACCGCTATTTCCTGGCAGTTCTGGCAATTGATTGAAATAATGTACAAGTCCATTTACCAAAGTACCTGTCCAGTTGCCATGGGCAGGATGAACGACCATTCCAGCAGGCTTATTGATGATCAAAAGGTATTCATCCTCAAAAATAATATCCAAAGGAATTTCTTCTGGTATTACTTCGGAATGCATTACTGGCTTTTCAAGATAGACTTTGATTTCATCCAAAGGCTTGATTTTATAATTAGACTTGACGGTTTTCCCATTAACCAAAACATGCCCATTATCTATAGCTACCTGAACCTTGTTCCTAGTGGAATTAGCAATCCGATCTGTCAAAAACTTATCTATCCTCAGTAAAGACTGCTTTTTGTCAATATTGAAACTGTAATGCTCAAAAAGCTCAACTTCCTCTTCATCGAAGTTTTCTAATTCAAATTCCTCTGCCATGGCGCAAAAGTAAGGCTTGTTTCACAAAGTTTCGGATATTTACTCATATAAAAACCTTTGCCATGCTCACACCACAATCAATCAGCAATCAAAAAATCAATTACCCACTCTGGGAAGATAGAGGTATAGAAGTTTGGATCAAGCGCTTAGATCAGGTTCATCCACTAGCCTCAGGTAACAAATTTTTCAAACTTAAATACAATCTTGAAAGAGCGATTTCCGAGAATCATGACACCATATTAACGTTTGGAGGCGCATATTCCAATCATATTTATGCCACCGCTGCAGCAGCAAAATCTTTAGGTTTGCATAGCATTGGGATCATTCGAGGAGAAGAAACTTTACCTCTCAACCCAACGCTCGCATCTGCCAAAGAAAATGGGATGAGGGTCGATTATGTTGATAGAGAAGCATATCGAAGAAAAACTGAACCGGAATTTCTTCAAGCACTCCAAGAAAAATTTGGCAATTTCTATCTTATTCCAGAAGGAGGAAATAATGCTGAAGCCATCAAAGGAACGAGTGAGATTTTGGAAGAAAAAGACTCCGAATTCACACACATAACATGCTCCATCGGCACAGGAGGAACTTTTACAGGGCTTGTCAATTCTATCGAAGAGCAGCAGACATTGTTGGGTTTTTCTTCTTTGAAGGGAGATTTTATCCATGAAGAAATCAAAAATCTACTTAAAAGTCATCAAGTAGTTTCGAAAGGGAAATACCAGATTTTGGATCAATTTCACTTTGGTGGCTATGGAAAAGTCAATGCGGATTTAATTGAATTTGTAAAATGGTTTTACAAAGAATTTGAGATTGTACTAGAGCCTATTTATACTGGGAAAATGATTTATGGTTTGTTTGAAATGATCAAAAATAAAACAATAGAAAGTAATTCTAAAATTTTGATCATTCACACAGGAGGGCTCCAGGGTTTGGCCGGATTCAACCATCGTTTTGGCACTTCCTTGCCACTTTGATCAAGATTTCAATATATAATAATCTTCAATCTCTTGTGGTACGATTTGAATGACATTGGCGAGCACTAATCTTACCAATGTTTTTGAAGCAAGAAACTTGGGTAATTTGGCTAAAAATGCAAATTCTTTTACTGTAATTTTTCCTTTTTCTGCCAAAGCTTGCATTAGGATAGTTTCTTTTTGACCGTAGGTAAAAACAATATCCTTGGGATTCTTGCCTCTTCGCAAGATCTCCCAAACCTCTTTACTTGCTTGCACGGTTTTATCTTTTACACGAATAAAAGCCTTTTTCTTTTCTCCTTCTTTGATGTAATGTGGTCTTAAGATGGATTTGGGAATTTGAAAGACTGCTACGCCTTTCTTTGGGTTCATTTTGAAAAATTTGACTTCATACTCTAATTCAGGGAGAATCAATTCCTTGATCGCTTTTTCCATCACAAAAATCTCCTCTTCGATAAATCGCTGACCACTCACCGTTCCATCGTCATCAACTCCAAGCAATAAAACCCCACCTTCTGTATTTGCCAAAGCAACAATTTCACGCACAATTTTTTCAGGATAGGCAGCTTTCTTCTTGAACTCGATCCTCAAGCCCTCGCCCTGCTGTGCATATCTCTGAATTTCTTGCAATGTCATATTGAATTTATTTTTGGAAAAAAGATGGATGCAAAGAAAATAGATTGTCTATAAATTCAGGAAGTAAAATCCATGGCAATTGAAGATTTAACCACCTCCTCGGACAATCTCCAGTCTCATTCGCCACAGCGGGCAAGTCGTCTCATATCTAGTTTCTCTTCTCTAGTTTTTCCTCTTGTCTCTTGCTTCTTGTCTCTTACTTTTCACTTCTTCACTCCCCTCTCCATATCGGCAAGTCTATTTTTCATTCCTTGCCATTCGTCTCTTAGGCGTGCAGCTTCCATAAAGTTCAACTCTTTTGCTGCTTTTTCCATTTGCTTTTGAGTGGAAGCAATAAGTTTTTCAAGTTTCTCTTTACTCAGATATTGTACCAATGGGTCAGCTGCTACCATTGCTTCGAGTTCAAGGTTTTCTTGGTAAAGCTTCGCATTTTTCTTGCTGTCAGCAACCTTGGTTTGTCCCATGATTTTTTCACGAGATTTAAGGATTGTTTTTGGTACTATTCCATGCTTTTCATTGTATTCCATCTGAACGCCTCGACGCCTTTTTGTTTCATCGATTGCCAACTTCATAGAATCAGTAACTTTATCTGCATACATGATTACACGGCCATTTTCGTTTCTTGCTGCACGACCTATGGTCTGAACCAAACTCCTTTCATTTCTCAAAAAGCCCTCTTTGTCCGCATCCAAAATAGCCACTAAAGAAACCTCCGGCAAATCCAACCCTTCTCTCAACAAGTTCACCCCTACCAATACATCAAAAATTCCCAAACGAAGCTCCCTTAAAATCTCCACCCTATCTAAAGGCTTCACTTCTGAATGGATATATCTGCTTTTTACACCCGTTCGTTCAAGATATTTTTGGAGTTCCTCTGCCATTCTTTTGGTTAACGTAGTCACTAAAACCCTAGCATCAGTCTTGATGGTTTGGTCAATTTCTTCCAACAAATCATCAATCTGATTCGCACTTGGCCTCACCTCAATCAATGGATCAAGCAAGCCTGTTGGTCGAATAATTTGTTCAACCACTATTCCTTCGCTTTGGGCCAATTCATAATCAGCTGGCGTAGCACTTACATAGATGACTTGATTGGTCAAACTTTCAAATTCATCAAACTTCAATGGTCTATTATCCAAGGCCGACGGCAATCTAAAACCGTAATCTACCAAGTTCACTTTTCTAGATCTATCACCTCCCCACATTGCACGAACTTGCGGCACAGTAACGTGACTTTCATCGATCACCAACAAGAAATCATCAGGAAAATAATCCAACAAACAGAAAGGACGTGTTCCCGGCATTCTTCGATCAAAATATCGCGAATAGTTCTCCACTCCCGAACAGTATCCAAGCTCTCTGATCATTTCCAAGTCAAACTCTGTCCGTTCTTTTAATCGCTTGGCCTCTATCAATTTCATGTCCTTTTCAAAAAATGAAACCTGAGCCATCATGTCATCCTGAATTTCATTGATGGCAGTATCGATGACATCTCTGCCTGTTACGAAAAGGTTGGCTGGAAAAATAGAGATAATTTTTTCATCAGAAATCTTCTTTCCAGTTGCAGGGTCAACTCTCTGTATAGCCTCAATTTCATCACCCCAAAAGAAAATTCTGTAAGCAAAATCAGCATAGGCAACAAAAATGTCAACAGTATCCCCTTTCACTCTGAATGTACCATGGGTGAGGTCATTATTGGTTCGGCTGTACAGAATATCGACCAATTTAAAGAGCAATTGATTCCTTGGAATTCTATCTCCTTCCTGAAGTCGGATAACATTTTTGGCAAACTCTTCTGGATTTCCAATACCATAAATACAAGAAACAGATGCCACTACAATCACGTCTCGTCTCCCGGATAATAATGCTGAAGTAGCACTTAATCGCAGTTTTTCAATTTCTTCATTGATCGAAAGATCCTTTTCAATATAGGTTCCACTCGTCGGAATAAAAGCTTCTGGCTGATAATAATCGTAATACGAAATAAAGTATTCGACAGAATTCTCTGGAAAAAATTGCTTGAACTCTCCGTACAATTGCGCTGCAAGTGTCTTGTTATGACTCAAAACCAAAGTGGGTTTTTGGACTTGCTGAATCACATTGGCTATGGTGAAGGTTTTGCCAGAACCTGTCACACCTAAAAGAACCTGAGCTGGATCGCCCTCATTTACTCCATGAACCAATTGTTCAATGGCAACAGGCTGATCTCCGGTAGGTTTGTACTCTGATTGTAAGTTAAAATCCATGTTGTCTTTGCGCTATCAATGCTTAACAAGGAAAGCCACTCAAATAGTTTGAAAAATTCTATTTTCCCATATTCAGCTTGTGGTTTTTGAATTTTTCAAAATTGTAGTAAAGGAAATTTGTTCTGAGAATGATCACCAATAAAATAGGGATTAAACTAGGGTGAAAAGACTGCCATCCCAAAATCCAAAAGACCACAGCAGCATCAGCCATGATCAAAGCAAACATCAAATATTTCCTGACCCAAACAGCAGCTTCCTTTTTCAACAAGCCATAAACCAACCCCAAATGCAGAGGAAAAGCCCAGAGCAGATTCCAATTCCATTTGGTTTGAGAGTGGAAAGTCAAAAACCAAAGCACCACTACCAACAGGCCTACAAGACCCAAAACAGTAAACAATGCCGCATCAAACCCAATGTACAATCTTTTCTTTTTATAGCCCAAATAGGTGATTACCATAAATACAATTGCAATCAACCACATGATCAAATAAGGATTAAACAGACTTCCACCTGTATTTTGCTCAGGAAACTCTAGGATAGTTCTTTGTGATAATACCAAAGGTCGAGAAGGTCCATCGCCTTCGATGATTGCTCTTTGGAAAGCAGCTTCCATATAATCCGGCAGAAATTGCTTATCCCTTTCACTTGCCCTTGCGTCGATCACCGACCCTAAGGCCAAATCAATCCCCAAATCATACCAAGGTAGCGGGTAAACATATTCATCAATCAATTCCCTAAAAGACTTTTCTTCGGCATTTGGCTGTTCATTCCACTGAAGCTGATTACCAAGCACGGTTTCGAAAAGATCTCGAATTCTTGTTGCGCAATTGTCATAAAAGAAGTCGTAGCGATAGAACTTGTTTTCAGGAAGGGTATTTACCCTGAGAAAATTGATAATTTCTTGGGTTTGCTCAGGATTAAGATCTAGCACTTGCTCTCTTACATCTCTTTGAAAATATTGGTATTCATAAATAAAACGGTCAAAAGTGGTCACACTGAGCATATAATCTAATGTTCTTTGCGTGAATTTCACCACAAAATAGGGAGCATTAAAATCAAAAGTCCCGTAATTAAAGACCAAATCTTCGCCAGTTTCTTGATTGATGATTCTGATGGCGCTGTGTCCAAATACAGAATAAATCTGATCTCCAGGATCACAAGTCAAAAGGCTCACCTGATAAGACTCTGCTTGAGCAAAAAAGCTAAACGTATAAATAAACGTATATGTAAGGAAAAGCTTTTTGAAAATATATTTCATAAAACTAAATTTATAACCCTGACCAATTTTTTTTTATTATGACTTTTTGGATTTACTTCTATCAATCTAAAGCTATTCGTAATTCGACACGAATTTACAGGATTATCTTGTTTTTTTTGGTTTATCTTTTTTTTGCTGCTACTTCATTCTCACAGATCATTTTAGAAAATGGAGATTACCGAACCATTGCAACGGGAGACTTTGATAATCCGGCGATTTGGGAAGTTTGGAATGGTACTGCTTGGGTAGCTGCCATAGAGAAGCCTACAGCTACGAATAATATCTTTCTCCAACGAGGTCACGAGGTGAGGCTAATGGGAAATGAAGAGGCAAATAACGTCTATTTATATAGCGCTGCTAGCCCTGGTAGAAAATTGAATTTACAAACATTTGAACTTAGAGTTAACGGGGCGCTTAGAGGGCTTCGCTTAGAATCAGGAGAATTTGAAATTAATACCGTGACAAACGCCACAACAGACTGGATTTATCCAGAGACTGGAAGCATTGTTTTTGTTGGTGAAAGTAGAGTTGTTGTAGATCGTGCATCTTGGAGTGCTAGTAATAATAACAGTAGATATCGGGTTATTTTCAGACCAAACGCGGGACAAACCCTAACGGTCAATTCTGCATTCAAAGCAAATGCATTCATTATCGAGTCTGGAACTGTTCGGCAAACTTTAAATACCTCAGGAATTCCAGCCTGTTCTACTTTTTCATACAACATACAAGCAGCCTTTAATGGAACAGGACCCTACGGAGATTTTATCATAGAATCTGGAGCTACCTTGATTTCAGAGTGTCCAGGTCCTCCACAAGAACAGATTATCAGAAGAACAGCAACTATTCCAGGAGCATTATTCCATCTCAAACCTGGAGGAAATCTGGTTTTGCTTGAAAACAATCCTCAAATGGATGTCGCGGATTTTCGCTTTGAAGGAAATGTCTATTACCGATCGAATACAGGAACCCAGAGCTTAATTCAAACAACCTTTGCCAATTCAGGAAATCCAAAACATTACCATAATCTCCTTTTCGAAAATGCAGCGTTGAAAGTATTGCCTGACTCTATTTTCTTGACTGGAGATATTGGAAGATTGACAGGTCCTGAACCGAGTGATGGGCCTACTTTCTTGAGTTTTCAAGGGACGGGAGAACAACAGATTGTCAACTGGGATATCGATGTTTCTCAGATTGAAGTTGATAAACCAACAGGGAGGATCTTTTCCAACAATGATATTCGAAGTAAAGGAAACTTCTTTATGACCTCTGGTCAGATTGATTTCAATGGCTATGACCTTTATGTAAATACAATTGGAAGTGGGGCATATTTCTATTCAGGTGGAACTTGGAGAAATATTCAGAACTTTTTTTACCAAAATCTTCCTACATCTCTTGATGGAAAAAATTCAAGCTTTCCATTTGAAGATGTCTATCAAGATGGAATCAGAAGAATGCGGCTAACTGGGAATTCTCCCGGAGGCAATTTGAATATTAGGTACATAGAAATCCCAGGATCAAATGATGAGCCTGATTATAACGATACAGACGGAACACCAATTTTGTATCAATTGAATTCATATTTTGAGCTAAGTGGGCTTTCTGCTGGAACAGATCCAATTAGAATGGAATTGGCAGCAGAAAATTTAATTGTAGATGCAGTTGATGACCTCAGAATTGTAAGCAATGGACTTGCCGCTCCTGGCATTCATGTTCCCGGTGCGGATGCTGATACCTTATGGGCAAGAAGAGATTTGCTATTTGACGAGCTCAATAATCAATCCTTCACCATTGGAAGTTACAGGTACCTTTCCATACTTCCCGTCACCTATCTGGAGCAAAAAGCAGTTTGGAATCAAGGAAAAGTTCGAATAACATGGACAACTGCCGAAGAAAAAGACAATCAATATTTTGAGGTTGAAAAAGCGATCGAGTCGATGGATAATTTTCAAGTAATCACCAAAATACCTAGTCATTCTAAAGCCGAAAATACTTATACTTACGAATTTGATTGGAAGGAACCAATCAAAAACACTTATTTCAGAATTAAGCAAACGGATTTTAATGGAACAAGCACTTACAGCAAAGTTTTCCGATTAGAAGGAGGTTGGAAAGAATTGGATGTGCCAAGAATTTATCCAAATCCACTAGTCTCGGAACCACTACATTTGATTTTGCCCTCACATTATAAACAAGATGAGACAATCATTCAAATCGTTGGCATAAACGGAATTACACATTTTTCTGATTCTTTTCGATTCTTCAAAGAATCTTTTGATAGCTCAATATTGGATCCTGGGATCTATATTTTCATTATTCATGATAGGACATATCGTCACCATATCAAGTTTATCAAAAAGTGATTTAATACTTTATCAAAGTTACAGCTTTAGGCTCCAGCGTTTTTTTTATATCTTTTGCTTTCATTACAGTAAATCTTATTGATTCATTCTCAAAAATTAGAATTCATGCAAAACCCAGAAGCAAACCTTGAAGCCTTAGGTCTAATTTTACCGCCTCCTCCCAAACCAATTGGTGTGTATCGGCCGTTTTTAATAGATGGAAAACATCTTTATTTATCAGGACATGGCTCCTTCAATGAAGATGGAAGTTTGATTATCGGAAAAATTGGTGATGATATGGATATTCTAACTGGTAAAATGGCTGCTAAACAAGTTGGTCTTGCCATGTTAGCTACGATCAAATCTAATCTCGGCTCATTGAACAGAGTCAAAAGAGTGATCAAAGTTCTCGGAATGGTGAATTGTACACCTGATTTTGAAAAACACCCCTACATCATCAATGGTTGTAGTGAACTTTTTGCTGCAGTTTGGGGGCCTGAAAATGGCATTGGTGTAAGAAGTGCAGTCGGTTTCAATTCCCTTCCAGACAACATCCCCGTGGAGATAGAAGCCATGTTTGAATTAGTATAAGTGATTAGTTAAATGGTTGAACAGTGAATTGAGTTCTTAGAGTTACTCTACAAAAATAGACCTGTCAGGTTTTAAAAACCTGACAGGTCTTTCTACTTCAGTTCTTCCAATCTTTAATCGAACATCTCCTCAATTAAATTAGTGTAGAAATCTTTCACATCCATTCCAATTGCTCTGACTTGTTGAGAAATCAAGCTGGTTTCAGTTTGTCCTGGAACTGTATTGATCTCGATGAAATAGAATTTTCCTGTTTCATTTTCTAGAAAATAGTCTACTCTTACAGCACCTTTACAATTCAGTTTCAGGTATATTTTTTCACAAATTCTTTTTACTCTAGAAACTTCTTCCTCACTCATCCTTCCTGGCGTAATTTCTTCTGCGATTCCAGGAGAATACTTTGCTTCAAAATCAAAAAACTCTTTGCTGCTCACAATTTCTGTGGCAGGTAGAACTGTTGTTATTCCTTTAGCACAATAAATTCCAATAGAGAATTCTCTTCCGGAAACAAACTCCTCTACCAATACTTGAGCATCTTCCGCAAAAGCTCTTGCCAATGCTTCTTCCAATTCACTTGGGTCTTTGACTTTGGTCATTCCAATGCTACTCCCTCCATTATTTGGTTTCACAAATAAGGGAAGTCTTAAATCATGAAGAATTTCTTTCCTTCTTTCTTCCGTGTTTTTGAAAAGATGAAAAGAACGGGCAACAAACAATTCGGGGATATCATGGACGATCGCTTTTGTGTAGCCTTTATTCATGGTAATAGCTGAGGTCATCGCATCGCAGGTAGTGTATGGAATCTTGAGCATGTCAAAATAGCCTGCCAACTTCCCGTCTTCGCCAGGAGAGCCATGAAGGATGTTGAAAACACCATCAAAAGTAATTTTTTGATTATCTAAAACTATTGAAAAATCATTCAAATCAACTTTGATTTTTTCACCGGATTTGGTTTCATGATACCAATTACCTGGATAGATTAAAATTTTAAAGACCTCATACCTTTCCTGGTCCAAGTGTTTCTCTACTACTGCCGCACTTTTAAGTGAAATTACAGATTCACCTGTAAAACCTCCGGTAACTAAGGCAATTCTTTTCTTCATGGGTATAAAATTAATAAATCAAAATGTGAATTATGAAAAAATATCATTCTATTAATAATTCAAGTAAAAATATCCAACACATCTCCATTTATTTAAACATATGGCCTTTCAAATAATATTAGTACTTAAAATAAGTGATTACTACTGATACTAAATATTTTAGTTATAATTTAAAATTGAATATTTTCACAATTAATTATATTATTATGAGACAAATTAAACGTTTTATTATGCTGATTGCATATAGCGGTCAAAGTGACCCCCTATCAGCGCTGCAAAGTGACCCCCCGGAGTTAAGTAATTTTTTTGGTCAGGAATAGTGGACTTACATCGCGTTAAAGTTATTGTTTTTCGGGATTAATATTACGTTTTCTTCTCAGGGATTCTCCCTTTAGTTCTATCCGGTGAGCATCGTGCACAATTCTATCCAAAATAGCATCTGCAAGAGTTTGATCTCCGATTATTTCATACCATGCACTGACCGGTAACTGCGAAGTGATGATGGTGGACTTTTTACCATGTCGGTCCTCTATAATCTCCATCAGCAACATTCTGCTCTGAACATCCAGGGGTTGTATCCCAAAGTCATCGAGTATCAACACATCAAGTTTTTCGAGTTTGAGCATCTCTTTGATAGAAGATCCATCAGCCTTAGCCATTTTCAGTTGGGTAAGCAACTTAGTCGTATTCGCATAAAGGACTTTGTGTCCCTTGCTACAAGCCTGATTGCCCAAGGCACAGGCAAGATAACTCTTACCTGTGCCTGTACTTCCTGTCATCAGAATGTTTTCTCCTTTGTGGATGTATGCTCCGTCTGCGAGTCTCAATAGTTGATTTTTGTCCAGTTCACGCCCGGGACGAAAATCCAGTTCCTCGACAGTGGCTTTGTATCGGAAACGTGCACCACGAAGGCTTCGATCCATCCTGCGGTTTTGACGGTCATCCCATTCGTTTTCCACGAGCAGACTAATCAGTTCATCCGGTGTAAGGGATGACAGAGAGCCGGATTCTGTGGCATGACTGAAGCTTCGTGACATGCCGTAAAGCTTCATTTTTCTCATTTTTTCAATTGTTTCTTGTATCATTGGAATTGGTGTTTGTTAACTGAAGTATCTGTTGCCACGGATGTTGTGGTGTTTGGGCATCTGGGAAGACTCATCCAGCTGTTCATCGGAAAAACTGATTGCGTCTAAATTTTTGGAAAGGATCTGTTCAATCATAGGATAGGTGTAAACACCATACTCTGACGCTCTTTTGCAGGCTCCAGTGATCCGCTGTGAACCCACTTTACGGGCAAGATGAAGGATTCCGGAGCAGGATCTATAACCTTGCTCCGGATGGGGAATAGATTCCATCAGGCTGGATAGGAATTTCCCTACCTCCTTGCTGATCTTATTGCCTTCACTTACAAAGAATTCATAACTCCAATCGGATACATACTTCTGGTTTCCGGCCAGATGATCCCTTAGTGTCGTGTACTTATGCTTCCTTTTATCGCGTTTGTGTTTGGCTATAGGATGATACTTGTAAAAGATCTCTACCTGGTCATCATTGAAAAGGACTTTGACTTTCTTTCCCATATACTGATGGGGAACACTGTAGTAGTGTTTATCCTCCCCAAGACATATGTGGGTGTTTTTCATTACAGTGCACACTTTGACACTCATCAGCTGATAAGGAAGTTCGGGAAGTGCCAGCAGACTGTTCCGCTCAAGTGTCTCAAACTGTTCCCTGCGACTTTCCTCACCTCTGAGTGCATAGTCATTGTAGTTGGATACCAAAGGAACAAGTGCTTCATTAAGGCTTTCTAAGGATAAAAACACCTTTCCCTGAAGAGCTACATAAATCCGCTGATATACCAGTCTTACAGCACCTTCGACCAGAGACTTTTCTCTTGGCTGACGCGGTCTTGCCGGAATGATAGTGGTGTTGTAATGCTCAGCAAAGGTTTCAAAGGTCTCGTTCAGGACTGGAGAGTATTTGCTGCCTTTGGTAACTGCAGACCGGAGGTTGTCAGGCACGATTACCCTTGGAACCCCGCCGAAGAACTCCAGCATCCTTGTGCAGCTTCCGATGAAGTCGGGTTTCTTCTGGGTGTAAGTGGCTTCCACATAAGTGTATTGAGTACAGCCCAGCGTAGCCACAAATACCTCTACAGGAAAATGCTCCCCTGTATCGGGATCAGTGACATAGAGCTTTTTACCCGCATAGTCGATGAATACTTTATCTCCGGCTAGGTGCTCAAAATGCATCGTTAGCCCCTGCTTACCCACGTATTGCCGAATATGTTTGCGGAACTGGCTGGCCTGAAAACCGTCAGGATGCTTCTGTCGGTATTCTTCCCAGAGACGCTGACGTGTCATGCCTTTTATTCGCAACTTCTTAACGATCCCAGGCAATAAAGGAAGTAATACTTCCAGCCTGTCACTTTGCTGCACAGGGGCTGGTGGACCTAATATTAATTCAGCTAAACCTTCATCGGAAAGCTGATTAACCTCTTCAAAGGAAAGGCCTGTTTGTTGAAATCTTTTAAGATAGGACTTGACAGTATTGCGGGAGACTCCCGTCAATTTGCTGAGCTGCTTGGAGCCATGGCCTTCAAAATGGCCTCGTAAAATTTGTTTGATCTTGTTCATGGTAAGAGTGCGATTGGCCATGGGAATGCTTAATTGTTTGCACTCCTAACAGGACTTAAAAGCCTCTTATTCCATTCCAGAAAAATAACTTTTGACGGGGGTCAATTTACATCACCAGCCGGGGGTCAATTTGAATCACCAGCTGGGGGTCAATTTAAATCGTCAGAAGGGGGTCAACTTCATCATTTTTTGCAGTATGTTTCACGGACAATGATTTTACGAATCAGTATGGTCACGGCATGTCGGCCAATCATCACATGATAGGAGGTAATAGCAACTGGACCTCATGGCAGCAGCACATGAGTGCGGAACACAACCCTGATGATGAGCATTACGGATATTTCGATATGAACTCTTCGACATTCAACTACACGTTTGATCTCATAGGTACTTCTGATGGCGGCACACAGTATTTCACTGGCAAAAGATAATTGGTGCCTTTGGCGACAATGGTGCTAGGCTCATTTGCTATTATCAGGCGTAATGATAGGGGTGGACCGGGCAGGCACTGACAGATTGCAACAAAGCTCCAGACAAGAAGTTACTAACAATTGTATTTTCCTTGGGCAGCTATCACTATATGACCTGCCTAAACCTGACATCAATCATTTTTTCAGCCAACTCAGGTCATATAATCCCAAAGTACGACCTCTTAGTTTTGACAGGTAATGTAATGATTTGCGAAAAGTAACTGCAAAAGATCATTAAATTGTAAGAGCACACCAATAGGTCATAAATTCCCTCTTAACACTTTCAAGTTGGGAATGGATTTTACCTGGCTGACGTAGGGCTGCTCGCTAAACTTTTGGTCACCTATGATTATCAGGAAATTACATAAAATACAAATGCAACTGGCTCTGAGCCTGCTCATCGCTTTTTCAGGGGTATTCGTGTGTAATTTTCTCTGTGACTTAGGCATTCTGGATATCCGCATATATTCTAGCAGGTCTGGGGGTATAGCCCATCGACACGACAGTAATCACCAACACGGCCATTCGGAAAATTCAGGCGATCATCACAATATCCATCCTGCCGGAGAAGTAGGACATCAGCATAAAGACAATCACACCACACATCATCAGCACAACAGCAATAGCGAGGATGAGTGCTGCGAAGAAGAGACCAATCAGCTACTGGCCAGTCTGGTCCAGTATGAACTGCCAAAATTCGAAACCGAAAAAATACCGGTCCTGCTCCACGCAGTACAATACGATATTGATTTCGTAAGCTTTCATATACATAAAAACACCGATCCTTACCAACTGAACAGTTCGCTTTCTCCACCTGTTGGTGGTAGTTTCCTGCGCATTCTGTATCAGTCTTTCCTATGCTAGACATGCAATATTGATCATTTGGGATCTCCTCCCAAGAAGAGGTTCTTATATCTCATTTTTTACACAAAATCAATATTGCAATGAAAACTATCACAATACAGATAAAAAACATGGTATGCCTCAGGTGCGTCCATGTGGTCAAGCAGATCCTGCATGACTTGAATATTTCTTTCACAGAAGTAGACCTGGGCTATGCCACTTTAAACATCGATCCGTTTCCGGATTTTGATCTCATCAATGAGAAGCTCGAAGTGCTGGACCTGGGGCTGATCTGTGATCAGAATGAATTACTGATTGCCGAAATCAATAAAGCCATCCATTGCTACATGGAAAATATAAGCTGGATAGGCCACCGGCAAAAGCTTTCAGATTATATCGCAAAGGAGGTGGCGAGAAACTATCACCAACTGAGCAAAGTATATAGCCGGTACTCGGGGATCACCATCGAGCAGTATTTTATTGACCTCAGAACAAATAAGGTCAAAGAGCTGATCAGGCAAGGTGACCTCAACCTGAGTCAGATCGCTATTACAGTTGGTTACAGCGGTATCCACTACCTGTCCGGGCAGTTCAAAAAATATACCGGAATGTCGCTATCTGACTACCGGAAGAGTTGGGAGGATGAAATTTGTAGGTCTTTTGAAAGGCAGGCATCCCTTAAAACCCAACCAGAGAAGTGTACTTGTGGGTGTGGCTGTGAGGACTGTCACTGTGCTGAAAGTCAAAACGGACAAGCGAAGCAAGACAACCCAGTGACACCCGTTCTGTTGAGCGCATGTACGTCACCTGCTGATAATGAAGATGTGGATGTACAAGCTGAGAAAGCTAATGTAGAAGAGGTCATCAAAGCCTACAAGGCAGGTATCGAGAGGCTAAGTGTAGAGGGACTGACCGGGCTTTTCATGAAAGACTCAGAAATATTTGAGTCAGGTGGAGAGGAAGGATCCTTTACCCACTATCTTGCCCATCACCTTGCTCCTGAACTGGAGGTGTTTGAGTCATTTGACTTTAATGACCATAAAATCAAGGTAAAAATTGACATGCCGTACGCTTTTACGACAGAGACCTATACTTACAAAATCGTCCTGAAATCGGATGGTAAATTGATCGAACGAAAAGGTGTGGCTACATCAATCCTTAAAAAAGAAAATGATCAGTGGAAGATCATGAAAACCCATACATCAGCACGTGCCATGAACAGTTGACACTGATCTTTGGTATTGAGTAACTGAAAACATATTAGCTCCATAATAGGTGAAAAGAAAATATATCGTTTAGGTCAAAACACTCCGGAAGCCCTCTTCATCCAAAAAGGATAGCGAAATTTGGGAATCGTATGTCAATGGTGATGAAGAAACTTTTGTGCACATCTATAATGAATATACCAAACGGCTGCTAACATTCGGCTTGCAATTTGCGTCCAGGGAAATAGTCCTGGACGCCATCCAGAATCTTTTCCTATATCTGAATCAGCGAAAAAAGAAAATGATTGCTGCATTTTGTGTCTACGGATCACCAGATCGGCTCCTTCCGCAATTATTCGGCCACCAAACAGCATCATGTAACTCAAAGACTTGCAAGCCAGGCCCTCTCACCACCCTGGGGCCGGAACACGGATGCAGCCCAAAAACCACGAAAATTTATTATCTTATCTACCAAACGGATAATAATCCGCTTGCGAGTAAATCCAGCTCAGCATCTGTCTGTCCCTTTCCGTGAGATTGATCTCAGTCAAATCGTGCCAATGCCCGTGGGCGGTCCCATTCATCACGTCATATCGGACATCAGAGTGAACAGGGCCCAATAAATGACCGAGCTCCTGAACGAGGGTTTCGCCTGCCGCACCCAGTCCACTGTACCTGCTCAGAGGGAGCATTCCGATAAGGTTTCGTCCCGGCATTGCCACGCCCAGTGCACCCTGTGGCACGCTTTGACCCGACCAATCCATTTTTATATCTGCGTTGTTTGGGTTATCGGTGAGCTCAAAAATGTTGGCATTCAAACCAATGCTCCTTCCGGCACTGTTCCACACATTCATTGCCTTTTGAACGACCGCCGAATATTCCATTGAATAACCAAAACGGGTATGGTTTGAATAAACTATTAGAGGAAAATCACTTTTATCCCATCTCATGGGCTTACCCGAGGACACCTCCTCATAGCCATAGCCAATGTATCCATACCCGTCTGGTTTTGAAAGCGGAGTGTTAAGACCGCTGCTACTTCTGGCGTGAAAATAGGCACTTGCCTTTAGTTCAAAATACCCGGTTCCACCATTTTGATAGGTCAAATCAAAACCCAATTGGTCATTGTAAACAACCGGGCTACCGCTTGATAGTTTGGCGATGACCCTCAACGTATATTGCCCGTCGGCGGGGATATTTATGGAAATATCATGGTCGGCATGATTTTCCGAGTCAACAAAATAGATAAAGGTTAGGTGATGGTGGATGTGGGCACGAATGCTCACAGTTCCGCCTGACTGGTTGATGAATGCCACATATTCAGAGTTTGTCCATTCCCCAAAATCGCCTTCCAGCAGTAAGGTCTGGTTGTCATAGTGGTAACGGTCAGCATTGAATGTCACCGATTGGGCAGTGACTGACAACCCAGTCACCAAGAGCAGAAAAAAGATGGCCATGCTTTTCATAGCAATAAGAGGTTATAGTTCCCTTCTGCCGGTAATGTCTAGGAGCTCATCTTCGAACCTGTCCATTTGTCGTTCAAGCGTTTCCAGGGTATGGTGTGCGTCTTCTCCGTGCACTCCTGCCAGCTCATGAAGTGTGTGTTCTATATCAGCCAAAGTCCTGCTCACCATTTTATATTGATCAGTGGGGGCTTTGATGAGCGCCTCCCTGAAAACTTTCATCAGGTTTTCATAAAAGGAAATCTCATTGGCCGCACAATCTTCACATACTGACGCAAGTGATAAGGCGATGGAGTTGACCCCCGATTTGAGTGTGGCAAAATATAGCCGTATCTCATTCTCGAGCATTTCCGCATTGGACATACAAGCATCTTCCCGGATGCTGACATTACGACCTGTAAAGTCACTAACCCTTCCGGTGAGGGCCTCCAGTTGCCCCACCACCTCTTTAAGCTTCGCCTTTGCCATGGCCTTATTGTGGGCTTGCAGTGCGTTGGACAGTACCGCACATCGAGAACTGTATTGAATCAGGCTGTCCAGGTAGGAGCTGGTCAGGTAGACGCTGCTTTTCATCAGCTTCATGCTTTCCTCCGCCATGCTTTTAGCCTGCCCTGAAACCCTGTCATGATCATGGCCCTCGGCCAGCTCATGAAGCTTCAGGGCGGTGTATTTCAGGTTTTCGGCAGGAGCCAGCAACGAATTTTTTAAAGTAGATGCGGGCAATTCTATTTCACATTTTGGCTTTTCGGGTTGCTCCACAGCTGGCTGGCTTTGCTCCTGGCTTTGATTTTGACTGGCCGATTGCCCACATCCTGAGAGCAGCCCTAGCATAATCCAAATGTAGAATGGGGTTTGAAGGCCGGTTTTAACTGAATATTTCATAGTTCTAAAGATTAGGTTTCAAATTTTGGCTTTTTGATTGACAAATTACCAAACAAGCAGTCTGCATGGTAAATCCCTATTAAATATACCGTTTATGATGAATATATCCACAGTAGGGTCAAATTGATGACAATGAATGACAGGCAAACCAACCATCTGGTCTTGGAAGGAGCGGCCCAGAGTGACCTTTATGACACCAAAGTAATGTATGGAGACCTGCACCCTGCCATCCACAAAATGATGAAGAAATTTCCGATCAAGATCACCGGGATGTAAAACGATCATTCTCCTAAGCGTGAATTATGCCCTAGCAATTTCCGCTTTCACCAGCCTGCAAAATATCGTAAACCATAGCCAAAATATGATAAACGAAGTGGAGGTCCTTATTCCTAATTATGATTATCCGCTACTTTGCCAGTAGGGTTGGATAGAAGCAATAATAAGTCGGTCAAAGAGTCTTTCTCCAAAGTATCTTCGGTTTAGTTTGTAGCAAAACTCGTCGATGTAGTTCTGAAGCCTTCTTTCTGATATCATTTTATACTTTCTAAGATCACTTTTGAGGTTACTGATTGCTGTATGAGCCCATTTAAGGTTGAATCTACCCTCTTTTGTTGAAGATAATTCGGTGACATGGACATCCACGAAGTCCTCAAATTTAGCGTAAGTGGTACTGTCATCGGTTTGAAGAACAGCATCTTTATTGATGAAGTCTTTAATCAGTTTCTCTGCCGTTTTAGCCTTTAAGTCCTCAATTTTCTTCATCTTGAAGTATCGGCAGCTTTTGGTTAACTTCTTTGTCTTAGGATCCTCAAGAATGGTTGATTCAGCCATCACAGCCACTGTGGACTTCTGCTGGGTTCCTCGGCCCCGATTGAGAGATTCTTCTTTTTCTGGGCTGAGGTTGACTTGGTGATGTAAGCTTCATCATATTCTACCATGTCTTCGAGCTTATATTGATCATCCCGCTTACCCATTATGACACGAATCTTATGGCATAAATCAAAGACGGTTTGGTAGCGAGTAAACCCCATTTGTCGCTGGAGTTCAAGAGCGGTAAACCCCTGCTTAGTGGCACTAAAGAAGGTCATGGCCATCAACCACTTACGAAGTGACAGATTGCTATTTTCCATCACAGTTCCACTTTTCAAACTGGTACGGAATCCGCAACTTTTGCATTGAAACATACTTTTACTGTGGAGCCAATAGTGCTCTTTTTCCTTGCACTTTTTGCAAACCACGCCTTCTTGTTCCCTTTTAACCTTGAAAAACCTGATACAGGATTCTTCATCTGGAAAGCGCTCTTCGAACTTCAAAATATTCATGGTCAGAACCTTTGTTTTGACCAAGTAACCTCACTTTAGCTTGATTACCAATCGATTGTCACCAACTGTCAGTATATAATTTGGCTACTGGCAGAATTCCGTATATTCATATTCCTAATTTCAAAAAGAATTAACTGTGACTTAATGCTGACTAAAAATAGTTATGAGAAATCCACCTTTCATGACTGAGGTCAGATATCCGAATAATGAATAATGAATTTTTAAACCAAATTTTATAGATATGAAAACGTTAAAACTCACATTCACGATGCTCTTAATTAGTGTAGTCTGGTCATACGCTCAAACTATTCCAATGACCATGTTCGAAAAAATCAAAGATCAGCAGGTTCCTGCAGCAGTACTCAAAACATTTGAGACGGAGTTTGGCCAAATCAAGAGCAGTATTCAAAAAGGGGCATGGTATGCCCACTTCGAGCATACAGTGAATAAACCGGCCGATCAAGGGACTGCGGGAACATCACGGGCGATTCCGTTACACTATAGTTATATAGGCAAAATCGATGGAAAGAAAGTTGAAATCAAATTTACACCTAAAGGAAAGCTAGCCGCTACCAAAGGTGTAGAAGAGAAAACGTCTAACTGATAAATTAACAGGTCTCTTTTCAGGGGGTGTTAGAAGATAGACTTTTCTAACACCCTTTTTTTGTAATAACGAGCTAGTATTTGGCCGAAAACTGGATCACACGAATTAAAAGATTGGCAAATCACCTCCTGTCATAATTTCTTAAATCATTGCCATAATATGGTAAACCGGGGGTAAGTCCTTTTCCTAATTTTGAGAAGAATTACCGAGTACTCAATACTAATAAAAAAATAATATTATGAAAAATCTTATCAAATTATTTTCAGTTTTCTTTATGGTCCTATTATTGGCCGCTTGTGATAACGACAAGGTCGAGCCTGGTGACCCTGTAGTAAAAGACAATGTATCCCTCGAGCTGGATATTCAACCCATTCTGACAGCTAAATGCGCTACCTGCCATAATCCAACAGAAGTCGAACCGGATTTTAGAGAAGGTATGGCCTATGCCTCGTTTGAGGAGTTGATTGACCTTGGGGACGTCATACCTGGAGATGCAGAAGGAAGTGAGCTAGTCGAAATGCTGGAATTTCGCAGTGAAGATGGTAATAACATGCCTCCCGCTGGCCCTTTGACACCCACGGAAATTGCGCTCATCAAGAAATGGATCGATGAAGGGGTAAAGGACAACTAACCGTATTTATAGCTAATTACTAGTCACATCAATTTTACTATTCACATTAAGTATATGAAAAACACTACCTTACTTCTCATGCTGTTTTGCTTTATGACTTTTACAGTAGCGGCTCAGGAGGAGGATTCCATTCAGTCAAAAAAAGTAGATAAACCCGAGCGAGCAGCTTTTCAAAGCGGTTGGTTGATTGACAATCCTACAGGATTGATAAATTCAAAAGGCACCTTTCAATTCGACATCCAGCACCGGTTTGGGGTCATAGAAAGTGGAAATCGCGACCTTTTGGGGATGTGGGGGCCAGCCAACATTCGTTTGGCACTAAGCTATGCCATTTCAAACCGAATAACCCTGGGATTCGGGACGTTGAAAGATAGCCGTATGCAGGACTTCAACTTAAAAGCCGGCCTGCTACAACAGACCCGTTCCGGTAGTGTACCGGTAAGTCTCGCTTATTATGGCAATGTGGCTATAGATGCACGGGAATCGGAATTTTTTCCCGAGTCTTCCAACCGGTTTGCCTACTTTAATCAGCTGATTTTTACCCGTAGGTTTAATAGAATTGTCTCTATGCAAATTGCTCCCAGCTACTCTCATTACAACCTGGTTTCCCCAGAACTTGATAACAGTCAGTTTGCGGTGGCTCTGGGAGGCAAAGTCAGTATCAGCGACAAAACATCTATCCTCATTGATTATAGCCAGCCATTAAGTCAAAACACTGACAATCCAGGCCTTTCGCTGGGTATAGAAATGTCTACAGGACTTCATGCATTCCAGGTCTTTGTCGGTAATTATAACGGGATTTTACCTCAAAGAAACTATATACTGAATAAGAACAGGCTCTCCGAAAACCAATTCTTGATTGGGTTCAATATTAATCGACTATGGTTCTAAAAACAAATGACTTATGAAGTCAGAATCTAAAAACATTCAGATCTCCCGAAAGAAATTCTTAGGCCTTAGTCTGACGTTGCCGTTTTTGAACGATGCCACTTCTCTGGCAGCGGAACCTGCCCGCCAACAAGCGAAGGACGATGAATTCATAACGATGCTCACAGCAGATGGCAAAGCTGTGAGAGTGAGAAAGGATGCAGTTAAAAACGCAAAGGTGATCGAAAAGAAGATGTCCAATCAGTCACTGCTGAACTGGCTGAAGCCAAAAGATTTCACAAAATAAGAATAAGCATGGTACCCGAAAAAGATAATCAACAAGAGTCGAGACGCACTTTCGTGGAGCAGAGCCTTAAATATGGTTTGCTCACGGTGGCCAGCGGGGCATTGCTCGCAAAGGTTTTTGGCAAATTGGAAAGTGCGGAGTCAGAAGAGACCATTGAGGTGATGTCAACAGACGGAACGCTGATGCAAGTGCCTGCTTCAGCAGTGTCGCATACTCATGAAAGCAAATCGGCTTACAATCCGCGGGAAGGTTTTGCTAATCGCAAGTTTGTGATGGTAGTTGATCTTGCCAAATGCCGCAATGCCAAAAAATGTCAGAGTTCGTGCAATAAGAACCATTACATCACGGGCGAAAATGCATGGATCAAGATCTATAAAATGCAGGAAACGGAGAAGACCGCACCTTACTGGCAACCAACCCTGTGCCAGCATTGCGACCAGCCTCCGTGTGTCAAAGTATGTCCGGTAGACGCTACTTTCAAAAGACGTGACGGGATCGTACTGATCGACAATAACAGGTGCATAGGCTGCCGATTCTGCATGGCTGCCTGCCCTTATTCCGTAAGAATATTCAACTGGTCTGATCCTTGGCAGGGAGAAACAGCCGAAAATATGGAGTATAACCCTGATCATGCCGGTGTGCCTAGCCAGAAGGGCACAGTAGATAAATGTGATTTCTGCCCACACATGATTGATAAGGGAGAATTGCCGCATTGCGTAAGCGCATGTCCGAACGATGTATTCAGCTTTGGTGATATGTACGAAGACACGGTGACAAATGGCAGTGGAGAGTCTTTCAAACTCAGCAAACTGCTAAAAGACCGGGCGGGTTACAGACTGATGGAAAGCTTGGGAACCGAACCCAGTGTTTATTATTTACCGCCATCCAACAGGGTTGTTGACTTTGAGGAGGGCCTGGACAATTATACCGAATTTGAATCAGTGGATAAAGCGGAAACACCATGAACCCATCTTACGATCAGTTAATTCAAGACCTCTCCCCTAGAAAATTTGGGTGGAAAGGTAAGGTGTGGATCGCCGCTCTTGTAGTGATCATTTTTATTGGATTGTACTCCTATATCCAGCAGCTAAGGCAAGGGCTCATAATAACCGGTATGAGAGACTATGCACTATGGGGTGTCTATATTTCAAACTTTGTGTTTTTTGTAGCTATCAGCCTCGTTGGGTCTCTGGTCACCGCCATTTTGCGTTTGTCAGGCGCGCAATGGAGCACCCCACTGACCCGTATTGCAGAAATCATCGCTGTTGCTGCCATCATTATGGCTGGTCTGACAATTATCATCGATATGGGGAGGCCCGACAGGATGTTGAACCTGTTTGTGCATGGCAGGCTTCAGTCACCGATTATCTGGGATGTAATTGTGATCACCACCTACCTGGTCATCAGTATTTTACTACTGTACTATCCGTTATTGCCTGACTTCAACATACTAATAGATCGACCCTCAACTAGCGAAAAAATGAGAAGATGGTATAGAAGGCTTGCGCTGAACTGGACAGGCAATGAGCATCAGCGTAGAATTTATGCCCGGTCTATCAAAGTCCTCTCCGTATTGATCATACCCGTTGCTTTTGCTATACATACCGTCACGGCCTGGCTATTTGAAACCACCTATCGGCCAGGATGGGACAGTACCAATTTTGGTCCCTACTTTATTGCCGGTGCATTTGTAGCAGGGGCAGGAGCCGTGATTGCCGTGATGTTTGTCTTACAAAAGGCTTATAAGCTAGACAATTATATCACCGATGATCATTTTGACAAAATGGGAAAAATCCTGGTTTTACTGTGTCTGATCTACCTGTACTTCAACATCAACGAGTACCTCATTCCCTTCTACAAATCTACTGAAGAAGAGGCCGTCCATCTCCAGAGCCTGTTTTCAGGACAATATTCGGTACTGTTTTGGACAGCCATTATTGGTGGGCTCATCCTTCCTGTGGTTATATTGTTATTCCCCCGGGGAAGGAAGCCTTTACCTCTCTTCATCGTAGCGCTTGCAGTAGTGGCGGGCGCCTGGTGGAAACGGTACATCATCGTTATCCCTACGCTCAGCCACCCTTTCCTGCCTATAGAAGGAGTACCTGAGTCATGGCGCCATTATTCTCCTACATGGATGGAATGGTCCATTACCTCTGCCACCTTGGCTGCAGCGCTGCTCATCATTACGTTGCTCATTCGGTATTTGCCCATTGTGCCCATACACGAAACAGCGGAGGAAAGAGGATTGATCTATTCTACCCAAACAACTCCGCAACCATGAGATACCCATCAAAATTCAAGGCCTCATTCTTTGTACTTCTCCTACTGGTTGCAAGCTTTTCTGCCTACTCACAAGATGAAAAGTACAGGGCAAGGGTCTCCCTGGAGCACGTTAAAGTGATGAATGGTGAAGCCTATATCGACATTTCGGCTAAGTATAAGGGAGAAGATGGTTTTGAGACGGCCACCGATCTTGAGTTCAACGTTTATCGGCTGATGAATGAAGACTCACTGATGTACCTTGGGCAGGCAAGAACAAATGATGCAGGTAGAGCAAAATTTTTCTTGAAAGACACCATGAAACACTCAGATACTACCGGTATTTACACATACACGGTAGCTATAGAGGACAATGACAGATTCAGGGATACCGACCAATCCATTAGTTTTTCAGAAGCCGGTCTATCGGTTGATATCACCATGGTCGATAGCGTTTACTACATGTCGGCTATCTTAACAGATGCCGCCGGCAATCCGCTGCAAGGTGAGTTTCTTAAAGTAGGCCTTATACGATTGTACGGTTCATTGCCCATAGGCGAGGATAATTATGAAACGGATGAAAACGGATCCATTCTTGTTCCAATCGAGGAGCGGATGCCTGGCCTGGGTGGCGAACTTACATTTGAAGTAGTCTTAAAGGAAAGCGAAGCTTATGGAACAATCAGAGCTGCGATCAGCGCTCCTATAGGAATTCCGATAGTAGATGAATCTACTTTTGATGAGAGAACCATGTGGTCTCCCCGTGTCAAAACCCCATACTACCTTTTGATTTTTCCAAATTTAATTATCTTTGGTGTGTGGATACCGATCGTATTCCTTATATTTAACTTGTACCGAATTTTAAAATCTAAAACGAACCAATTATGAACAAACCGACACTATTTACGCTTGCCATTTCCCTTACCCTGGTGCTTTACTCCTTCATCCTGCCAGATCAGTCCACAGACTGGGTGGTACCCGAATCGGCTAAAAAAGTTAAAAATCCCACCGATGCGCAGGACAAAGAAAACCTTGCTATCGGTAAGACATTGTACTCCAAATACTGCCAGTCCTGCCATGGCAAGGAAGGGTTTGGCGATGGACCCAAGGCCAAAGAAATGAAGGGTGACATGGGTGATTTCTCCTCAAAGGATTTTCAAACGCAAACAGATGGCACATTATTCTACAAGATCACAAAAGGAAGAGCTGATATGCCAAGTTTTGAAAAAAAGATCATTGATGCGGAAGATCGGTGGCTAATTGTCAATTATTTGAGAACGTTGAAAGAGTAAGGCTACTTCCGCTGAGTTCGAAATTCCTTAAAATATGAAAGAATCAGGTTCTAAGATATCCCGTGCTGAGATGGCAGACAAATTCATTGAAGTGGCCAATGAATTTATCAAATCAGAATCAAAAGAACGGATAGGTGCCGCTATCATGTTTGCTGCCGCCAGGTACAACGCATTTGAAGCGCACTCTAAATCAGACAATTTAGTGAAAGATAAAATGGATGCCCTGGAGTGGTACAGTAACGAGTATAAACGGATGTTGGAAGCCAATCTGGATGATCTTATTCAAACAATGGGTTAATCAAAATGCATCAGAATAGGGAACCAATATGCCAGCCAGTCTTAAATATATCATTCTGGGATTTATTTTACTTATTGGCAAAGTGACGCAGGCACAGCACAAAGTGAGTGCCCCCAAAGCCTCAGCGAGCCAAAGCTTATCGATACGAATTGTAAACAAGGCAAGTGGTTTCCACTTGTCTGTTGCTAATGAAAGTTCTCCTGAAGAACGGAAAACGGAATTTAGCATTGATATTTTTAGCGGGGCTACTTCTATCGTTACCGGCCTTTCTCTAAGCAACAACGGAATTTACCAATATCATTACACGCCCACTTTTGGTTTTGCAGGGGATTTGGGATATCCCCTTACATCCGAACTCTCCTTGCATGCAAGTTTAGGTTACCTGCAGCGAGGGGCTGAATTCGATAGTGTAGGCTTTGCTGACCAAAGCCGCTACCGCCTATCCTATATTGACTTGTGGGAATACCTGGAATACGCTTCTGGCAGCCAATCAAAGTTTACTTTTTTGGTGGGCATGTCTCAGAGCACCCTGGTGGCCGCCAGTTTGAGTTCTTCGGATAAAAAGAATAATGCGATGGACGATTTCAAAAAGTTTGATGTGGGATTGGTGGCTGGTCCGGGAATTCTCCTCCCAACTACACAAGACAATAAAATTCGTTTGCGCTTCATTTTTAGCTATGGCTTCCGGGACGCTTTTGCAGAAGGCCACTTTAATGATGATATCAAAGCCCATAATCATGCAATCCTGATTTAACTGGGTTATGTGTTTAACTGATAAGATGTCATTTCTTTTACGTAACTGATAAATCGGGACTACCCGAAAGAAATATGTTGGAAGGAACCCCATTTGAAAATCAATGCACGATACTTTATAATCATCATTTTCCCACTCCAGGTAAACGTGATGGCCCGATGGCGACCACAAGTGTTACCAGATAAGCCTCATCAGGAAGGGTATCCTGCAAGTTGTAGGAGGTTTTCATCTACAGGAAAAATTCCGTCAATCATTGCCACAATATGATAAAACAAGATGTCGGCTTGGTAGTAAATTTAATTGAGCTCAATGTAAAAGAAACGATTATGAGACCAGTCATCTTTTTTATCAGCATTCTGTTTTTGCAAGGGATCTTATCCTACACTGCCCATGCACAGCGTACCTACATTACCCGAAAAGGAACGCTGGTTGCCAAAACGCTCAAGGGAGATTCATTGGTAACACATGAGTTCAATAACATCAATGTGCTGCTGGACTATGACAAAGCCGAAGTAGTCATAAATTTCAAGCTGGACGACAGCCTCGATGATCACATCCCTTCCAACCGGTTTTTTTATGACTATGATGTCGCCATCAATTCCAGGCTTTCTCTTTCTGAGATAGAAACCCAATCCCACCCGGACCGGAATTTTAATATACAGGGTCATCTGATCTACAACGAGGCTGCCTACTACCTCACAGGCGATGGTGTACTGGAGCATATTGAAGGCGGTGAAGCACTTGCCTGCCTGCTGACCATGAATATCAAGCTGATGGAGGGAACCACCCTCGTGCTGGACAACTACGGACAGGTGGAAGATATTTTCCTCTTACAAACTGTATTGAACCAGGAAGTACTGGACGAGTGGGGAAAAGTTGGGTATTGATATGAACGTGGTGAAGTACTCGGGCGAATCGGAGCTGTTTTCGGAAGAAAAGCTGGCAAGGAGCCTGCTGAATTCAGGAGTGGATGATCATCAGCTCGCATCGATCATATCAGGGATTAAGAGCGACATCTACGAAGGAGTAACCACAAAGAAGTTATTTCAGATCGCCACGAAATGGATGAAGAAATATGCTCCATCCTCCGTGCCCCGTTACAAGTTAAAAGCAGCGATCCTTGAACTGGGCCCCTTAGGTTTCAGGTATTTCATCGGCGAACTGCTGAAAGACCAGGGATTTGACGTAATGACGAAGCTTTCCATTAAAGGCAGATGCATTACACATGAAATGCCCATGAGAATGGCTTCTCACACAGGGGAATGATTATCTAGGGCATTCCATCTGACCATTGAAAATCAAATTATAAACAGATGAAATTGACATGGTTGCCGAAAAAGCAAACCAACATTTCATGATTGGGTGTAAGTTTCACAACAGGCCAAGGATGGCCTCCTCCCAATCTATGCCAGGGTCACCGTTGATGGCCGCAGAGTTGAAATATCATTGAAACGCTGGATCAAACCAGGTGACTGGAATGGCAGCAAAGGCATGGCCAAGGGCAGCCGGGAAGAAATCAAATCGCTCAATCATTATTTGGATGAGGTCCAGGCCAGTATCATGGAATGCTACCAGGAGATGCAAGTACAAAAGCGACTGATCACCGCAGATGCTATCAAAAGCATGTTCCTGGGTACAGACCAAAAGGACTTCACCTTATGCAAGCTGGTGGATTATCACAACCAGGCTATGCGAGATACACTGGCTTGGGGCACGATGAAAAACTACTTCACCACTCAGAAGTACATCCACAGATTTTTGAAAGAGCGGTTCGGTACAACTGACATGTTCCTTTCGGAATTGTCGTACAAGTTCATCACAGACTTTGAATTCTACCTCCGTAACTACAAACCCAAGGATCACCAGAAACCACTTGGGAATAATGGAGTGATGAAGCACTTGGAGCGTTTCCGGAAAATGGTGACCATGGCCGTAAAAATGGAATGGGTAAGCCGGGATCCATTTGATAAGTACCAACTCAAATTTCACCGAGTGGATAGAGGATTCTTAGATGCTGAAGAATTGGAAACATTGGAAAGCAAGGACTTCAAGATTGTTCGTTTGCAGTGGGTAAGGGATCTGTTTGTATTCAGCTGCTATACCGGACTGGCCTACATCGATGCTATGAACCTGACGCCTTCCAACATCACCATAGGCATAGACGGAGAATACTGGCTCTCCACCTGTAGGCAAAAGACTGACCAGCCAGTAAGGGTTCCTATCCTTCCCAAAGCCTGGGAAATAATAGAGAAGTATAAGACCCATCCAAGGGCATTGCAGAAAGGATCGGTATTTCCAATGATCTCTAACCAAAAGTTGAACTCTTACTTGAAAGAAATTGCCGACCTGTGCGGGATTGAAAAGAACCTCACCTTTCATCTGGCCAGGCATACATTTGCTACCACTGTTACCCTTTGCAATGGTGTGCCTTTGGAAACTGTGAGCAAGATGCTGGGTCATTCAAAAATCACCACTACTCAGGTTTACGCCAAGGTGGTGGAGAAGAAAGTGAGTGAAGATATGCAGGCTCTCCGTGAAAGGCTGGCAGCACCAAAACTGATGAGAAGGGCAAAGTAGCCCTTTTCCGTATTTAAGTGCTTGCTTAAATAAATTTCATTCCATAGCTTTGTTAAGCAAATGCTTAAATAAAAAGTTATGAATACATGTATCCGTGTCTTTGCCGATAGCGACCAGATCAATAGGTGCAGGGAGGACTTGAAAAGCAAGGAGAAAGGTCTTTTAGAACTGGCAGATGTACTGAATCTTGCCGGTAATGCTGTCCGCCTCAAAATCCTGTACCTCTTGAAACAGGAAAATGAACTTTGTCCGTGCGACTTGTCAGACATCCTGGGCATGACCGTGCCGGCCGTCTCCCAACATCTGAAAAAGCTGAAGGATGCAAGAATCGTGACGACTAAAAAATCGGGACAAACCATCTTTTATTCAGTGGAAGGGCAAAGTCAGCGAATCATTTCGTCAGTGCTCGATTTGTTTAAGCTCCCAAATTCAATTCCTACCTTATGAAAAATTCCCTTTTAACCAGCGGCCTTTTAGCTGCTTTAGTAAGTTCACTTTGCTGCATCACCCCGGTGCTTGCATTAGTGGCCGGTGCAAGCGGGATTGCGTCCACTTTCTCATGGCTCGATCCGGCAAGGCCTTTTTTTGTCGGCATCACAGTGGTTGTATTAGGCTTTGCCTGGTATCAGAAATTCAAACCAAAGGCCAAAGAGGAAAAAGAATGTGCCTGTGAGGAGGACCTTCAGCCCTCCTTTTGGCAAACAAAAAAGTTCCTTTCAATAATCACGGTCTTTGCTGCCCTGATGTTGGTGTTCCCGCTTTATGCTCACATTTTCTACCCTAAATCTGAAAAGCAAGTGATCATCGTTGATAAGTCAGACATTCAGACCGTAAATTTTCAAATCAAAGGCATGACTTGTCAGGGGTGCGCAGCGCATGTAGTGCATGAAGTAAATAAGCTCAGCGGCATCCTGAATGTAACCGCCTCCTACGACCAGGGCAATGCCATCGTGGAGTTTGACAAGTCCAAAACAAGTATCCCGAAAATTGAGGAAGCCATCAACTCAACCGGATATTCCGTGACCAATAAAACAGAGAAATAAATGGAAATCATATTAGAATCAACCATCACCTGCCCCAATTGTGGCCATCAGAAGGAAGAAACCATGCCCAATGACGCCTGTCAGTATTTTTACGAATGCGAAAACTGCCACCAGGTGCTAAAACCAAAAGAAGGAGATTGTTGCGTGTATTGTAGTTATGGAACAAAGGCTTGTCCTCCGATTCAAGAGGGTAGTAAAAAAACTGCTGTTAAACGGCAAGGATTATGGAGGCCTTCAGATTGTTTTTTAAAGACGGTATTGGTGTATATTCAGGACATGTTGCCACTACTAAACTTCACGCACATCATGCCACAGAAATAATCTATTGCACTCAGGGTCAACATAAAATAATTGATAATAGTGGCAAAGAAAATTTTAGCGTTTTGTCTATAATCCCTCATGACATAAAACATCAATTTAGCTGTCATGGAAATAGTATTCCTGTTTTCATTTTTATGGATCCTTTCCATCAGTTTTCAGAACGTTTAAAACAGACATATCAACTTGATAAGGAAATTATTGGTCTTCAAAAATTACCGAATGAACAAATCATGAATGAATTCAAGCATTGGATCATGGGCAAGGAGATTGATGTCATGCATTATACCAGACTATTAGTGGATCAATTGACTGGTCATCATACTTATTCAACTCAATCAGATCAAAGGATTGTCAATTCCATTCAACACATTAAAGAATCACTTAGTCAGGAAATGAGAATTGAAGACATGGCTTCAAAGGTTCACTTGTCTGCGTTAAGGTATGCTCATTTATTTAAAGAGCACGTGGGAATTCCATTTCGGAGGTATATTCTGTGGGCAAGAATGCAGTCCACAGTCGAATCAATCATATTAGGAAATTCATTGACCATAGCTTGTTATGATGGTGGCTTCTCAGACCTTCCACACTTTTCAAAGACGTTTACTGAAATGTTTGGCGTTGCGCCTTCCAGTGTTCTGAAAGGTTAGCAGGTTTATACAAGTAATTCAATTTAAGGCTATTCATCTTTGTAGGGTAAAAAATCTACAGGATGAAAAGAATACTGCAATACAGCCTCTACCCAATATTCATGCTTTCGGCTTGGTGCCTGATACTGTTGGGTGTACAATCAGGGTTGAACCAATACCTTGTGACTATCCCGATCATTGCCCTGTTTGGCATAATCGCTTTGTTTCTTGAAAAATGGATGCCGTTCGAGAAAAACTGGCTGGACGGCAAAGACTGGAATCTTGATTTTACCTATTATATCATAAACTACCTGATCAAAATATCAGCGCAGTTTAGCTTTATCTGGGTCTCTGCTTATTTTACTTTCTTCAAATGGTTCCCTACGAATATATCACTATGGATACAGGTAATATTTGCACTAATAATCATTGATTTCTTTTTATTTTTTGTACACTGGCAAAGTCACAAGTACCAATGGTTGTGGAAGCTTCATGCCATTCATCACAGCTCGGAACGGCTATATTTTCTCAATGGCGAAAAACGCCATGCACTCCATCAGATATTAGAAGGTGGTCCGGGAATCATCGCTTGTCTGATTATTGGTGTGCCCCAACAAGTTGTTGTACTCGCACTTGCATTCCTGGCAATCAATATGATGATGCAACATACCAATCTGGATTATAAAGCAGGGATACTAAAGAAGTTCTTTTGTGTGGCAGAGTTACACAGGTGGCACCATCGAGCTGACTTCAAGGATGCACAGGTAAATTACGGGGCATGGTTGACCATTTGGGACTACATCTTCAAAACCAGCTTTGATGATCCGAAAATTTACACATCCGAAGGTATTGGGGAAATTGGTATAGCAGAAGAGCCAAACTTTCCGAAATCTTATCTAAAGCAGATAGCATATCCATTTCGAAAATAGATAGCGACTCTCTTTATCATCTTCACGCACCTGTAACAATCCCAAAGAGTACTGATTTCAGTTGGATAAACCCGCCTTTGTTCAAACATGATGTAAGTCATGTTTTGACATGCGCAATGTCATAGCCCTCTCAATAACCGTTGCGTACTTTTGAGTCATATTGAAGGGGATACAAATGGATGCCCCTTCAATGGATGGCATTTTCCATCAAAAAGGCTCATGAAACGCAACTTATATATCGTCCTGCTCATTGCAATGCTCCTCCCTGGCAAAGGGATGGCAGTGTTTCAACACTTTTGCGGGGGCGAACTGATTAGCTTCGAGCTTTTTCTAAAACACCACGAACCATGCTGTGACGATCACAGCAACCCTTGTGATGGTTGTGAGGATCAGGAAACCATCTTCTCTCTCGATGATTTCAGGACACCTCATTCTGACATTCCTGTCATTGCTTCTTCACCAGCGGCAATGGCTCAGCCATCTTTCCATTTGCCTTCTACACATTTTTTCGAGTCAAGAAACTACACAACTCCTAAAAAGGCTCCCCCCGGCTGGTCAGGGCGGTATCGCTCTATCCTGTTCCAGTCATTTCTTCTTTAGCTGACATCTGATTATCAGTTAGTTGCCTGGGTACGAAACCTTTGGACAATGTCGGAAATGGTTCTGTGTAATATAGCTGTTCCGGGATATTCGAACAGCATTAGACACGATCTATCCGACAAAACTATCATCAAGTTTCTTTAAACAGACTTTCAACAAAATGTTAAAATCATGAAAACGTTTTATAAAATTCAATTGGTATTCATTGCCTTGACACTGATGGTGATCAATACCACATACTCCCAACAACCAGGCTTGCAGTATTTCAGGCCAAACGATAAAAACGGCCTGAATGTATTCGAGCCCTCAAAAGAGGATACAGTTATCTTTGATGGATTAAAAGTGAGGGTTGGTGGCGATTTCGCCATGCAGTTTCAAGGTATTAGGCAAAGCAATACGGCAGGTAACCTGACCAAACTGGGATCAGACTTCAATTTGCCGTCTGCCAACCTCAACCTGGACGTCCAGGTATTGGACGGAGTTCGCATGCATCTTAGGACCTATCTTTCTTCCAGAGCACACAACGAAGCATGGATTAAGGGTGGATACATGAGAGTGGATAATCTTGACTTTGTTAAACCTGGGTTTCTGGAGGGAGTGATGAAATATGCAAGTATTACCATAGGGTTAGATGAGTTCAACTATGGGGACGCACGTTTCAGGAGAACAGACAATGCCAGAGGTATTTTCAACCCCTTTGTGGGGAATTATCTTATGGATGCATTCTCGACCGAGGCATTCGGAGAGCTTACAGTTCAAAAGAATGGTTTATTGGCGGTGGTTGGGCTCACAAACGGTAAGCTCAATCAAAATGTAACGGTTACCGATAATACCGACAACAAGCCATCATTTTATGGCAAACTTGGATTTGACAAGCAACTTAATGAAGACTTCAGAGTGCGGTTAACAGGTTCCTGGTATATCAATAATGGTACATCAACTGGAACCTGGTTATATGGTGGTGACAGGGCAGGGACCAGGTATTATAATGTATTGTACACATTACCTGATGCCAATGGAGTTGCTGAAGGAGGTCCAAGAGATGGAAGGTTCAATGCCAGATTCACAAAACTTACCGCCTTACAGATCAATCCATTCATCAAGTACAAAGGCTTGGAGTTCTTTGGTATTTATGAGTTGGCCAATGGTAATAATGAATTTACCCAACCTGGGCCTGATACTGAAGGAGGTTTTACACAGCTTGCCGCTGAACTCTTGTATCGTTTTGGTGCAGATGAAAGGTTTTACATAGGTGGAAGGTACAATACAGTAAATGGCAAGATGAGAGAAAGTGCCACTGAAAACCTGGATATCAGCAGACTCAATCTTGGTGGCGGTTGGTTTATTTCCAAAAATATCCTGACCAAATTGGAATATGTGAAGCAAAGCTATAATGGCGAGGCATGGACTGGCAGATTTGCCGGTGCACAGTTTAATGGTGTAACACTGGAAGCGGTGATTAGTTTCTGACGGAACTCCCGTGTGGGTGACTCATCCACACGGGATTCTTTTTACTGCTGTGTAAAAGATAATGACTACAAAAATAAGTGTCAGGAGACTAAGATTTTTCAAGAGAAATACAGCATGAAAATTCACATATTGAAGTATTTGAAATACAAACCATCATTTTTGATATTAAAATCGAACATTCTGAAATAAATTCCGTAGATTCGTATTAGACTTTCTCCAAACTGCAACGTTTTAGAAAAATATCGGCCATAATGCTTTCAGCCTTGGTGCTGCTCAGTTCCACGAGCTTCACCCTTGGTATGCATTTTTGCATGGGGCAGTTGGAGAACATTGCATTCTTTTCAGGAGCTGAGCCATGTGAAATGGTCACACAGAAATCACCTTGTGCCACGGATAAGCATGATCCAGATTGCGAACGTCAGCAGGTCACTAAAAAGGGTTGCTGTGAAGACCAGACTTTAGTAATTGAGGGTCATGAAGATCTTACGCAAGTGTCCAAAGTTGCGGTTCCTGATTTTCAAATGATCGCAGTTTTCTACGCTGTGGTATCCTTTCTTTTCAGCGCTCCTGCAGTTGATTATTATTCGTATAACAATTATTCCCCCCCTCTGATTGAGCGTGACATTATTGTACTCGTTCAGTCCTTCCTTATTTGATTTTTGATGACCTGAACCTCCGATAATTTGATTACCGGCCGGGTTCAACTATGCTACGTGGTATGTTGGATTTATTCCATCAGAACATCAAATCATTGTATTCATCACAAAATCAAAATATGCTCAATTCCATTATCAAATTCTTTCTCGAGAATAAGCTCGTTACCGTTCTCGTATTGCTACTCATTGTAGCCTGGGGCATAGTCACTGCTCCTTTTAACTGGGAGGCAAGTTTCCTCCCACGTGATCCCGTACCCGTAGATGCCATCCCGGATATTGGAGAAAACCAGCAAATCGTTTTCACCGAGTGGATGGGTCGTTCCCCGCAAGATGTGGAGGATCAAATCACCTACCCGCTTACCACTTCCCTACTTGGCTTGCCCGGTGTAAAAAGCGTTCGAAGTAGTTCTGCCTTTGGCTTTTCCAGCATCTACATCATCTTCAACGAAGACATTGAATTTTACTGGAGCCGGTCAAGGGTACTGGAAAAGCTCAACTCGTTACCTGCCGGCTTATTGCCCTCGGGTGTCCAACCCAAGCTTGGTCCTGATGCCACCGCCCTGGGGCAGGTGTATTGGTACACGCTGGAAGGCAGGGACAAGGACGGAAACCCTACCGGAGGATGGGACTTACACGAACTGCGCACCATCCAGGACTATTACATACGCTACGCCCTCACGGCAGTGGAAGGTGTGGCCGAAGTAGCTTCTGTAGGTGGGTATGTCCAGGAATACCAGGTGGATGTGGATCCTGCTGCCCTCAAGGAGCATGGGGTTTCCCTGGTGGATGTGTTGCAGGCCGTAAAAAACAGCAACATCGATGTTGGAGCCAATACCATTGAGGTCAACCGGGTAGATTATTTCGTCAGAGGACTCGGGTATGTTAAAAAACTAAGTGATTTGGACGAGGCAGTGGTAAAAGTCACGGATAATGTACCGCTTCGCATAAAAAACATTGCAAAGGTCAATATCGGCCCTCAACCACGGAATATGAGCGGCTTACTAGACAAATCAGGTGCCGATGCTATTGGTGGAGTGGTAATCGCCCGATATGGTGACAATCCGCTTAAAATCATTAATAGTTTAAAGGAAGAAATTGAAACGATAGCCGTGGGTTTGCCCACTAAAACCCTGGAAGACGGTACGGTATCAAAGGTTACTATTGTTCCCTTTTATGACCGTTCCGGCTTGATTTACGAAACCCTGGGTACACTTAGCGAGGCAATAAGCTTACAGATACTCATTACGATCATCGTCATTATTGTGATGTTGTATAACCTGAGGGCCTCTATTCTCATTTCCGCTTTGTTGCCTCTGGCGGTGTTGATGTGCTTCATTTTCATGAAATACGTTGGGGTAGATGCCAACATTGTGGCCTTGTCGGGTATCGCCATTGCCATAGGTACTATGGTTGACCTGGGCATTATCCTCAATGAAAATATACTCCGTCACATGGATGAGGCTCCTGATGGCCAATCCAAACTGAAAACTGTCTATGACGCTACAACAGAGGTGGCTTCCGCCATCCTGACAGCAGTAAGCACAACCATTGTCAGTTTTTTACCTGTCTTTACACTTCAGGCAGCAGAGGGAAAACTTTTCGGACCATTGGCCTACACAAAGACTTTTGCATTGGTATCGGCTCTGATTTTTACGCTCATCATTATGCCCGCTTTTGCCCATTGGATTTTCTCTATGAAAAAAGGTAAAGGACGATTTGGGCAATATTTCAATTACCTTTTGATAATAACAGGCCCTATTGTAGCATTTACGGTTTGGAACTGGGCAGGATGGGTACTCTTTGGTTTTGGGGTAATCAATGTATTATTACACCATTTTCCGGAAAAATTCGGAAAACACCGGAACCTGATGCTTGTCGGTTTTACGGTAGCCATGGTTGCCTGGCTACTGACTGTCGAATGGGTTCCATTAGGTGTTTCCAATAGTTTGCTAGTCAATTTCCTATTTATTGCAACCATTATTGCAGTGGTGCTGGGGGGCTTTTCCTTGTTCATCCGCCTATATCCCCGAATACTGATGTGGTGCCTTGATCATAAAGCACTGTTTTTTACACTTCCCGCCATCATTCTTTTACTTGGAGCCACTATATGGATGGGTTTCGATAAAGTATTTGGCATCATTCCAAAAGCAACAGAAAAAATGGGCTGGGATATAAGAGAAAGTTCTGGCTGGTCAGCGATGGCAAAAGCTTTCCCTTCAATGGGCAAGGAATTTATGCCTTCACTAGATGAGGGAACCTTCCTGCTAATGCCAACATCTTTGCCTCATGCAGGTGTGGAAGAAAACAGGGAAGTATTGAAAGAGCTGGATATGCTGGTAACCGCTATTCCCGAAGTAGAGATGGTAGTAGGTAAGGCCGGTCGGGCAGATACGGCAATTGACCCTGCTCCCATTTCCATGTTTGAAAATACCATCAGCTATAAAAGTGAATATGTTTCTGATATCAATGGGACTAAACTTCGCTTTAAAGTTAATAGAGATGGGCATTTTGAACTGAAGAACGGAGAGCTATACAACCATGAAACCATGTCTCCAGAGCAAATAGATGTCGGGATGCTCATTCCTGATTCAGATGGTGAGTATTTCCGTCAATGGCGTGACCATATTAAATCCCCGGATGATATATGGAATGAAATTTTAGGGGTGGCCAATATTCCGGGAGTAACCTCCTCTCCCAGATTGCAGCCCATTGAAACCCGCCTGGTGATGTTACAAACCGGAATGCGGGCACCTATGGGTATAAAGGTCTATGGGCCGGATCTCGCAACTATTGAAGGATTTGGACTTCAACTGGAAAAATACCTGAAAGAAATCCCTTCTGTTAAGGCCGAAGCAGTGTTTGCGGATCGAATTGTAGGGAAACCCTATTTGGAAATTGATATCGACCGCATACAGATTGCCAGATATGGTCTAAGTATCAGAGATGTTCAGGACTATGTGGAAACAGCCATTGGCGGCATGCAAATCAGCAGGACTGTTGAAGGAAGGGAGCGTTTCCCCATCAGGGTACGCTACGCAAGAGAATGGAGAGATGATCCTTCTTCCATAGAAACCATGCAGGTACCAACCCCCACAGGATCATACATTCCACTGGGGCAATTGGCCAATATTACTTACCGTCCAGGCCCTGAAATGATCCGTGGGGAAAACACTTTTCTGGTTGGGTACGTGCTGTTGGACAAAAAAGAGGGATTTGCAGAGGTGACGGTAGTGGAGGATGCCCAGCGGTATCTTAAGGAAAAAATAGATTCGGGAGAATTGACAGTTCCGGCCGGGGTACGATACGTTTTTTCGGGCAGTTATGAAAACCAAATCCGCGCAGAAAAACGTCTGGCCATTGTAGTCCCCCTGTGTTTGATAGCCATTTTCCTCATCCTGTACTTCCAATTTAAATCTGTGGCTACCAGTATGATGGTTTTCACTGCCATCGCAATGGCCTTTGCAGGAGGTTTCATGATGCTCTGGCTCTACGGGCAGAGCTGGTTTTTCGACTTTTCAGTCTTTGGTACCAATATGCGGGAATTGTTCCAGATGAAAACCTACAACCTGAGTGTGGCGGTCTGGGTTGGCTTTATTGCCTTGTTCGGGATTGCCACTGATGATGGTGTGGTGGTGGCCTCCTACCTCACACAAAGCTTTGAAAAGCACAGCCCGAAAAATATCAAAGAGGTACGAAAAGCAGTTTTGGAGGCGGGTATGAAAAGGGTAACGCCATGTCTGATGACCACTGCCACAACCCTGCTGGCGCTGCTACCTGTACTCACTTCTTCAGGCAGGGGTTCAGACATTATGATTCCCATGGCGATACCATCGTTCGGGGGAATGGTGGTTGCCTTAATCACCCTTTTGATTGTACCTGTTTTGTATAGTTGGTGGGGGGAAAGAAGGTTAAGGAACAATCCTGAAGTATTTTCGGAATCATAAAAAAGAAGACATGAGAAAATTAGTAATAATAGCGCTTTTCTGTCTGGGGGTACAGGTTCCCGGACTTTCACAAAGTCTGGAAGAATACCTTCGGATTGCCGCAGAAAATAATCCGGAGCTGAAGGCATACTTCAATGAATACCTGGCAGCTATGGAGAAAGTGCCTCAGGTGGGCGCATTGCCCGACCCTGAGTTGAGTATGGGCATTTTCATTCAGCCAATGGAGCGCTTTATGGGCAACCAGCAGGCAGACATTCAACTGATGCAGACGTTCCCTTGGTTTGGGATGCTGAAAACCCAAAAGGATGAAGCCAGCAAAATGGCTCTTGCCCGGTATGAGCTCTTCCGTGATGCCAGGAACAGCCTCTTTTTTCAAGTAAAAGCCACTTGGTATGAGCTATATCGGCTGGAAGAGGAAATCAGGATTACCGAAGAAAACCTCGAAATCCTGAAACAGTATGAGCGACTGGCACTTATCCGTTTTCAGAGTCCAGGTACAGGGGGTGGTTCAAGTTCTTCCGGTATGTCGGGGAATGCTACGATGAGCAGTGGTAACTCCACCTCATCAACATCTTCTACTGGTGGTATGGGAGGAAGTATGAACAGTGGTTCTACAAGTAAAAACAGCGCAAAGAGTAATTCTTCGATGAACTCATCCGCATCAATGGGCGAGGGTAAATCTGGTATGAGTGATGTGCTTAGGGTAAGGATCGAAATCAAGGAGCTGGAAAATACACTGGCTCTACTAAGAGATTCCAGGGTACCACTTGTCGCAGAATTCAACCAACTCCTCAACCGTAACTTCGATGAGCGTGTGTCACCAGTGGATTTACTGACTGATACAGCACTGCCTTTGGAACGATTGGCAATACTGGACAGCATCACCCAAAACAACCCGCTGCTGAAAATGCTGGATGCCGAGGAACAGGCGTATGAAGCACAAAAGAAAATAGCCAGACTGGAAGGCAGACCCATGCTGGGGGCTGGGGTAAACTATATCCCTTTTTCTCCACGAATTGAAGATGGTATGCCAATGGGTGGCAATGACATGGTGATGCCTATGGTCAGGTTAACCATACCCATTTACCGTAAAAAGTACAATGCCTTGCAAAAGGAGGCGGAGCTAAGGCAATTGGCAGTGCAGCAACGAAGAGAAAACACGGTCAACCAACTCTCAACGCAATGGTCAAGCGCCATGCGTGACCTGGATGATGCAAATAGGAGAACAAGGCTGTACAGAGAGCAAACCGATCTGGCAAAGCAAACCCTGAACCTGCTCATGACCAGCTATGCCACCGATGGGAAGGATTTTGAGGAAGTGCTAAGGATACAGCAGCAACTATTGGACTATCAGCTCAGCCTGATTACTGCCATTGCGGATCAGCACACCACCATTGCTACACTGGAAAAGCTTGCTGCTACCGAACTATAATAAATCATTATCAAAAATACAAAACGATGAAATCGAGCATGTCAAAAATTACACTCAAAGGCATGAGTATAGATATGCGAGATTCCATGTGACAGTTAAAAAACAAAATATATACACATGAAAGAGTTATTTAAAAATAAAAAAGTCCTCCTCGCCTTGCTGATGGCATTAGTGATCGGAGGCACTTTGGGTTGGTTAGTAAAACCTTCTCCAAATCATGAGGATACAGAAATGGCCGTTCATGATCACGATGAATCTATCGATGAAGTTTGGACATGTTCCATGCACCCACAAATCAGGCTCTCGGAACCGGGGAGCTGTCCGATTTGCGGAATGGATTTAATACCTGCTGCTACCAGACGGTCATCAGCCAGTTCGAATCCATTGGTTCATGAAATGACACCCGAGGCGGTGGCCATGGCCAATATCCATACCTCCAGGGTTACAGGAGTGTCACCTGAAGGTGAGCTTTTCCTTACCGGTAAAGTGAAGGCCGATGAACGCCAGTTGGCTTCCGTTACGGCAAAATTTCCCGGGCGAATAGAGCAGCTCTTTGTAAACTTTACCGGGCAGGTGGTACGAACCGGGGAGCGATTGGCCACCATTTATTCGCCTGAGTTGGTTACAGCCCAAAAGGAATTATTGGAAGCTGCCTCTACTAAAGAGACCTACCCAGAACTTTACACTGCTGCACGTGAGAAGCTCAGGCTTTGGAAACTCAATGAAAACCAAATCGATGAAATAGAAAAAACAGGAAAAGTAAGGGATCAATTTGATGTTCTCGCAGACAAAGGAGGTATAGTGACCCAGCGAAACATTGCAGTAGGCGATTATGTAAACACCGGATCCATACTGTTTGATGTTGTGGATTTGAGCAGGGTGTGGATCATGATCGATGCATATGAAACAGACCTTCCGTTTGTGAAGATTGGTGATGAAGTGAGCTTTACTGCCGTTGGCATTCCAAGTCAAACATTTACAGCCAGGGTAACTTACATCGATCCGGTCATCAATCCCGGCACCCGGGCAGCCTCCGTTCGGGCAGAAGCTAATAACAGAAGTGGAGAACTGCGGCCTGAGATGTTCATCAATGCACGGGTAAAAACTACGCTTCGGAAAGGACAATCATCTTTGGCCATACCACGTACAGCTTTGCTTTGGTCAGGAAAACGATCCATTGTGTATGTAAAAGTGCAGGACTCAGAGTTTCCAGTATTTGAAATGCGGGAAATCACCATAGGTTCCCGTATGGGCGAAATGTACTTGGTGGAAGTTGGCCTTGAAGCTGGAGAAGAAATAGTAACCAATGGAGTATTTTCCATTGATGCTGCCGCACAGCTTTCAGGGAACTACAGCATGCTCATGCGACCAAAAACCAAAACTATGGAAGTTCCCCAGTCTTTCCGTCAACAAATCACAGCCTTGGCTGATGCATATTTCAAAGTAAAGAATGGTTTGGTCGCTGATGATGCTAAGGCGACAAAATCCGCATTGGAACAGTTACGGGAAGCCTTGAACCAAATTGCCATGGACGAACTGAAAGGCCAGGCACATGATCATTGGATGGCTTTGAAACAGCAGCTTTCAGAAGCAACTAAAATGATGCAGGATGAAGAAAACCTCGATGGCCTGCGGCAACACTTCTCGATGCTTTCAGAAAGCATACTGGAAGTGACAGAGTCCTTCGGGTTGGAGAAAGATAAAGTATACAAAGATTTCTGCCCCATGGCTTTTGACAAGAAAGGGGCTTTTTGGCTCAGTGAATCGGAGGAAATCCTGAACCCCTATTACGGAGAGGCCATGCTGTCTTGTGGAGAGGTGAAAAAGACTTATCTCAAAGGCCAAAAAGTCTTTGAGGAAGGAGAGCCAGCCAAGCAAGTAGCTGGTGGGCATAATCACTAAAGCAATGAAATCTTGCTGCAAAACAGGAGATGAATCATCTCTATCTAAAATAAAAAAATGGGGCAGCCGGATTACTTGGGGAATAGTCATTCTTCTGGTCACTGGTCTCGCACTGATTCAAGTATTTAACCTTTAAACAAATAGAAAAATGAAAAAAACAATGATCATGCTATGCCTGGCTTTAGTAAGCTGGGGAGCAACCGCACAACACGACCATGCAGCGCATGGCGCACAAGCAAGCAGTGAAAAGATGGAACCCATGTTCAAAGACAAGGCGCTGGGATCTTCCTACACGCACTACATTCATTTGAAGAATGCTTTGGTGGCCTCTGATTTTCAGCAAGCAAAATCTGCTTCTGAATCTTTGGTGAAAGCTCTTCACAATGTAAAAGGAAGTGATAAAGTCCATATAGAGGCGGCCAAAGTTGCACAGGCAGGTTCACTGGAAAACCAGCGAAAGGCTTTTACCGCCTTAAGCAACGAAATGGCCGCATTGGTGAAAAGCGGGAAACTCACTAAAGGAAAAATCTACCTGGACTATTGCCCCATGGCTTTTAACAACCAGGGCGCCTACTGGCTCAGTGAAACCGAAGAGATCAGGAATCCTTATCTCGGCGAGTCCATGCTGAAGTGCGGTGAGGTGAAAGAGGCTTACATCAAGGGACTGGGAACTTTGGAAAAGAAAGAACCCATGCCGATGCCATCGGGAGGTGGGCATAACCATTAGGATCAAAATACCAGGAGAAAAGGCAGCCACGAAGGAGTTTCTGCTCCTTCAGGCTTTTTAACAAGCAAATTTCTAGATCATGCGAATGGCCACAGCTAATTTCATAATAAAGAACAATAAGGAGTTGATCCTCCATTCCCTGTTTGGATTATTAATTGGGTATTTCTTTCTACATCCGGTAAGTATGGTCATCCATTGGGTGGAGACGAACAACTCGGCGTTCAGCTGGACTGAAGTGGAACGGGTTTTCTATGATAGCATGGTTCATTCTTTCAGCTTTCACATGATGCCCATGTCCTTAGCCTTTACAACTTTGGGATTATTAGGCGGTTTGGGATCAGGTATTTATTACAAATCCATCAAAAAGAAGAAATATCTTTTGTATGGAAGGCACCAATTGCTTCAGCAAAGTATCCCCAGCCTGATTGCTAACGGAAAAACTGAATTTGTTGAATTCAAGCCCTCTTTACGGCACGATTACAGACAGGTAAAAACCGACAAAAACATTGAATTGGTTGTATTAAAGGAAATTGCCGGCTTCCTGAATGCAAAAGGGGGAACTTTGATCATCGGGGTAGATGATTATGGTGAAATACTAGGACTTGCCAATGATTACTGGTCTTTAAAAAAGCAAAATAAGGATGGATTCCAGGAACGTATTATCCTGCTGGTGTCCAATTCATTCGGTAAAGATATTTGCTCAAGGATCCATTTTGCTTTCCACACCATTCAGGACCGGGAAATTTGTGCACTCTATATTGATCCCTCCTCGCGGCCGGTTTACCTGAGCGAGAGGAATAATACCGTCTTCTATCTAAGAGCAGGAAACGTAACAACCCCGCTTACAACAAGCGAAACTGTCAAATACCTGCAAACGAGAAGGAAAATTTAAAAACGAGAGACATGCATGAAAGATGCAAAATCCTGTAAATCAAAAGTGAATTCAAGTAAAATAATATCAAGATGAAAACAAGAACTTATAATTATTTGTTGTTATCCTTAATTTTTTCCCTAGGACTGTCAGCCTGTTCGGTAGTCAAATCAGGTCAACAAGCCATGAAATGGAAACCATATGGTAAAGGTTTGATCACGGAAAAAGTTTACAAGGATGGTATCGTATGGAACTGGCCATGGAATGGTATGGTAAAATACAATGTTCAATGGCAAACCTATAAAGAAAATGTGGCTGTTCTGACCAAAGATGAACTCCATATAAATTTGACCGTCTCAGTTACGTTGCGGCCAATAGAAGCCGAATTGCCGGAACTGGAACTGGAGGTCGGACAGGATTATTACAACAAGGTTGTTCGTCCGGAGTTTATCAGCCTCACCAGAAATGTGTTTTCCAATTACAAGTATAGTGATGTTTCACCTAAAAGTCCGGAGATAGAAAAAACAGTTTTCGAACGATTGGTTGAAGATACCAGAGCAAAGCACCTGGAATTTGATAATGTGACAGTCGATCACATAGAGTATCCCGAAGTGGTAACGAGCGCCGTCAATAAAAAACTGGCAGTCGAGCAGGACATAGAACAGAAGGACTATGAAATGAAAATTGCCGACAAGGAGGCTGAAATCCAGAGGATCAGGGCTAAGGGGCAGAGAGATGCACAGCAAATCATTGATTCAGGTTTGACTAAAACTTATCTCCAATATAAGGCCCTCGAGGTTCAGGATAAATTAACTGGCAGCAATAATGCAAAATTTTATTTCATACCTGTTGGAGCTGATGGTTTACCTATCATCGTCAATACTGATGAGTAAAGCAAGTATGAGTACTTAAATCAAAAAAAACAATAATTAAAAATCAAAAAATGAAAAACAATGAAAACGATAGTAATAATAATAGGATTATTAACGGCAGCATTTACCCTGAAGGTAAATGGTCAGCATGAGCATCATAATATGGATCATTCATCCTTGGATCACGGCGATATGGTCATGAAACATGATGTGGACAAGGCTTTTCGGGAACAGCTCGCCAGTGTCATGACAGCCAATCAAAAGTTGAACGACGCTTTTGTAACCGGTGAGGCCGAAGACGTTAAAAATGCAATTGAAAATGTTACGACAACTTTAACAGCCGTGGATATGAAATTGCTTTCAGGTGAGGCACACATGGATTGGATGAATCAATCAAAAGTTCTGAAAAGCCAAATTGAAGCTATGAAATCTGCAAGTTCGATTGAGGATCAGCGAAAAGTTTTTATCACTTACAACGAAACATTATATAAAAGTGTAAAAGCATTTGGAACGGAAGATCAAACAGTTTTTTATCAGTATTGCCCAATGGCCAATGGTGGTAAAGGAGCTACATGGCTGAGTCTCATTCAAGAAATAAAGAATCCTTATTTAGGACAAAAAATGCTAACCTGTGGCTCTGTAAAGGAGACTATTCAGTAAGCAGATCATTGTCCATTGAGGATGTGATTTATATGACAGTCAAACATAAAGAGATGAAAAAACATTTCATCATGAGCATCGCGTTCCTGGTAGGAATGCTGCTCGCAGCAAGTATTTCTTTTGCCCAGCAAAAGAGCGGTTATAAAGCGCATAATTACAAGCTTAGAAACATTAATGCCCAAGGAGAGATCCTGGACGAACATGGGACAAAGCTTGGTTACATCAGCAAAGAAGACATTGTGTACAACAATGAAGGCAAAAAATTAGGTTTCATTGAAAATGGCAAGGTTTACGATGCCGATGGAAAACCTCTCGGAAAAGCAAAGAAGAACGGAAGCTATTACAACAATCAGGGTGAAAATGTGGTAACTGTGAAAGGTAATTCGGAGATATGTGAAATTCTTGATCCGGAAGGTCACAAAAAAGGCACGGTACACAAAAACTATAAACTACATGCGTGTGCTGCTCACTGTTTCTTCTTGGAACAGGAAATGAAAAAAGAGGAAGATAAGTAAAATTAAAGCCCTGTTGGAGAGTGGCCCTTGTGTAGGTTGTCATTCATACAATCCTGCCGCCACTCTTCCATCAGGCACCAAACGGAAAAGTCATGAAGAAGAAAAGCAACAAAGACAACCCTAAGACATCTACCCGGAATCTGGTGTATGTCTACCTGACCATTGCGGCATTATTAGTGACAGCCACAGCATTGGTGTATTGGATTAACCATCAGCAGCTACAGCCTTCTATAGGCTATAGCCCAGATGAAATTGAGCGACCGGTGGAACCAAGCCTGGTATGCATGGTGAATGACGCCTACATGGGCAAGCCGCAAATCCCGGTACCGGTCAATGGCAAAACCTATTTTGGTTGCTGCGAAATGTGCGTGGATAAGCTCAACAATATAGAAAGTGCAAGGATCGCCATCGACCCTTTTAGTGGTAATCCGGTAGATAAATCAGAAGCATTTATAGTAGTGACTAACCCGCAAGGTGCAGTTGCCTACTTTGAATCAGAGGCCAATTACAACGCATTTAAGAAAAACTAAAAACAATCCTGTAACCCCAAATCTATGAAATTGAAACTGCTTTTTTAGGTCTTGCTGCCATAGTGGCCGTGAAGACTCAAGCGCAACAGTCGGATGAAATTAACCAGGTAAAACAAGTCCTGGAATCATACAAACAGGCCATTGAAAGCCTCGACACAACGGGCACAGGTAATTTATTTGTATCGCAATCAATTGTTGTTGAATCAGGCAAAGTTGAAGGCCGATATCAGGACTATCTGGCTAACCACCTGGGCCCGGAGCTCCATCATTTCGAATCTTTCAAGTTTAGTGACTATGAAGTAGCCATTGAAGTCGCTTTGCCATTTGCCTTTGCCACTGAAACCTACATATACACAATTGTGATAAGCAATGACAAATCAGTTATTGAGCGAAAAGGTGTTGCCTCCAGCATTTTGAAAAAAGAAAACGGTCAATGGAAAATATGGCAAACCCATTCATCAGCAAGAAAACCACAGACCAATCATTAACCAACTAAATAATATGACAATGAAAAATACTCTAAAAGCAGTTGTACTGGTACTATTTGCTACAGCAACCGTATCGGCTCATGACGGCCACAAAAGCAAACAAGACAGTACCGCCCAACAAGCGGATACCGTGATGAATGCTCATTCCACCGAGGAAGGGCATAAAGACCACACCCATACCAGCGAGGCAGACAGCCATGATGCGCATCCACAAGATGCACACCACGAAAAAAAGGTTACGGCTGACCTTGCGGATTTTCCTACAATCCACCCGCTAATTGTCCATTTCGCTATCGTATTGCTGATTGTGGGAGCCCTTCTGGCGGTTGTCAACATCTATTTCATCAAAAAGGAATTGGCGTGGACAGCCTTTGCCCTGGTGCTGGTAGGTTTTATTGCTGCGTACTTGGCCGGCAGAAACTTCCATCCGCATACGCACGGACTAACCGAACATGCCAAGCTCGTGCTGGAACAACACGACTTCTGGGCTGACTGGACAATCAATCTTGGATTTATCGGCTTGCTATTGCAAGGAATCAACCTGTTCATTTTCCAATCAAAAAGATGGGCTATGGCTATTGTGGCAGTTGTGTTATTGAGCGCAGCTTATGCCGTGGCACAGGCAGGACATTACGGAGCACAATTGGTACACATAGAAGGTGTAGGGCCGCAAGGTAATTTTTTGGAATTGGAACATGGACATTAACTGATTTTAAATCACCTGTATGCCCGGATTGTTTTTTGATTCGGTACTTACCTGTCCGGTATGCGGCCAGCAGCAGGTTCGCAGAATACCTTATAACGAGCAGCTAAATAGCTTCTATTGTAAGGGCTGTGAATGTAAGATTACTGTTCAGGGTGATCAGTGTTGTATTTTTTGTGCATTTGGTTCACATAAATGTTTGGTCTACCAAGGCTGGGAGAAATTAGAACAAAAACAATTGAGAGAAAAAATGAAAGATCATGTACATAAAACTGAGAAGAAATTCATACCCGCACTCGGGTATGATTTTCTTACAGCATGGTACGATGCTACCATACGCATCACCATGCCGGAAAAGAAATTTAGAAACGAGTTAATTAACCGTTTAAAACCCGAACCTCTGGAGCAAATTTTTGAATTTGGTTATGGTACAGGAGCCAATCTGGCGATTGCCTCTTCACAGTCTCCCAACTCTTCATTTTTCGGATTGGACATTGATCCGAAAGTAAGGGAAATAGCTTTTTCAAAACTCAAAGACAAAGACATCTTGGTTGACCTCCAACTCTACAATGGAGATATTTTTCCCTATGATGATGCTGTTTTTGACAAGGCTTACAGTTGTCTGGTATTTCACCAATTGGATGATGAAACCAAGGCCACATTGTTTCAGGGAAATCTACCGTGTATTGAAGCCGGGCGGCAAGCTCATCATTGGCGATTGGGGCAAAGCAAAGAACCGATGGATGCGCATGGCCTTTTACACTGTGCAGTTGCTGGATGGTTTCAAAACCACTACGGCCAATGTAAAGGGTTTGCTGCCTGATTACATACGTGAGGCCGGTTTCTCAGATGTGAGGGAGACTGGCTTTATTAATACCCGTATCGGGTCATTTTGCTATTACGAGGGCACTAAATCGTTAACAATCAAAAATCAAATTTAATTACGGAAATCATGAACTTAAGATTCTACTATATTTTGACCATTTCTTTTTCGTTGCTTAGCCTGTCTACGAGGGCACAAAACCTCACTGAAAAATCAGTCGAAGGCAACACTGATAATCTTCCTGTAAGAGAATATGCCATTTCCATAAATGAGCTGGCAGTGAACAAGGCAGGCAAAGAAGTCATGGGAATGGCCATTAATGGCAGTGTCCCGGGACCCACACTTACTTTTACTGAAGGTGAATATGCCGTAATATATGTAAAAAACGAGATGGATGAAGAAACTTCCATTCACTGGCACGGTTTGTTGTTGCCAAATTTTTATGACGGGGTTCCTTACCTCACCACTCCGCCCATCGCGCCTGGGGAAACACAGAAGTACGAATTTCCCCTGAAACAAGCCGGTACCTATTGGTATCATTCACATACCATGCTACAGGAGCAGAGTGGTGTTTTTGGCTCTATTGTCATCCATCCCAAAGAAGAAACCCTGGCTTACGATAAAGAACTTGTCATAATGCTATCTGACTGGACAAATGAAAAGCCCATGAACGTACTCCGTTTTTTGAAACGAGGAACTGAATGGTACAATTGGCGAAAAGGTACGGCTACCCCCTTAAATCAGGTTATTGCCAGAGGCGCTTTGGCAGCACAGTTAAACTTCTGGAGGCAGAGAATGGAAAGTGCTGACATTGCCGACATTTATTACCCGGCCTTTTTAGTAAATGGAGAACAAATTCAGGAATATCCCAATTTCAAACCGGGAGAAAAGGTTAGGCTAAGAATTATTAACGGGGCAGCTTCTACCTCGTTTTGGATGACGTTTGGTGGTGAGGAGCCCACTTTAGTTGCGGCTGATGGACTAAACGTTGAGCCGGTCAAGCGCAATAAAACATTTATTGCCATTGCGGAGACCTACGATTTTATTGTAAATATTCCGGAAAGTGGAAAGATGGAATTTCGGGCCACCGCTCAGGATGGTTCGGGAACAGCCTCTGCTTTTTTGGGCCAAGGTGAAGTTTTAGCAGCCGAAGATGTTCCCCGCCCTGATAAAATAGGGATGATGATGCAAATGGCAAAAATGGACATGCGCATGGGGGCTCCTGCCCTAAAATTTAATCCTAAAAAGGACGATCCCCAAAAAATGATGGAGAACTGGGGAATGCAAATGAAAGGCGACAAAAACCCGGATAATGATATGCCGGGTATGAATATGGCCGGAAATAAGGAAGAGGGCTCCAAAATGGATCATTCCGGAATCAATATGTCTAATGATAAAAGCTCCCAAATGGATTCGTCAAGTGACCCTATGGCTGACATGGCCGGGATGGAAAACATGGAAATGTTTTCAGAATACAATTATAATTACCTCAAATCACCTAATAAAACGGTTTACGAAAAGGATGTTCCAGTCAATGAAATCCTGCTCAATCTTACTGGGAATATGAACCGCTACATCTGGAGCATGAATGGGATTCCACTGTCAGAAACTGACAAGATAAAAATCAAAGAGCGGCAAATTACCCGAATCACCCTCAATAACCTGACTATGATGCACCACCCTATGCACTTACACGGCCATTTTTTCCGTGTCATCAACGAAAACGGGGACTACTCGCCCCTGAAGCATACGGTGAATGTACCCCCGATGCAGAAAGTTACAATTGAGTTTTACGGGAACGAATATGGAGATTGGTTCTTTCATTGTCATCTTCTTTATCACATGATGGGAGGAATGGCACGTGTAGTCAGCTATGATACCCCGGAAGACCCTAGAATGAAACCCTTTCCCATTTCCAAACTGATTCACGAAACCAACCGCTTCTATAGTTGGGGAATGGCAGATGTTGCTTCACATAATACAACCGTAAATCTGACCACCTCAAACATCCGCAATCAATTCAATTTATCAATGGAATACGGATGGAATCAGAACCTGGAAGCTGAATTTTCTTATGAGTATTATCTGTACGATTATTTGAGGGTTTTTGGAGGTATTAATGTTGAGAATACCACCAGGAATAGTTTGGATGATATGAAGACAATTGCCGTGGCTGGTATCCGGTGGTTTACACCTTATATGTTCAATGTTGACCTAAGGATAGATAATGAGCTTCGGCCTAGAATTGGAATCGGTCGATCGCTGATGATATTTCCGAAGTTATCAATTTTTGGCTATTACGAATATCAAATTGATGCAGGATTGGTAAACGGTCTGGAGGCCGGCCAAAATTACAAAGAAGAAATTGTATGGAGTGCCGGTGCACAATACATGCTTTCTAAGAATTTTTCACTGATGACAAGCTATGACAACCGCTTCGGAGCAGGGGGCGGATTATCTGTCATGTTTTAATTAGGAAGTTATGGAAGAAAGTTATAAAAAAGGAAGTTTAAGTTTATTAGGATCAATTGCTTTAGGCACTGGTGTAATGATCGGTGCAGGAATCTTTGCATTATTGGGCCAGGTGGCTGAACTGTCAGGGACCTGGTTTCCTTACATTTTCGTTTTGGGAGCTCTCATTTCAGCATTTAGTGCTTACTCCTACATCAAAGTTTCAAATACGTATCCTTCGGCTGGGGGGATAGCCATGATTTTGAAAAAAGCTTATGGTAAATCAACCATAACAGCTTCTGCATCATTATTAATGGCACTATCCATGGTAATCAACGAAAGCCTGGTTGCCAGAACTTTTGGCTCTTATACCCTACAACTGTTCGAAGTTGAAAACAAGGAACTTTGGATTCCCATATTGGGTGTTGCTCTTTTGGTTAGCGCTTTTTTGATTAACATATCTGGCAACAAGCTGATAGGAAAGTCATCACAGTTCATGTCATTTATCAAAATTATCGGAATTCTGATTTTTGCCATAGGAGCTCTCTGGGCAGTGGGCTTTTCTCTGGAAGGGTTGATACCAAAAGCCATCGAAAACACTGATTATTCAGCAACCAGTTATATTGGGGCCTTAGCACTTTCCATTTTGGCCTACAAAGGATTCACTACGATTACTAATAGTGGTGGCGAAATTACAGAACCCAAAAAAAATGTTGGCCGGTCTATTATTATTTCTTTATTGATATGCACAGTGGTGTATTTTATGGTTGCTTTCGCTGTGAACTCAAGCCTTACAATCTCTGAAATTATTCAGGCCAAAGATTACTCACTTGCTGAAGCTGCCAAGCCTGCTTTTGGAGATTTTGGTCTTCATTTTACCGTTGCTATTGCCATAATAGCTACTATTTCGGGAGTGATTGCCAGCATTTTTGCAGTCTCTCGTATGACGGCTATGCTTACAGATATGGAACTTATTCCACATAGTCATTTGGGCATGTCAGGCCGAATACAGAAGCATATGTTGGTGTATGTGGTGTTTATCGCTATCATCCTGACTATTTTCTTTGATCTGTCCAGAATTGCTTCCATAGGAGCCATTTTTTATTTGGTGATGGACATCATTATTCATTGGGGTGTATATAAGTATTTGAGGAAAGAGGTGAAAGCCAATGGAACAATTGTACTCACAGCGATGGTGTTGGATTTCATCGTATTGGCAGCTTTCTTATGGATCAAGGCATCATCTGACCTTTTGGTTCTTATTGTTTCTGCATCTGTGATGCTACTAGTTTTTGCAGGTGAAAAATGGTTCTTAAGTCGAGCAGATAAATCTACCCAAAAATGAAACGAAACAGAAACTACTACATCCGAAAAACACACCGGTATCTGGGGATTTTTATAGGCATTCAGTTTATTGGGTGGACGGTCAGCGGCCTCTATTTCAGTTGGACGGATATTGACGAAATCCATGGAGACCAGTTCCACCATGAGCATGTCACGACCCATTCACCCCGGAACCTGATCAGTCCGGCACAATTGGATTCAACGATTGGTATTTCATCCCTTGAGCTTCGCTACATCAATCACCAACCGCATTATTGGGTCAACGATAGTCTGCTTTACAATGCCCTGACCGGGCAAATCAAAAAGGGCATAACCGAAACGGAGGCGGCCGAAATCGCACAGAACCATCTCGTGAAAAACCTGGAAATCCTAAAAACAGAATGGATTACTGAAACCGACAACCATCATGAATACCGTGGCAGGCCGCTACCAGCCTGGGCTGTCCACTTTGAGCATCCCGAAAACCTTACGGCCTACGTAGATGCCCGTAACGGCAACTTCGAACGGGTACGCCACAGCCGTTGGCGTTGGTTCGATTTTCTTTGGATGTTCCACACCATGGATTATGCCGGGCGGGACAACTTTAACAATTGGCTGCTCAGGGCATTTTCAGTCTTTGGCCTATTTACAGTGCTATCAGGCTTTACACTTTACGCAGTATCCTCTAAAACTTTCTTAAAAACCACTTCAAAACTTAAAAAGAATAAATGATGAACAAACTAATTTACACACTTGCACTGGGATTGCTGATCGTATCCTGCCAAAACAAAAAAGGTGAAAATGGTGGTCACGAACACCATCAGCCGGAAGCCGCAACCTCTACGGTCGACCAATCGGATAATTCGAAAAAGAGCATCCCTCAGGAAGCGCATGGCAATGTGGGTGATGCCCACGTTTCTGTGTACTACCACTCACCTGCGGTTCGAAGTAGGGTCATTTGGGGCGGCCTGGTACCTTTTGACGAAGTTTGGGTTGCGGGTGCCCACAGTGCCACCAGCATAGAATTTTCCAAAGCAATCGAGATAGAAGGTACGACCATACCCAAAGGGAAATATGCATTCTTTACTATCCCCGGACAGGAACGCTGGACGTTGATCCTAAACAAAAACTGGGAGCAGCACCTTGCTGATGATTACGATCAGGCAGAGGATATTATCAGGATCGAGGTAACACCTGAAACAGAAATGCCGCTATCAGAACGGCTTACTTATACCATTGAAGACAAAAGAGAGGGTTCGGGCGCTATCCGCATGTCTTGGGAAAAGCTAAGTGTTTCCCTTCCATTTAAAACAGATTAACCACTAAAATTTTTACTCATGGAAAAGCATAATCACGAACATCACAAGCACCATCACCACGATGATGACCACCAAAAGAGCCAATCATCAGATGATCAAACCGTCAACAAATCAGACCATCAGCATGGACACCACGACCATCATGCCATGATGATCGATGATTTCAAGAAGCGTTTTTGGATTTCTCTGGTGCTCACGGTACCGATCCTGGCATTATCTCACATGATCCAGCAATTACTGGGATTTGAGCTGACCTTTTTTGGTGATCAGTACGTCCTTTTTGGGCTTTCTACTATTGTCTTCTTTTATGGGGGCTGGCCTTTTCTTAAAGGACTTTGGGACGAGCTAAAAGACAAAAACCCGGGTATGATGACCCTGATCGCAGTGGCCATTACCGTGGCTTACGTATACAGCTCGGCAGTGGTTTTTGGTTTGGAGGGAATGGACTTCTTCTGGGAGTTGGCGACACTGATTGTCATCATGCTGCTAGGGCACTGGATCGAGATGAAATCAGTAATGGGAGCATCGAAGGCTCTCGAATTATTAGTACAGATGATGCCGTCCGAGGCGCATTTGGTACAGGGTGACGATATCAAGGACATCAAAGTGGATGAACTGAAAAAGGAGGATATCATCCTGATAAAAGCCAATGAAAAAATACCTGCGGACGGTACAGTGGTGGATGGGGAAAGCCACCTGGACGAAAGCATGCTCACCGGTGAGAGCAAGCCGGTGAAAAAATCCAAGGGCGACCCGGTCATTGGCGGATCAGTAAATGGCAGCCAATCCATCAAGGTGAAAGTGTCCAAAACCGGGAAAGAAAGCTACCTCAATAAAGTGATCACGCTGGTGGAAGAGGCTCAGAAAGCCAAATCGAAAACCCAAAACCTGGCCAACATTGCCGCCAGATGGCTCACGTTCATCGCCATTGGTGCCGGTACAGCTACGCTGGTGACCTGGATCAGCTTGGGTAAGCCTTTAGATTTTGCATTGGAACGAATGGTGACCGTCATGGTTATATCCTGTCCACATGCGTTGGGTTTGGCCATACCACTAGTTGTAGCCATTTCCACTGCTGTTTCAGCAGGAAAAGGCTTGCTGATCCGCAACCGTACTGCTTTTGAAAATGCTCGGAAGATTACCGCAATGGTGTTTGACAAAACAGGCACGTTGACCGAAGGCAAATTTGGTGTCTCACGATATGAGAGCCTTTCTGATGATATGAACAAAAATGAACTGCTGTCCTTTGCCGCTTCGCTGGAGCAGCAATCGGAGCACCCAATTGCACAAGGCATTGTGAAAGCAGCGAAAGAGGCAGGCCTGGCATTGAAAAAGGTTGAAAATTTTGAATCGCTGACGGCCAAGGGCATTCAGGGCAAGATCGATGGACAAAACTGGAAAGTGGTCAGCCCCGGCTATCTGAAAGAAAACAACATAAACATCCCTGAACAGGCAGGATCTGATGCCGCAGAAACCATAGTTTTTGTGCTTTTGGAAGAAAAGTTGATTGGCTTCATAGCCTTGTCCGATCAAATCAGGGAAGAAAGCCCTAAGGCCATCGAAACGCTTCGGGAAAAAGGCATGAAGCTCTACATGGCTACCGGGGACAATGAGAAAACCGCCAAGGCAGTCAGTGAAAAACTCGGGCTGGATGGCTACTACAGTGAAGTACTGCCCCATCAAAAAGTGGAAATCATTAAGAAACTCCAAAAAGAAGGGCACTTTGTAGCCATGACGGGTGATGGGGTAAATGATGCCCCTGCACTGGCACAAGCCAATGTGGGTATTGCTGTAGGTTCAGGTACCGATGTGGCAGCCGAAACAGCCGATATCATATTGGTTAACAGCAACCCAAAGGACATTGCCAACCTGGTACTGTTTGGCAGAGCCACCTACAACAAGATGATCCAGAACCTCGCCTGGGCTACCGGCTACAACGCAATTGCATTGCCTTTGGCCACAGGATTTATTCCGGGTCTGGTGATTAGTCCTGCTATAGGCGCAGTATTCATGAGCCTGAGTACGGTCATAGTGGCCATTAATGCGCAATTGCTGAAAAGGAAGATGTTGTTATAACGCTGCTATTTTTTTGAAATAAGGATAGTGCAATGGTAGTGAAAAAAATGCACTACCCTTGCACCTTTATTTTGCGTATATTTGCAGGTAAATGAATTCCATCTTATCCATATCGTTCAGTTTTCTGTTCCTGATGCAGGCAATGGCACCTGGTATGGATTTATGTTGCGAGCTGCAAAAGCTCCCCAACCTTTTTGATCACTACGAAGAACATCAGGAATTTGATGGGGATTCATTTTTGGATTTTTTGGCTGAAGTTTATTTCAATGATACGGGTGATGCTCAAGGGCACCACGATGATTCTGATCACGATGATCTACCCTTTCATGGCCAGCACCAGTGCTGTCACGTCCACATTTTCATGACCCCTTTACTGGGGCAGCCAGAAATAGCCACTTTACACTTTTCTACCCAAACCAAGGGTAGTCATTATAATTTTTCTCTTTGTTCTGAGTACTCAGAATCTTCTTTCCAGCCCCCCAAGGCCTGATTTACCGGACACATTTAAATGACTTTTACTTCGTTGCACTGCGTAATGAAGTAAAGTGTAGTTTTTCTATTGCCGTCCGGCATTCCACCGATGGGCATTTTTGCCCCAATCAATTCATTAAATCAGGATTCAAAATGCAAAATAAATGCTGGATAAAATCATTCAATTTTCAGTCAAAAACAAACTGATCATTGGCCTGCTCACGCTGGGCCTGGTCATTTGGGGAGGCTACTCGCTTACACAGCTTCCCATTGATGCCGTACCGGATATTACAAACAATCAAGTACAGGTTATCACCTCTTCCCCATCTCTGGCGGCAGAAGAAGTAGAACGTTTAATCACATTCCCCATCGAAATCACCATGGCCACCATCCCAGAACTGGACGAGATCCGTTCATTCTCCCGTTTTGGGCTGTCTGTGGTGACCATCGTGTTCAAAGAAGATGTGGATGTGTATTGGGCACGTCAGCAGGTAAACGAACGCCTGGCCGATGTGCAAGCCCAAATCCCACCGGGAGTGGGGCAGCCGGGTATGGCCCCCATTACTACCGGATTGGGGGAAATTTATCAATATGTGGTAGGTACCGAACCGGGCTATGAAGATCAATATGACGCCCGTGAACTACGAACCATTCAGGACTGGATAGTTCGCAGGCAGTTGCTGGGTACGCCCGGTGTTGCCGATGTAAGTAGCTTTGGTGGCTATCTCAAGCAGTACGAAATCGCCATAGACCCGGACAGGCTCAAGGCCATGAACGTTTCTATAGCCGATATTTTTCAGGCACTGGAAGAAAACAACGAGAATACCGGAGGGGCTTATATCGAGAAAAACCTCAGTGCCTATTTCATCCGAAGTGAAGGTCTGGTAAGCGACATGGATGACATCCGTAACATGCTCATCAAAAATAATCAGGATGGAATTCCTGTCCTCATAAAAGATGTGGCAAAGGTACAGCTTGGGAATGCAGTACGGTATGGCGCCACTACTCGGGATGGTGAAGGCGAGGTGGTTAGCGCCATTGTAATGATGCTGAAAGGAGAAAACTCAGCTGAAGTTATCGAGAACGTAAAAAGCCGGATTGCGGAAATCCGCAAAACATTGCCGGAGGGAGTTACCATTGAGCCTTTTCTGGACCGTACAAAATTGGTAAACACTGCCATCGGTACAGTGAGCAAAAACCTGGCTGAAGGAGCCTTGATCGTGATCTTCGTTTTGTTGCTGCTGCTGGGAAATCTCCGTGCAGGTTTGATTGTAGCATCGGTAATTCCCCTTGCGCTCATTTTTGCCTTTGGCATGATGAACCTCTTTGGTGTGTCGGGCAACCTGATGAGTTTGGGAGCTATTGATTTTGGGTTGATTGTGGACGGAGCGGTGATCATTGTGGAGGCTACCCTCCATCACCTGGGTTTACTGAAACTTGGAAGAAAACTTACCCAGCAGGAAATGGACCAGGAGGTTTATCAATCTGCAAGCAAAATAAGGAACTCAGCCGCATTCGGGGAGATCATTATTCTCATCGTGTACCTGCCCATCCTTGCTTTAGTGGGGATAGAAGGCAAAATGTTTGGCCCTATGGCGCAGACGGTGAGCTTTGCCATTTTGGGTGCTTTTATCCTTTCACTTACTTATGTGCCCATGATGTCCGCTCTTGTGCTAAGTAAAAAGACAGAATACAAGCCTAATATTTCAGACAAGATCATGGCTTTCTTTCACAGGCTGTACGACCCGACAATCCGATGGGCGATGCATAAACGGTCATTAATGTTAGCCATTGCGCTTGGATTATTTGGCACTTCCCTATGGGTGTTTTCCAATATGGGTGGGGAATTTATTCCAACACTTGAGGAAGGCGACTTTGCGGTAGAAACCCGGGTGATTACAGGGAGTTCTTTACAAAATACGGTTGAAGCAACTACCCAGGCGGAAAAAATTCTACTCGAACAGTTTCCGGAAGTAAAGCAAGTAGTATCAAAAATTGGTGCAGGAGAAATCCCGACCGATCCCATGCCGGTAGAAGCTGCTGACATGATGGTGATTCTAAAAAACAAAGATGAATGGGTCACAGCCTCTAACAGGGAAGAACTGGCCAACAAAATGGCCGAAGCTCTGGAGGTCATTCCGGGAGTTACTTTTGGATTTCAACAACCCATCCAGATGCGTTTTAACGAACTCATGACAGGGGTTCGTCAGGATGTAGCGGTTAAGATATACGGAGAGGATCTCAATGAGCTTTCGGAGTATGCCGAACAGATAGGACGGCTGGCTTCTGGTGTGGAAGGAGCTGAGGATTTGTACATAGAAGAGGTAACCGGTGTTCCGCAAATTGTCATTAATTACAAACGGGATCAATTGGCTAAATACGGCCTGACCATCCGGGACGTAAACCGCTCGGTACAGGCTGCCTTTGCCGGAGCGTCTGCAGGGTTGGTTTACGAAAACGAAAGGCGCTTTGATCTGGTGGTCCGATTGGATAAGACCAATCGGGAGGATGTAGAGTCCGTTCAGAACCTTTACATCGCCCGGAAGGACGGACACCAAATACCGCTCTATCAGGTGGCTGAAGTGGAAATCCAGGAAGGTCCTTACCAAATCCAGCGAGACGACACCCGCAGACGGATCATCGTAGCTTTCAATGTGCGTAACCGGGACGTCGAAAGCATAGTAACAGAGCTTCAGCAGAAAATTGAGGAAACGGTCGTATTTGCACCCGGTTATACCGTGTCTTACGGTGGCCAGTTTGAAAATCTCGTGGAAGCCCGTGAACGACTCTCCTTGGCCGTACCCTTGGCTCTGCTATTGATATTTGTCTTACTCTATTTCACTTTCGGTTCCATTAAGCAGGGCATCCTGATTTTCACAGCCATCCCACTTTCTGCCATCGGGGGAATCCTCGCTTTATGGCTCAGGGATATGCCATTCAGTATTTCTGCAGGCGTCGGTTTCATTGCCTTATTTGGGGTAGCAGTGCTGAATGGCATTGTCCTAATTGGCGAATTCAATCACCTGAAAAAAGAAGGTGTCTCCGATATTTTCGAACGGATCTACAGAGGCACGAGTGTACGTCTGCGCCCGGTAATCATGACGGCTGCCGTGGCTTCCATGGGCTTTCTGCCAATGGCGCTTTCCCAGTCCGGTGGCGCAGAAGTTCAGCGTCCGCTGGCCACTGTGGTGATTGGCGGGTTGATCACTGCTACTTTCCTGACACTGGTTGTATTGCCTATCCTTTACTATTATTTTGAAAGAGGGATTAAAGTAAAACCCGGAGCAGTAGCACCTTTGTTGATTATCGGTCTCTTTTTCTTCCAGTTTCAAGAAGTAAAGGCACAGGAATCACCTGCTTCCTTTCAGTCACTGGATGAGGCGATACAAGTAGCGATTCAAAACAATCCTAACCTGAAAGCAGCAGACCTGCAAACCCAGCAGGAACGGGCGCTAAAAGGGGCAAGTTGGAATCTGTCTAAGACCAGTTTCAGCCTCACGCACGGGCAGTACAACAGTATTTACAATAATGACAACCAGTTCAATATTTCACAATCCATAGCCTTTCCAACGGTTTATACCAACCAAAGCAAGTTGGCCAAAGCGAGAATGGAAGCCAGCGAGTGGCGAAAAAACGCTACGCAAAACGAACTGGTGCAGCAGGTAAAAGCTACTTGGTATATTCTTTGGTTTGAAAAAAGCAGAAGACAGTTATTGCTGGAGCAGGACAGCCTTTACCAGCGCTTTGTGAGGACAGCAGGTCTTCGTTATCAAACCGGGGAAAGCAACTTGCTTGAGAAAGCAACAGCAGAGTCGCAGGTGGCGGAAATAAAAGTCATGTTGCAGCAAAACCAGTCCGATATTGAAATCTATCAGACCCAGCTACAAACCTTACTCAACCTGGAAAGCCCGATAGATATCACCGTGGGCAACCTGAAAGCAAGGGAAAGCAGTGTATTACTAGATACGCAAGGCATTGCGAATAACCCAACACTTGCCTGGTTCCGCCAACAAATGGAGGTAGCTGAAAGAGAAAAGTCGGTGGAGAAATCACGGCTACTACCGGATCTCACGGTAGGTTATTTCAACCAGTCTCTCAATGGACCCCAGGATGTGGACGGCAATCCGGTCACCTTCACCTCCAGCGACCGTTTCACCGGTTTTCAGGTGGGTGTGGCCATTCCACTTTTTGGAGCAAAGGCACAAGGCTCGGTCATCAAAGCTGCTGAACTCAGAAAACAGGAAAGCGAGGCACGACTGCAGGCTGTGACTAACGAACTGCAGGGCAGGCTAAGGTCACTCATACAGCAGTATCAAAAATTTCTGACAAGCCTCGATTATTACGAGCAAAACGCCCTGCCTCAGGCAGAGCTAATTCTTAAACAAGCGCAAAAGGGGTTTGAAAGCGGGGAAATTGGCTATGTGGAATACATCCAGGGACTCAATCGTGCTTTAACTGTCCGGTTCAACTACCTGGACATCCTCAACCAACACAACCAGACCATTATCCAGATCGAGTTTATCTCAGGCGTTCAATAAAAAGAAATCAACAAATGAAAAATACAATCAAATACATCAACAGAATCTCAATAGTTTTTATACTGGGATTGACTATTGCCTCCTGTGGTTCAAAAAATGAAGGAACAACAGAGGAGCATCACGAAGAAGGTGAGAATACGGTAGAACTCACTGAGGCACAATACGATCAGGCAGACATTCAGATTGGAAATGCCGAAAGAAAGGTTATCGGTTCTGAGCTACGGGTTAATGGAGTGATTGGCGTGCCTCCTCAGAGCAATATTTCCATCAACATGCCCTATGGTGGCTTTGTGAAATATACCGAAATGCTGCCGGGCAGCAAAGTGAAAAAAGGTCAGCTTTTGGTAGTGATTGAAAATCCGGAGTTTATCCAGTTCCAACAGGATTATCTTGAGGGCTTGGCCAATCAGGAATTTCTGAAAGCAGAATATGACCGTCAGAAGGAGTTGTTTGATGAAAAGGTGGCCTCTGGCAAAACCTTTCAACAGGCTAAAAGTGACTACCTGGCCAATGAGGCACGAATTAAAAGCATGGAAGAACGTTTGAAAATTATCGGTTTCAATCCAGCAAAAATACGTCAAGGTACCGTTTCAGCGTCTGTCAATATTTATGCCCCGGTAAACGGTTCAGTTCGAGAGGTGTACACCAATGTAGGCAAGTACATCAACCCACAGGATGTGATCATGGACATCACCAATGCCGAGGATCTGCATGTGGAACTGACGGTATATGAAAACGACATCCCACGGGTAAAGGAAGGCCAGCGCATCCGGTTTGCCCTTGCAAATTCACCCGAAGAATGGCGGGAAGCCGAAGTGTTCCTTGTGGGCAGTGGAGTAAGGGAAGACCGTTCCGTAACCGTACATGGACATTTAAGAAAAATGCATGAAGACCTGAAGCCAGGCATGTATGTAGCTGCCAGAATCGAAACCGACAGCAATGAAACCTTGACTGCTCCGGAAGCCTCTATTGTGCGGTTTGGTGGCAAGCAGTACGTTTTTTCATATGCGGGTAAGAAATCAGAGAACGGTGAAACCGTGCACGATTTTGAAATGCTGGAAGTCATCAAGGGATATACCGAAGACGGTTATACACAGATTTCTTTGGCCGATACAGCGGAGGACTTGAGCAACATTCAACTGGTCACCAAAGGTGCCTTTACCCTCTTGGCGAAGGCCAAAAATACTGAAGAAGAAGGCGGTGGACATGGGCATTAACAGAATTAACAATTATGATCAAAGAACTTGAAAATAAACTCAAGCAAAAGGATATCCGACCAACAGCCATGCGGCTGTTGGTGCTGGAAGCCCTGACCAGTCAGGAGGCGGCCATCAGCCTTTCTGACCTGGAAAAAGCATTTGAAAAGTCTGACAGGGTGACACTATTCCGCACCCTGAAGACCTTTCAGGAAAATGGACTGGTACACAGCATTGATGACGGTAACGGAGCGCCAAAGTATGCGCTTTGCGAAGAGGGATGTGAATGCAATATCGAAAGGGACTTGCATGTGCATTTCCATTGCCGGGTGTGCAGCGAAACCTTCTGTTTACCCAAATACAAAATCCCGGAAATTAATCTGCCGACCAACTTAAAAAGCGAAGAAGCCAACCTGGTGGTAAAGGGTGTTTGTGGGAAGTGCACAGGTTGAAAATTGCAATTACTGTGCATTGGGTTTACACGTATTTTCAGATAAAGCACTTAACGAGATGAGATCAATACAAATTATGAACACAATAGAATATGATCGTGATCCTTAAATCAATCAGCATTTTCATACTGGCCGGTCTTTGCGAAATAGGCGGTGGCTACATGATCTGGCTCACTTTACGTGAAGACAAGCCTTGGTGGGTGGGGGCATTGGGCGGCCTGATCCTGATAGGCTACGGCATAGTGGCCACCTGGCAGCCGGCCAATTTCGGAAGAGTATATGCTGCCTATGGCGGGATCTTCATCATCATGGCGCTTATCTGGGGCTGGAAAGTAGATGGTATCGTGCCGGATAAATATGACCTGATCGGAGGAGCTGTTGCCCTCCTCGGGATGCTCATTATCATGTATGCTCCCAGGACTTCTTAAAACAAACACAATGGACAAAAACAAAATCAGCTGCAAGCTCACTACTCCGGAACTGAGGCAAAGAAAAGCTACAGTGATAGCTTCATTAAAAGTGCGGGTATTGGAAAAACAGGAACTTGCCAACGGGTTCAGGTACAGATTTGACAGCTCGGATCAAACACTAGATCTGCTGAACAATTTCATCAAGACCGAACGGCTTTGTTGTGACTTTTTAATACTGGGTCTTACAGTTGCCCATCAGGATTCTCCGGTCTGGCTCGAATTATCAGGCCCGGAAGGCGCAAAGGACTTTATCAAAAACGAGATTGAATTTTAGAATTTAACCCAGGCCGATCATGACCACCTTACTAACCGGCACCATCATGCTTAGCCTCCTCCACGGACTGATCCCCAGTCACTGGCTGCCGGTCCTGGCTTTGAAGGAAAGATTCGGCTGGCATGGAAGCAAGACCCTCCGTATTGCATCTGTGGCGGCTTTGGCCCATTCGCTGAGTACCTTTCTGTTGGGAGTATTTCTGGGCTTATTTAGCCTTTCATTGGCAGGAACGCTTAACAGCTACACCCGTTGGGTCATTCCCTCATTGCTTATCGCCATCGGCTTGTATTTCATCATCCAACACCACAGGCACCATCATTTTCACTTCAATGAAAAGCAAAAGCTGGATCAGGCCGGAGCAACACAAGTAGTGACCTTACTGGTATTCATGATGTTTCTTTCGCCCTGCCTAGAAATTGAAGCCTACTTTCTGATAGCAGGGACTCATGGATGGCCGATGATCCTGACAGTGGGCTTGCTCTACACCATCGTTTCCGTGTTAGGGATCACCTTTTGGGTGTACCTCGCACAGAAAGGCCTTCACCGGTTCAACTGGCACAAGCTGGAACACAATGCAGGACTGGTTTCCGGTAGCATACTTATTCTTACAGGAATCATTTCCTTTTTCACCCATTAAACAGATAGGACTATGGCATTTACAAACGATATAGAAAATAAAGCTTGTTGCAATACCGATCCGCAACCAAACAAACAAACGAAACAAGTAGAAAAAGCCCCCTCCACTTTCCTGCAAACCTGGGGCAGTGGCATTGTGAGCCTTATCATGCTTCTGGCCGGAATTGCGGCTGACCAGTTGGAACAACCTGCATTTTTCAACGGTTGGATTCGCATCGGCTGGTATGTGCTGGCCTATTTGCCTGTGGGTTGGCCGGTATTGGTCAAAGGCTGGAAGTCCATACTGAGAGGTGATGTGTTCACCGAATTTTTCCTCATGGGCATAGCCACTCTGGGAGCTTTTGCCATAGGCGAATATCCCGAGGCGGTGGCGGTGATGCTTTTCTATGCTATTGGTGAGTTGTTTCAGGATGCAGCTGTGAACCGAGCCAAACGCAACATCAAAGCCTTGCTGGACATCCGCCCCGATTCGGCCTCTGTGTATAGAAGCGGGCAAATGGTGTCTGTACACCCGGAAGAAGTACAAATTGGGGAAACCATACAAGTAAAACCCGGAGAAAAAATACCGCTCGATGGGGAAATGATCAGTGAAAAAAGCAGCTTCAATACTTCCGCCCTGACTGGTGAAAGTAAACCAGCCACCTACAACAAAGGAGAAAATGTGCTGGCTGGGATGGTGAACCTCGACAGGCTGATTGAATTGAAAGTGACCAGACGGTTCAACGAAAGTTCACTTGCCCGCATCCTGGAGCTGGTGCAGAACGCCACCGCCCGCAAGGCAAAAACCGAGCAGTTTATCCGTAAGTTTGCACGAGTTTACACACCCATCGTCACCTTTCTGGCAGTGGGATTGACCTTCCTGCCTTATTTCTTTGTAGAAAACTATGTGTTTGAAGACTGGCTTTACAGGGCTTTGATCTTCCTGGTGATCTCGTGTCCCTGTGCGCTGGTCATCTCAATACCGCTCGGCTATTTTGGAGGAATAGGCGCAGCTTCCCGCAAAGGGATACTGTTCAAAGGCTCCAACTTCCTTGACCTCATGACAAAAGTCAATACTGTGGTGATGGACAAAACCGGAACGCTTACCAAGGGAGTGTTTGAAGTTCAGAAAGCCGTGACCATGGAGGGTATCACTACAGATTGGCTTAGTCTGGCGGCAGCTATGGAAAGCAAATCCACCCATCCCATCGCAAAAGCCATTACAGAATATACTAAAAAGCAGGGAGGGAAAATTTCAGAACCCGAGCAACAGGAAGAAATAGCCGGGCACGGCCTGAAAGGAAAAGTAAATAGTAAGCATGTGCTCATTGGCAATCAAAAACTGATGGATAAGGAAGGGATCGTTACCTGTGCTGATGCTGCCGAGGAGGTCAATACCGTCATTCATGTAGCGGTTGACCAAAAATATGCCGGTTACCTGGTGATAGCCGATGAACTCAAAGAGGATGCTGCCCAGGCAATCAATGCATTACACAAATCAGGAGTTCGGGAACTGATCATGCTGTCAGGAGACAAGAATGCAGTGACTCAACAAGTCGCAAAATCACTCGGAATAGATAAAGCCTTTGGTGATCTGCTGCCAGAGCAAAAGGTGGAAAAGGTAGAAGAACTGAAAAAAGATACCAGCCGTGTCATCGCATTTGTAGGGGACGGTATCAACGATGCGCCCGTCCTTGCTCTGGCAGATGTGGGCATGGCAATGGGTGGTTTGGGTAGTGATGCCGCCATCGAGACAGCCGATGTGGTCATTCAGACCGACCAGCCCTCTAAAATTGCTACTGCTATTCAAATAGGTAAACAGACTAAACGGATCGTATGGCAAAATATCGGCCTGGCTTTCGGTGTAAAAGTCATAGTCCTTGCCTTGGGTGCCGGAGGCCTGGCCACTATGTGGGAAGCCGTATTTGCCGATGTGGGAGTGGCACTACTGGCAATATTGAATGCGGTGAGGATGCAAAAGTAATTAGGAATATTTAAAGCTATGGAAATGATAAACTCACTTTTTAAATGTCTGATAACTATAACCAACTATATGAAGATTTAGAAGAAAAGCTTAGAATGATCGATTTGGAGGAAGATAACCTCCTCAAAAAATCTGAACAGAGCTTTCAAATGGTCCTGATTGCCATTAACCAGTTAAGGGAGGGCTTGACTAAAAACCCATTAGATTCTCAAGCTAGCGAAATCCTGTTTTTCAAGGAGATCAAACCGAAATTCGTTAGTAAGCTCATCTACCACCTCAGTGTATTCAATATCGAAACCAATAAACCCAACGGAGGAATCAAGGTAAAACGTAAATACTATCAAAATGAGTTGGATAAGCTCAAACGGTACTTCGACAACAACCTGGAATTTTACCGCTATTACCGTACCCACAGCAACTACCTGGACCACAAGTATTTTGTCCGTGGCAAGCAAGATATACGCTTAACCCTTGATTCATTTTTTTTTCGAGACCGATCCAAATTTCTCTACCAGCCATGATTTTAAAGTTTCCAACATCCTGGCCAATGATCTGCTCAACGTCTATTTGGAAGATGAATTGAATAAGCTGGATATGAGGGACTTAAGCAACGGAAAATCACAAGTCGAACCGAAGGGGAAAATGGCATGGACAGACTCCAAAGTAGCTCTGATTGAGCTGATGTACGCCCTCCATGCCCGTGGGGTCTTTAACCATGGCAGAGCAGACTTGAAAGAAATTTCCAAATGTTTGGAAGACACATTTGGAGTAGATTTAGGGCAATACCACCGCACATTCCTCGAAATACGTATCAGAAAGACAGGAAGGACGAAATTCCTCGATTCCCTGCATGAAAGCCTTATCCGCAGAATGGATGAAGCTGATGAGAAATAGCACAAAATCTTTCCCAACTTCGGTTTGCCTTGTGAATAAAACCCACTAAACGGGAACATCTTCGCTATTCAATCAACATTTGTTAAGATATGGCAGCAGAAGTTATTACTACGGATGACCTTCGTGAGTTCAAGATTGAACTCCTGGAAGATCTCAAAAGGCTACTCAAAGAACATTCCGGACAGCCAACCAAGAAATGGCTGAAATCCTATGAGGTTCGCAAGCTCCTGGGCATTTCGCCCGGCACATTGCAGAACCTACGGGTAAACGGCACATTACCTTTTACCAAGATAGGAGGAGTGATCTATTATGACTATGCAGACATTCAGTCCATGCTCCAGTCCAATAAGTTTCAAAACCGCTTGAGGTAAAAGCACATGGCCGGGCATGAACTACATCAAGCACCTTTCCGCAGCGTTCCAGCAGATGGATGCAGATACCAGGCTCACGCCCTACCACATCAGTTTGTATATGGCCTTGTTCAGGCGGTGGAATCTCAACTTTTTCAGGAACCCGATTTCTGTATCCCGGGACGAACTGATGAGGTTGTCAAAAATCGGTTCAGTGAACACCTACACCAAGTGTCTGAAGCAGTTGGATCAATACGGGTATGTCCGCTACGAACCGTCATACAATCCGCATCGGGGTAGCCTCATTTACCTGTACAGTTTTGATAAAGGTAGTGAGACAGGTGCTGATACAGGTAGTGAAATAGCCGTGAGACCTTATACAAACAATACAAACCCTTTAAACAGTGAAAACGAAACAAACTTGGGTGAGCAAGCTGAAAATTTTGATAACGCTTCAAATGATTCGAAAATGAAGAAAAAAGAAAAGTTGCGGCAAAAGAAAAAAGAAGTCTCGGGCTATGGCCCGGATATTCCTCCACTGGAAGCCCATGTGAAAATCTACTTTGATGAAAAGGGCTACCCACCTGTGGAGGCCGAGAAGTTTTACAACTACTTCCAGAGCAATGGCTGGCTGGTAGGTGGCCGCTCCAAGATGAAAGACTGGAAAGCAGCCGCCCGCAACTGGATGCTGAACGCACAAAAATTCAATGCCTATGCAAAAGATCAGCGAAACTATCAGCCAGGTCCTAAACCCGGAAACCTCCACTCAGGAACCGGCAAGGACTATGGCGAGCCACTCTAAGTCTCACTCAGAGAGTGTTCGAAGCAATGTCATCCAATTCGACAAATGCCTTGAATTCCTGGAGAAAGCAGGCAAAGAATACATCAGTCCAAAATTCCAGATATGGAAGGAAGACCACTTGATTATATTCAAACTTTTGGTCTACTTTTATCAGGACAAACCCAATGCTGAAAAGCACGGCATTGACCTCCACAAAGGCATTTTGCTGACCGGCCCTGTCGGTTGTGGCAAAACCTCCCTGATGACCTTGCTCCGATTCATGCTTGCTCCCAAAAAACAGTACATCATCAAATCCGCTCGTGACATCACCCTGGAATTCATTCAGGACGGCTATTCTACTATTAACAAATATTCCAAAGCAGCCTTCCAGCAGACAGGTGGAGAGCTGATCCCGAAAGCCTATTGCTTTGATGACCTGGGAGTAGAGTCCAACATCAAATATTATGGAAACGAAACCAACGTAATGGCTGAGATCCTTCTAAGCCGCTACGATATGTTCATCAGCCGCCACATGCTCACCCATGCCACCACCAATCTTTCAGCCAGTGAGATTGAGAACTGTTATGGGAATAGGGTAAGATCAAGGATGAGGGAAATGATAAATGTGATTGCTTTTGACAAAGAAGCGAAGGATAAAAGAGTGTGACATGTCCCAGCGTGGTACATATGCAGGTTTTCATATCCTATTCTTCAGGTTTTTGTCTCATGTCCCATCATGGTACATATAATTTGTTTCATGTCCCAATTTTCGTATTTTTGTCTCATGTAATTTACAAATGAAAAATATCGATCCATCTAAACCATTCAATGATTTGCCTCTTTTACCCGCTCCGGTGGAAAAAGTGGAGACTATCGAAATACTCAAACAGGAAAGTAAAGCAGCGGTTGCCCTTGCTGAGTTGAAGGGATTGGCAAGAACACTACCCAACCAAGGTATTTTGATCAATGCCATTGTACTCAAAGAAGCACAGGCCAGCTCAGAGGTGGAGAATATCATTACCACGCATGACAAGCTCTACCAGGCTTTAGCCGCCAAGTCAATAACAATTGATCCTTCGACAAAGGAAGTCCTACGTTACAGGGAAGCCCTGCTCTATGGCTTTGAAGAGATCAAAAAGAAAGGCTTCCTGAATACCAATGGTATTACTCGCATTCAGGCTATACTGGAAGAGAATGAGGCTGGGATCAGGCAGCTACCAGGTACTTCTTTGAAAAATGATCTGACAGGGAAAACAATTTATACACCGCCAGATGATAAGGAAATAATCGTCAGACTGATGAAAAATCTGGAAGACTTTATCAATGATGAACCCGATGGCATGTCACCTCTGATCAGGATGGCCATACAACACTACCAGTTCGAAAGCATCCACCCATTCTATGATGGAAATGGCCGAACAGGAAGGATTATCAACGTGCTTTACCTCATCCTTCACAACCTATTGGAAATACCCATGCTGTACCTCAGTGGCTACATTATTGGCCACAAAGGAGCTTATTACAAATTGCTACAGGAGGTGAGGACTAAAGACAATTGGGAAGGCTGGATATTGTTTATGCTCAAGGCCATTGAGGATACTGCGACAAAGGCCATTTCCCAGATCCAGGGGATCAACAGCATCTTCAATGATATCCAGGAAAAAGTGAAAGCAGAAGCTCCGAAAATCTATTCAAAGGATTTGATCGAGCAATTGTTTGTCCACCCCTATACCAAAATAGAATATATCTCTAATGGGCTGGGCGTAGAAAGAAAAGCCGCTTCCAGGTACTTAAAGACTTTGGAATCCATTGGAATCCTAAAACTCGAACCTATCGGGAAAGAGAATATTTTCATCAACCAGCAATTGTACCAACTACTGAAGCAAAGTTAGACCATGGCCAAAGCTCGAAAATCCATACCCCAAAAAACGAAATCTCTCTTACAACAAGAGATTAACTCCCAGTGCCCAATCTGTGATGATCAGAATGTGGATCATTTTGAAATTCATCATATTGACGAAAATCCCGAAAACAATTCCCCTGACAACCTTTTGATGCTTTGCCCGATTTGCCATTCCAAGATTACTAAAGGAGATATTAATGTGGAGGAGGTCAAACAAATCAAGACCTATCTTATGATTAAAGCCAAAGGCAAATCCAGTGCAAAATCATCAAATACCATCAACATCAAAGGCAATGTATCCAACTCAACGGTAGCCAATTCGATCAGTGCTCAGACAATTGTCTATAAATCCCGAAGCAAACCCAAGATGGAATTCGCAGATGGTGCCATTGGTAAAAAAGCGGAATTGAAAAACTATGTGAAGCATCTGATTGATCGCTATAACGAATACAAGGAAGGAGATGTTGGTAAATCCAAAATGAACTATGCTGCCATTTGGGGCATCATCAAAAAGGAATTTAAAGCCAGTGCCTACCAAGTCCCAGAAGCCCAGTTTGAGGCTCTTTGTTCCTTCCTTCAGTATCGCATAGACAACACAAAACAAGGCAGGATCAACAGAGGGAGAGGACACAAAAATTACTCAGGATTCGATGATATTTACGGGTGAACCTCCCTACACCCATGCATGTAAATACTAAAAAAGCAACCATTCGTAAATCCCGAACAGTTGCTTCATTTGTAAATGTTGAGAAGGTATTACTTCCGCTTCGTTACCAACTCATACACACAAGGTATCACCACCAGATTGAGCAAAGTAGCAGAAAGTAATCCTCCCAAGATCACCACTGCCATCGGGCTTTGAATTTCATTACCCGGCTCCCCGCCTTTCAAGGCAAGCGGAATCAAAGCAAGTCCTGTGGTAAAGGCCGTCATGAGAATTGGATTCAATCTGTCCAATGCTCCTGTTTTGAGCAGTTCAAACCCTTGCTTTCCTTCCTTTCTCAAATCCTCATAGCGAGACACCAACAAGATGCCGTTACGGGTAGCGATACCAAACAAACTGATAAAGCCAATAGTAGCGGCAATGCTGATGATACCGGAAGTGAAGTACACAATCAAAATCCCACCGATCAGAGCTAATGGCAAGTTGATTAAGACAATGAAGGAAAGCTTGACATCCTGAAACTCATAATAGAGCAATAGAAAGATGATGAGAATAGCCACCACCGCAGTAATTAACAGCAATTGAGAAGCCTTCGCTTCACTTTCAAATTGTCCGCCATATTCAATCCGATAGCCTTCCGGTAGTTCAATATTCGCTTCAACAATCTGCTGAATCTCGTTGACCACACCACGCAAATCACGGCCTTGTACGTTCGCAGCTATCACAATCTTTCGTCTTACATTCTCTCGTGAAATCGTATTCGGAGAACTTAAAGACGTTACATCTGCCAACTGATCCAGGGTGATTTCACCACCATTCGGCAAAGCGATCAAAGCAGACTGTAGGGCTTCCATACTATTTCGCGACTCCTTTTGAAAGCGGACGACTAGGTCAAATACATCTCCGCTGCTCTCATATATGGTACATCACCAACAGAAGATGCACCACCTTGAGCGATAAACTTCCTGTTCATGTAATCAATTTTAGAGAAGTTTGATGCGGTGATCTCGTCAATAAACGGATCTCTCATAGCTGGATCAGATGCATTTGGATCCCACAGCCCTTTTCTTGCATCAGTATCAGAAATCTGATCATATAGCAAACTATTGATTGCTTTAGGATTACCTCTGATATTAGTAGAACTGAAATTTACAGAAAGATAAGCAAAGAATGAAGCAAAGAAAGTCTGCTGATCATCTTGCTGTCTGCTACCCCAAATCCACTCTGGATTATCAACATTGTTGAATCCATCATAAAGCTGAGTTTGAGACATCAAAGGATATCCATCTCTAGCTAAACTTGCTTGCTGCGCAGCTACTGTGTAGTTCCCTTGCGTCAAGGCGATTCTTGCTTTGATTCCTCTAGCAACATTGATGTTCAAATGAGATTTAGCAGCTCTACTTGTACCTAACAAAGCAATTGCAGCATCTATATCAGCATTCACTTGCGTATAAACTTCAGCAACCGTATTTCTAGCTTGACCTTCGGTGATTGGTTCAGTTACGATAGGTACACCCAATTGTGAATTGGCACCTCCTGCATCAAAACGCTCAGCAAATAATTGAACCAAATTCCAATGTGCCCAAGCCCTGTAAGCCAAAGCTTGACCTTTGATCTCATCTTTATCTGCTTGAGGACCTTCAGCATCATCAATATTCGCAATGATCATATTCGCATTTCCGATGATTCTGTAGTAGAATCTCCAAACAAAACGAACATCTCCATTTGTTTCGTCATTATGCCTTAACCATCTTGAATAAGATACAAACCAACCATTTCCTTGAGTTGTCATAACTAAGTCTTCAGCCATCACATCTCTAACGATCATTACGCCACCTTCTCCAGGCTGACCTTGGCTATCCCAACGAATAAACATGGCTCTGTGAATACCATTTAAGGCAGTTCTAGCATTTTGTGTAGTCGTAAACACAAGTCCCTCTGAAACTGCATCAGTAGGAATCGTGTCTAAATAATCTTCAGCGCATCCAAAACTTAAGAATGCTGCTAATAGGAATATTTTACTTATTATTTTTTTCATGATCTTTATCTATTAAAGGTTCAGATTTACACCTAAAGTAAAGGTTCTAGCTACCGTATAGACGTTGCCAGTAGTACCAGCAAATGAACCAGAAACGTACATTCCACTTCTAGCAGACCACCATCCAAGGTTTTCTCCTGCTAGATAAACAGTAGCTGATTTCATTTTTAACTTATCCAACAATGGCTTAGGCACATTGTAAGACAAATTCACCGAGCGCAAATTGAGGTAGGAAGAAGATACCAACCATCTGTCTGATTGAACATCTGTTTGAGCAGCTCCTGTTACATCCATTTTTGGTACATCTGTGATGTCACCTGGCTGTTGCCATCTGTTCAATATATCTACATGTGCTGCTCCTCCATTTGGGTCTGCTCCCATTAAACTAGCATAAGCACCATCATAGATTGTTCCACCAAGAGAATAACTCAATAACACATTTAATGAAAATGCTTTGTATCTGAAAGTATTTCCGATACCACCAAATAGCTTAGGAATTGCATTTCCATTGAAATGGAATCTAGCATTTTGGAACCTTGTAGTCAAAGTATCAGCTCCAACAATTTTGATGTTGGCATCATCTGGATCGTACACGTCAGCTCTATAAAGACCTTCACCTGTCTCAGGATCTACTCCGTACCAGTCTCTCAACCAGAAATCGTAGATTCCTCTACCTACTACAAGCTTTTTCGTACCTGTAATTTGCTCTTCGAAAGGAAGTTCTTTGAACTCATTTTTGTAAGAAGAAGCGTTGATATTCGCATTCCAAGAAAAATCTCCTCTTCTCATCACTTCACCTTGGATATTGAATTCAAAGCCTTGATTAGCCATGGTACCAATATTTTGGAATACACTAGACAGACCAGTAGTCAAAGACAAAGGAACTGAGAACAACAAGTTTCTTGATTCTCTATTGAAGAATTCTAATGTACCTGAGAATCTTCTACCGAAGGCAAAATCAATACCTAAGTCATATGTTGCGTTAGTTTCCCACTCCAATTCTCTAGCAGATAATGAAGACTGGAATATACCTGGTTCAGTAGCGTTGTTGAAACCTAAGTCATAAAGTGCTTGCCATGGATAGAATCCACCCACACTGTTATTCCCTACTTCACCATAAGAAGCTCTCAGTTTCAACATTTGGAAGAAGTTAGAGCTAAAGAATGCTTCTTTGTCAATATTCCAAGCACCACCTACAGAGAAGAAAGTTCCCCATCTTGATTCAGGAGCGAATCTAGAAGAACCATCTCTTCTCAAAGAAGCAGAGAAGGAGTATTTATCATCGAACACATAATTTAATCTAGAGAAATAAGACTCAATTCTGTCTCTATCTACTCTACCGTTTGCAGAACTGATGGTTACAAAATTATCCAATTCAGTATTTCCAGCAAGAATTTGATCTTGTTTAGAAATAGTTTGTACTGCAAATGTATAGTCATAATTCTCGTGACCTGCCAACACTTCAACGAAATGCTTGTCATTAAATGTATTGGTATAAGACAAGAGTTGGTTGACCGTGAATGAGTTTGTACGGCTGTTGTTTCTTCTTGATCTACCAGCAGGAGCACCATCACCTACAATTGTATTGTCATATCCAATACTTAATAGAGACGTGAAGTCATTAGAAGCATTAATTCTAAAGGTGAAATTTTTCAAGAAAGAAGCTTCTACATAAAATCTTGTAGATACGGCGTCTCTATCAAAAAGGTCATCATTCAATAAAGTCTCCTGAACAACATGTCTTCCAGGGAATGAACCTGAACCTCTATTTGGCAACCCAAATTGAGTCAAATCACCTGTGTCAAAAATTCTATTTCCATCAGGATCCAAGATAAATCCACCTGTTTGCATATTTTGTGCATATACAGGATAGATAGGACCTACTGCTCTAGCAGTAAAGAATGGGTTCACAAAAGAAGAACCTCCATCAGCACGAGCATTGTTACCATCACTCATAGTTGCTGATAAGTTAATTCCAGTTTTCAACCAGTCAGTAGCTTGCGTATTGATATTAATACGACCAGTGAATCTTTCGAAATCAGACTTTAAAATGTAACCATCTTCTTTCAAGTAGTTGATAGAAGTATAAAAATCAGTTCTATCTGAAGCACCTGAATAAGTCATGTTGTATTCACTTCTGATTCCTGTACGCTCGATTTCGTCCCACCAGTTAAGGCCTTCGAAATTATTAACTGCATTAGGATTCAATTGGCCATCCACACCTACTACTTGATCATTTGGCACATTGTAAATGTTGTACCCTAGTACATTGATCAATTCATTTGAAGCAAACTGAGCAGCAGGGCCTGGTTCAATACCTTGACCCAATTGAGAATTTCTCAAAGCTTCCCACTGAAGTGGATAGTATTGATCTGCATTGACTCTATCATACTCTGGAAGAGCTCTTGAAGAAGTCCCTTGCTGACCTTTGAAGCTGAAATTTGATTTTCCTTTAGTACCTTTTTTAGTTGTGATCATGATCACACCATTAGCTGCTCTTGATCCATAAAGTGCAGCAGAAGAAGCATCTTTCAATACCGTCATATCTGCAATATCTTCAGGGTTCAAATTTGAAAGGTTACCGTCAAAAGGAACACCATCAACCACATATAAAGGTGAAGATGACGCATTAACAGAACCAACTCCTCTAATTCTCACTGCAGGAGTAGATCCTGGCTGACCGTTAGCTGAAGTTGTGATTACACCTGCTACTTGACCTTCGATTGCGTTTACCACGTTGTTGATTGGTCTATTAGCAATTTGATCACCTTTCAATGCTACCGCAGAACCAGTAAAGTTTCCTTTGTCGGCAGTACCATAAGCTGTAATGATCACTTCTTCCAGATTTTGTGTGTCTGGATTTAGGGTAACATTTAAGATTGATCTGTTACCTACTACTTCTTGATAAGTAGTGTAACCAATAAAACTAAAAACAAGGGTAGCATTGTCACCTTGTACCGCGATGGAGAACTCTCCATCTAAATCTGTATTACACCAGTAGTTGTACCTTTTAAGACAACGTTTACACCTGGCAATCCTGCTGGCTCCTCCTCTGAAATTACCTTACCTGTCACAATTCGCGTTTGCGACCATGCCATCGAGATAGTGAAGAGCACTAAGACGAAACTTAGTAAACCTTTTCTCATAAATATTGTGGGATTAATTTAATAAATTAAAGATTGATCACTCGACCAACCCCAATTAAAGTTGCCTAATTATAATAGAGGTTTTTGAAAAATTTCACAAATATTAACATCATTAGGTAAAAATTTATGTGCTTTTTATTTCAATGGTGCTGAATGCTTGAATTTTGGCTTAAACTAAAATCAACTGCGGAAAACTAAAAAACCAAAGTGTTCATATATGGTCAAATTATCGTTTTTGACACTAATTTGAAATTATAGAGACAGCAAAACATTTTATGATAAGAAACTCATTTTGATCAGAGGTTATCAAATAAGTCGGGCTTTTCTCTATTTTAGCATTTAGAAAATAAACTCATAAAAATAAGATGTATCTATTGAAAAGAATATTGAGCGTTGCATTGGTCATGCTCATCTGTATGGGAGCTTCTGCTCAAAATAAAAAGAAAGTAAGTTTAGAAGATGTTTTTAAATCCAATACTTTCTCTTCCAAGTCTGTGTATGGGATCAATTGGATGAATGATGGTCAGTATTATAGTTCCCTAGTCCGAGGAGCTAATAGCTCGTCTGTAGTCAAAATCAATGTAGCTTCAGGCAAAGAAGAAAAAACATTAATTGATGGCTCAAAAATAGGCGTAAACTTTTCCTCCTACAGTTTCAATTCAGATGAAACAAAAGCACTTATTGCTTCCTCTACTGAAAGAATATACAGAAGGTCAAGTAAAAGTGTCTATCACGTAGTCGATCTGGAAACTGGAGATGCCCAACTTCTAGTCAATGGCGAGAAAATCATGTATGCAAGTCTTTCTCCAGACAATGATAAAGTAGCTTATGTGAAGGACAATAACCTGTTTTTCGTTGAATTGGCAAGTAATAAAATCACCCAAGTGACACAAGATGGAAAATGGAATCAAATAATAAATGGTTCTGCAGATTGGGTTTATGAAGAGGAGTTTTCTATGGCCAAAGCTTTTGATTGGTCACCTGATGGGAAAAAATTGGCATTTATCCGATTTGATGAAACTGATGTTCCCGAATTCAATATGCAAACATGGGGAGAACTTTATCCTCAGGATTACAAATTCAAATATCCTAAAGCTGGAGAGAAAAATGCAGAAGTGAGCATACATGTTTATGATTTAGCATCACAAAAAATCGTAAATGTAGATTCAGGAGATGAAAAGGACATCTATCTTCCTAGAATTTACTGGACCAATAATACTAATACTTTGGCCTTTTTGAGATTGAACAGGCTGCAGAATCAGCTTGACTTGTTTTATGCAAATACTGCTACAGGAGAAAGTCAACTGGTCTTGCAGGAGAAATCTGATACCTATGTGGATTTAAATTACAATGACAATCTCTATTTTTTGAAGGACAATAAAGGCTTTATCAGAACTTCTGAGCAAGATGGGTTCAAGCATATTTATCATCATGAGGAAAATGGTAAGCTGATTCGTCAGATTACTTCCGGCAACTGGGAAGTAAGCAGCATGGTTGGCGTTGATGAAAATGCAAACAAGATCTACTTTGTTTCTACGGAAGCTTCACCTTTGGAAAGAAACTTATATGTCATCAATCTGAATGGCAAAAACAAAAAAATCCTAACTGCAGAAAAAGGCACCCATTCTGTGAACATGAGTAAGGATTTCAAATATTTTATTGGATATCACAGCGATGCAAATTCTCCTTCAAAAGTCACTTTAAACCAAGCTTCAGGTAAGCAATTACAAGTTTTGGAAGATAATCAGGATTTAAAGGATAGATTGAAAAATTTTGCCATCTCTGAGAAGGAGTTTTTCGATTTCCAAACGGTGGAAGGCACTTCTTTAAATGCCTACATGATTAAGCCTTCCGATTTTGATCCTGCAAAAAAATATCCTGTATTGATGTATGTATATGGAGGTCCAGGTTCCCAAAATGTAACCAATTCCTGGGGTGGCACACGTGATTTCTGGCATCATCATCTTGCCGCTGAAGGCTACATTGTAGTTTGTGTAGACAACAGAGGCACAGGAGCAAGAGGTAGAGATTTCAAACACAGTACTTACGCCAATTTGGGTAAAATTGAAGTAGAAGATCAGATTGCTGGAGCTAGGTATTTGGGAACTTTGCCTTATGTTGATAAAGGAAGAATTGGAATTTGGGGCTGGTCTTATGGTGGCTATATGTCGTCGCTATCTTTAATGATCGGAAATGATGTATTCAAATCTGCTATTGCAGTCGCTCCCGTTACTACTTGGAGATATTATGACACGATCTATACTGAGCGATATTTACAAACTCCGCAACTTAATGCTGCCGGATATGATGATAACAGTCCTATAACGCATGTGAATAAACTGAAGGGCAACTTACTGCTGATCCACGGAACAGGTGATGATAATGTTCATTTTCAAAATGCAGTTGATTTAGTTGATGCGTTGATCAAGGCAGATAAGCAGTTTGATTCTTTTTACTACCCAAACAGAAATCATGGCATCTCAGGTGGAAATACGAGTTGGCACCTTTATAATATGATGACTGATTTTATCAAGAATAAATTATAAAAATGATTACCGCAATGACACTAACAAGTAAATCTAACGCTTGAAATTGTGCGGATAAAATTAATAGAATGGCTTTGATTGCATAATATAATTCCGCAATCAAGGCCATTGTTTTTTTAAAAATCTTATCAAATTGCATTTAAAGGATTAAATACCTATCTTTTTTGTTCAAACCCTAAACACCCCACTATGAAAGAAAGATTAAATACATCCATCCAATCTTTAAGTTTGATCCTTGTAGCTGCCGGTTTGGCTTGGGTGGTTTGGTCCGGTGATACGACCATGAAGCAAATGCTCACATATTTAATTATTGTGGTTGCATTTATTGAGATTTTAAGTTTGTATTTGGTCAATAAAATCTACCCTGAGAGTCATACTTCCTTTAAAATGGGGTCGATCGCTTCCCTATTTATTCTTTTGGGAATAAAATCTATGGCTCCTGGTTTTTTTATCCCATTGACGATCGCGGTTTTTGCAGTGAATTTTCTTTATAATTTTTATACAAACAACAAGAGAAGAACAGGCACTTTCAAGAGACGTGCTAGTAAAAAGATGAAGATGCGCTAAGTAGGGCGTGCTGAAAAATGCCATTTGTATAGTTAATTGTATTATTTTGAATGAATAGTCTGTTTATTATGCGTAAGGTTTATCAGCAAGTGCAAGCTTTTGAGTTGAAATAGGGTGTTTTTGATAATGCTAAAAATTTCAATATTAGAAATTTTTAGCCTAGTCTCAGGCATACCATCTTCTGTATTGGACTCATTCGAAGTATAAACATACATCTTCATTCGTCCGCTTTGAACCTGGCATACCTGAGACTTTTTCAGCAAGCCCTAAGTAAATTCTGATAGTGCTGTGATCGGCACATTATTTGATTTTAGGGTATTTAAGAATTTTATACCCATGAAAAAATTAGTACTTATAATTTTATTATCCCTCCCTTTCAATCTTTTTGCACAAGCCAAGCTTGATAAAATGTTGCAAGACCGACAGACCTTACATCAACAATGGCAAAATTCAGAGAGCAAAAAATCAGGTATTTTTGGCAATAGGACAAAGAAAGACATGATCGAAACCAATAATTGGATGGAAAGAATCATCCAAAAAGACAATCAAATCATGGAAGAATTGCGCATGCTCAATGACATTGAAAAGACAGAGATAACCTACGAGAAAAATGATTATAAGTTCATCTCACAAAAGCAGGAAAGAGAAATCGCAACATTGAAAAGAGCCTTGCAGGAAAAAGATTCTGAAATCGTAGAAAAGAATTCTGATAAAAGATCTTATGAATGGACCACGCTTATTTTCTTCCTATCGACACTTACATTTGGCTATCTGTATTGGAAAAAAGTGAAGGGAAATTTTAACAATTAAAAAAATTGCCCACGGTCGAAAATAAATCAACTGTGGGCAATTTGGATTTTGCTTGATTTTTTTTTTGTATTAATAAAATCAGCAGTTTATTTTAACCTGGCAATTGGCGTTTTTCCTCCTTTGGTTTTTTGATCCATACTAATCAATACTTCTGCATCTAAGGGCAAAAACACATCAACTCTCGATCCGAATTTGATAAATCCGAATTCTCCACATTGTTGCAAAGGGGAACCATCTGCGACATACCATTTTATTCTGCGAGCCAATGCTCCGGCAATTTGTCGGACGAGGATTTTTGTTCCCTCGGCATTTTTGATCACCATTGTCGTTCTTTCATTTTCAAAACTCGATTTTGGATGCCAAGCGACTAAATATTTCCCTGGATGATATTTGAAGTACTCTACTATTCCAGCCATTGGTGAGCGGTTTACATGCACATTGAAGGGAGACATAAATATCGAAATCTGCTTTCTTTTCTCCTTCAAATACTCATCTTCAACAGTTTCCTCAATCACAACAACCTTACCATCAGCGGGCGCATATATCATCCCATCATCTTGTCTTACAGGAACAAATGGATTTCTGAAGAATTGTAAAACTATCAGGTAAAATCCTAGGCTGATAATTAAAGCTAAGTTTAAAAGAACTTCCTGTCCTGGGAAATAATAATATAGTGCATAATTCCCTGCTGAAAGAATTATCAGCAACCAAAATAACAAAGACCTTCCCTCTCGATGTATTGACATAATATATGTATTTCTTAATGTAAAAAGGTGTGAAAGTTTGACTCTCACACCTCAAATATAATAAACTTTCTTTTGAAGGTTTTAGAAGCCTCCTCTGAAAGTATAAGTCTTCGCTACTTTATCGATTGCTACAATGTATGCAGCAATTCTCATAGGCACATCATATTTGATAGATGCTTCATAGACATGGTCAAAGGCATCCTTCATGATTCTGTCAGACCTTCGATTGACTCTTTCAGCTGTCCATTTGTAACCTAATCTATTTTGAACCCACTCAAAGTAAGAAACTGTCACACCACCTGCGTTTGCTAAAATATCAGGCACAGCCATAATTCCTTTTTCATTGATGATAGCATCTGCTTTTGCTGAGGTTGGTCCATTCGCACCTTCCACGATTAGCTTCGCTTTGATTCTGTCCACATTGTGTATAGTAATCACATCTTCTACAGCTGCTGGCACCAATACATCTACCTCAAGCTCCAAAAGATCCATCGCATTTGCTAATTTTTCAGCACCTTTGAAGCCTTCTAAAGTCCCGTTGTTTCCATCTCTGTAAGCAATAGCCTCTTGAATATTGATTCCATTTTCATTATGATAAGCTCCTGAGATATCAGAAATTGCTACGATCTTCAAACCCCTTTCTTCTAAAAGAAGGGAAGCCCAAGAACCCACATTTCCAAAACCTTGAACAGCGCAAGTTGCTTGAAAAGGATTGATTTTCAGTTTTTGCATCGCTGCCAAAGCTGAAACCATTACCCCTCTACCAGTCGCTTCAGTTCTTCCAAGAGAACCTCCCAAAACAAGCGGTTTTCCTGTTACTACTGCATTGACAGTCATGCCATGTGCTTTAGAATATTCATCCATCAGCCAAGCCATTTCTCTTGGCCCTGTTCCCATATCTGGGGCCGGGATATCTTTGTCCGGTCCGAATACGTCGATCATTGCGAGTGTGTATGCTCTCATCAATCTTTCGATCTCGCCTTTGGACATTTCTCGTGGATTACACTTTACGCCACCTTTACCACCACCATAAGGGATGTCAACTACCGCACATTTCCATGTCATCCATGCTGCAAGTGCTTTTACTTCATCCAAATGCACATCTGGAGCAAATCGGATTCCTCCTTTGGCAGGGCCAAGGATATTGGAATGAATCACACGAATCCCTTCAAAAACCTGGATTTTTCCATTGTCCATGGTGATTGGTAGGGATACGATAACTTGTTTTGCGGGGTTTTTCAGGACATTGTAAACTTCTTCTGAGAGTCCTAGTTTTTCAGCTGCAAGGTTAAACCTTTCCATCATTGACTCCAAAGGATTTTCTGCATCCTTAATTGGGGCCGGTTCAATGTAAGCCATATTTGGGTTTCTTTAGTTGAGCTTTGAATTATAATACAATATTAAGGAGTATTTTTAATATCAGATAGGCATTTTTAAAAGATTTTCAAAAATGCAGCTATAAATGGTGCCGATAATAACAAACCGTCAAAACGATCCATAAATCCACCATGTCCAGGAAGAATTTTTCCTGAATCTTTGATCTCAATACTTCGCTTAAAAAGTGACTCGATCAAGTCACCATAAGTACCTGCAATGATGATAATCGCAGCGATGCAAAACCATTGCCATTCTTCAAGAGAAACAAAGTATTTACTCAAAATATAGGCAACCGTAAAGGCTAAAAGCACTCCTCCAAGAAATCCTTCCCAAGATTTTTTGGGAGAGACTCTTTCAAAAAGCTTCGTCTTTCCAAACTTTGTTCCAGCAAAATAGGCCCCAGAATCTGAAGCCCAAAGAATAACTAAAGAACCTATGATGATTTCGTAATGAAATGTACCGTCAACAGAAAAGGCTGCCAAATTCAATAGAGAAAAGGGTACAGCAACATAAAAAATCCCTAAAAAGGTAAAAGCAACTCCAGTAAAAGGTTTTTTGTCTGATTTTCTATACAACTTGATGAAGAATACCAAAGCTACCAAAGGAAATATCAGGAAATAATATTTATCCTCAAGATGCTTTAGCTCTATCAGAAAGGTCAAGGTGAAAATGGCTACTCCAAGAAAAGTTCCAAAACTCTTCAGAGGAAGCATGCCGTCCAAGCCTGATAGTTTATAAAACTCCATTTGTGAAAATATAAGAATTGTACCAAAAATGATGAAATAAAGCCATTCGCTATAATAAGAGCCAGCTACAATTGCTGATGCACCAATAAGGCCCGTTATCACCCTTTGCCCAAGGTTACTGTAATTATTGATATTAAATCTTGATCTTAACTTAAAAGGTGACCTCATCTTGGATGATTTTTGTTGCTATTGAAGAATTCTCTTTTTGCACCATGACTTCACAATATCCGTGAATTTTATATGCAGACTCCTTTCTGTCGAGAATCACTGCCCCAATCCCATGAGACTCCAGGACTCCCTTCACAATCTCAGCACGGACGGGTGAAGCATCTTCAAATATCTTAATCCAATTCTCCATTCGTAATTTGAGTTTTATTTTTCTCTTTGAAAATTCTTAATCCTAACAACAATATCAACAAGCCAAGCAGAGCCAAGGGAATTGACACCTCATCCGCTTCTTCGATATCAAAGTTAACTTTACCCAATTTATTCAAATAAACCAAAATTACGGTCACTGTATTGTTGAGTATATGTGCCACAATGGGATAAATTAAGCTGCCTGAATATAGATATAAATATCCGAATATTGCTCCTAAGAGCATTCTTGGAAAGAATCCATAAAACTGAAAATGTATAGCAGAAAAAATAAATGCTGTCAGCCATATCCCGACATGAGCATTGCCTGTGTATGCATGAAGCTTAGGTTGTAGCACTCCTCGAAAGAAAAATTCTTCCCCCAATCCTGCACAAACTCCGATTACTAAAACGCCCATCAAGAATTCTGGAAATGAATCGAAATCTGTAATATATTTCGTCAAATCCATGGCAGCATCTTCCATAGCTCTCATTTTTACTTCTAGTCCAGACAAAAACTCAGGGAAATGGACATTAGAATTCCAATCGATCAATAAGCTATTGAATAACATTCCTCCGAGCATCACCATGATCATAATCATCAATGAAGTGAACCTAAATCTCTGCAATTGCTGTTTCCAACCTAAATTGGCTTTATCTATCAATTTGGCTATCAATAAAGCTGCAAAGAAAAAACCCAGACCAGCACCAAGTCCTTGAACAAATAGAAGTGCTATTCGAGCATTTGGATTTGTACTTTGACCGCTCAAAATAGCCATAAATTCATCTAAAGGAACTCCAAATAATGGAGGGACAAGCACGAGAGCAATGCCTTGAAGAACAGCCATTACTCCGAAAGTCACAAGAAGAATAATAATTAATGATAATAACCAGTTACTTTTGCTGGCAATTGAGGCTCGGGTTTTATAAATCTCCATAATTGCCGTAAATTTACAAGATTAAATAGATTTCAGAAGTGGTAAAGATAGGAAACTTAGAATTAGGGGAATTTCCCTTGCTTTTGGCTCCAATGGAAGATGTGAGTGATCCACCTTTCAGGGCTGTATGCAAGGAGAATGGTGCGGATTTGATGTACACAGAATTTATCAGCTCAGAAGGCTTGATTCGTGATGCGGCGAAGAGTGTTCAGAAGTTGGATATTTTTGATTATGAAAAACCAATCGGAATTCAAATTTTCGGAAATGACATTGAATCCATGCAGGAGGCAGCTGCAATTGCAGCAGAAGCGGGTCCTGATATTTTGGATATTAATTATGGTTGTCCTGTCAATAAAGTAGCTTGTAAAGGTGCTGGTGCTGGAATACTCTTGGATATCGATAAGATGGTCTCCATGACAGCTGAGATCGTAAAAGCTGTCAATATTCCAGTTACCGTGAAAACCCGATTGGGTTGGTCACAAGACACGATCAGAATTGTGGAAGTTGCTGAACGTCTTCAGGATGTAGGCATCCAAGCGATTAGTATCCACGCACGTACAAGACAACAAATGTATAAAGGTGAAGCAGACTGGTCTTATTTGAACTTGGTAAAAGCGAACCCGAGATTATATATTCCAGTATTTGGCAATGGTGATATTGATTCCCCACAAAAAGCGAAAGAATATAAAGAAAAATACAATGTAGATGGTATGATGATCGGCAGAGCTTCCATAGGCTACCCTTGGATTTTCAATGAAATTAAGCATTTTTTGGCTACAGGCGAAATGCTAGAAGCTCCTGCCTTAGAAGAAAGAATCAATGTCACTAAAAAGCATCTTGATTTTTCTGTTCAATGGAAAGGCGAAAAGCAAGGCATACTTGAAATGCGCAGGCATTATACCAATTACTTTAGAGGAATGCCTAACTTCAAACCATTCCGAACGGACATGGTCACAGCTGATACTTACGAACAAGTGTCAGCAATCTTAGATCAAGTGGCTGAGGTCTATGCAGATTATCAGTTTCAATAATTCACCTATTCTCATTTTCAATAATCACTTATGTCCCGAGATATACAAGCCGAAGGAGCCTTAAAAGCTTGGGGCTTTTTGATTTTACTTGCCTTAATTTGGGGAAGTTCATTTATATTGATCAAACGAGGTCTAGAAGTATTTTCCCCAGGTGAGGTTGGAGCTTTTCGAATCGTGGCGGCAGGAATGGTTCTTCTTCCACTTTCCCTTCCAAGGCTCAAAAGCTTGAATAAAAAGCAGGTCAAAAACCTGATTATTGTTGGTTTCGTTGGGAGTTTTATCCCAGCTTTTCTATTTGCAAAAGCTCAAACTCAACTCAGCAGTTCGCTTACAGGAGTCTTCAATGCCATGACACCACTATTTGTAGTCATTATTGGAGCGTTGTTTTTTGGTGCTAGAATTACGAGAAGGAATACCTTAGGCTTATTTATTGCATTTCTTGGGGTAGTCTTACTACTGATTGTAAAAGAAGGTTCTGGCATCGGGACATTTTCAGACATCAATTCTTATGCGTTTTTTGTTCTTCTTGCTTGTGCTTGTTATGGAGTGAATTTAAACATCATCAAATATAGATTCGTAGAGCTAAAACCTGTGGCTATCACAGCAATTTCGCTTTTGATGGTTTTGCCAATTGCATTGATTTATTTATTCGCCTTTACGGACTTTTCTTTTAAACTCACTCATGCAGAAGGAGCCATGGAAGCAGCTGGTTATATTACGCTTTTAGGCGTAGTGGGAACAGCACTAGCTTTAATCCTATTCAACATCATGGTTAAAGTAGCCACTCCCGTTTTTGCAAGTTCGGTCACTTATCTCATTCCGATTGTGGCAATTATGTGGGGTCTTTTTGACGGAGAGGTTTTACTCTTAGGTCATTATATTGGAATCGTAGCCGTGATTTTTGGTGTGTGGGTTGGGAATCGACGATAAATTAATCCTCAGACTTCAACCTTTTTCTCCATGCGTATGCTAGCATAGGAAGTTGCTGATAGCTCAATACGCCGGCTTTTACACCTTGGGTTTTAAGAAAAATGTCATTTGATTTCCTGCTCAATTCTAAATTGAAAGGCTTATACAAAGCGGCATTTTTACTAATTGAAGTCAAATCATTTCTAATTCCAGCAGGAATAGTTCTGTAAAAATGTGTATAAAGCTCTTGAGACATCCTATACAAATCATTCATTTGATAGCGAAGTAATTTCAATTGAGCAGAGTATTGTAAAAGTGCATCATCGCTATTAGAACCAATTACCCAAGCAATGAAATTCGCCTCCCCTTCGTCTGTCACCCCATAGCTATGCGCCATTTCGTGAGCAATAGTAAAAGGTTTTTCCAACGGATGTAATGTTGGATCAATGTAGCTCTCTCCTGTAAAAGGAAAATAAATCCCCAAAATCCCCATTTTTCGCATAAATCCAGCAGGATAAAACTGCTTCGTCCTTGGCTCTCCTGTGAAGTTCATTCCTAGCAGATACAAATGCTCTCGCATATTGGCTCTAACGAGTTTTTCTAGGTCATTATAATCCATGATCGATTCTATAGCCGCTGTATCTTCTTGTATATTTGATCTCAATTGATTGAGGATGTTTCGTGTGAGTTCTATTTCAGTAATCAGTTGCTCCTCATTGATGGCAGTAGGTTTCATTCCAATTTGCTCGAAAACAGGTATTCGTTGATAGTTGAAACCCCATAAAACCAAGAAAAAGAAAATTAAGGCTCCGAGATAATTGAAAAGAGACCTAATCGTAAATCCCAACTTGTTCTTCCATCCGATTTTCTTCTTAAAATAGAAAATAAAAATTCCAAGAAAGAGAAAAACAGAGGCGATGAATATGTAAACTGTCGCAAAAGGAAGCTTGGAAAGCGTCAAATCAATAACGTTTCTGACCCCAGGAAAAAATCTTCTAGAATAAAATTCTTCTGTCAACTCAGGGGACTTAAGCGCAAAATGCCTGATCAGAATACTGATCAGGCCTAAGATTGTCCAAGTCCAATTTCCTCGAAACATGGCGATTAAACGCCTTGCGCTTGTACTTCCTTCACTTCTGGAAGCATACGTGTCAATAGATTCTGAATGCCAGCTTTCAAAGTTACTGTACTTGATGGACATCCTGAGCAACTGCCTTGCAGCAATACTTTGACGATTCCATCTTGAAAACTATGGAACACAATAGCACCGCCATCTTGTTCTACCGCAGGTCTGATATACTCATCTAATATCCCTTTGATTTTCTTCACTACTTCAGAATCATTTTCATCAAAAAGTGGGTCTTTGTCAAAGTCAGCATTTACAGGAGCTTTGCCTGACTCCAAATAAGTTTTAATGTGATTTCTTACGATATCCTGAAGCTCAAGCCATTCTACCTCTTCTTTCTTCGTCACCGTCACAAAATTGGAGGCAATGAAGACACGGTCAACAGCAGCAAAATTGAATAATTCATGTGCCAAAGGAGAGTTTTCGGTACTTTCCTGATTTGGGTAATCAAAACTCACACCTTCATCTGCCAACATAAAATTCACGACAAATTTCAATGAATTTGGATTTGGATTGGCTTCCATATAGATGGTAGTCGGTCTCTTCTGCGTTTGTAACATAATCTGATTATTGATTTTGAAGTATGATTGGATAACAGCTGTCAGGCTATTTAGTTCCCATTATGGCTTTTTTTGCCATTTAGGTTTGATAATCTGAAAAAGATAACTCAGTGTAAATTCTAAATTAGTTGAAGTCATATCAAAAACCCGGTTTTGTGTTTCGGGTCTATTGAAATCGTAAGAAAAACGGACTTCGCCTGCTAGAGTGCTTTTTCCAAAAAGCTTGGACAATCCTGCCCCCGCAGAAAGACCGTAGAGAAATTTTCGTGGACGATCTTCTATCCCACCATAGGTCGGCAAAACTCCTGGAGTTTCGTACTCACGGATAGGGTCTGCGGCATTGAGCATGTAACCAAAGTGCGTTCCTATCTTGATATGAAACCTGCCCTTGTTGCCAAAATAGAAATTGGACATAAAAGGCACTTTAATAAATTCGAATGTAGTCTGATTCGTTTGATCGAGTGTATCCCTCTGTGTGTATCCTAATTGCAAATACTGAATTTCGATCTGTGCACCTGCATTTTTGGCTAAAAACTGTTCAATGACCAAACTATACGTCGGGGCAGTTATACCACCAGTACGTGTCACAGGAGATCCGGGCCTGAATCTGTAACTATAATTTGAAGAAGAATAGCCTCCACGGAAGCCTATACTTGTCTGTGCGAGAAGATTCTCACTCAGGGTCCCCAAAAATAGAAGTAAAAAAAGGGTGAAAGTTTTATGCATTTTCACCTATTTATTTCTTTTTACCCTTTTTGATATCGTCGATATCTTCTCTGTCTTTCAATTTCTTGTCTTCTACATTGTTATTCAAAAACTCGTTGAGTTTGTCAATGGGGAAGCTGCTAGAAATCTCTCCAAAAGAATCTATGTTCATGTGAAACCCTTCGAGGTCTTTATGGACTTTAGGGCTTTCTACTTTTTTTGATTTCTTTGCCATCCTATTTAGTATTTAAAATGAAAGTGGCTTTTTGAAAACCACTTTCAGTATTCTAATTAATCTTGAACTTGTAACGTTTCTAACGCAAAAGTTATTCTTTTAGCTAATTCTTCCTTACCAATGATTGCAAAAACCGCCATCAAATCTGGCCCAGCGCCTACTCCAGTCACTGCTAATCGAACTGCTTGCATCACTTTACCAAATTTAATTTCATTTTCTTCGGCAGAAGCTTCTAGTAAGGATTTTGCTCTTTCCGGCGTAAACTCTTCTCTGTCTTTTACCAGCTTTTCTTTATAAGCATTCAATACGATAACGACATCAGAATTCCATTTTTTGGAAGCAATGTTTTCATCAAAACTAGTCGGAGCGATCAGCATAAATTTACCTTCATTCCAAAGATCAGAAGGGAAGGTCGCTCTTTCTTTCATGATTGCTGCTATTTGAGCAGCTTTTTTGGAATCGATAGTCAATCCTTCTTTTTCAACATCTGCGATAAGGAAAGTTGCCAATTCTTCATCAGACTTATTTCTGAGGTATTGTTCATTGAACCATTTGGCCTTATTGATGTCAAATTTTGTTCCTGATTTTCCTATCCTTTCGATAGAAAAAGCTTCAACCAATTCCTCCAAAGAGAAAATTTCTCTATGGTCACCAGGATTCCAACCTAAGAATGCTAGAAAATTTAAGAATGCATCAGGAAGGTAACCTTCCTCCATAAATCCACTCGCTTTGTCTCCCGTATTTGGGTCTGTCCAATCCATGGGGAAAATTGGAAAACCATGTTTGTCAGCATCTCTTTTGGATAGCTTTCCGTTCCCGTCAGGCTTCAACAAAAGTGGTAAATGTGCAAACTGAGGCATGGTATCTTCCCAACCAAAATATTTGTAAAGTAATACATGAAGTGGTGCAGATGGCAACCATTCTTCTCCTCGAATTACATGAGTGATTCCCATCAAATGATCATCTACGATGTTTGCCAAGTGATACGTAGGCATTCCGTCTGACTTCATCAGCACTTTATCATCTAAAGTATTGGAATGAACCATTACCCATCCACGGATCATGTCGTTCAATCTCACCTCTTCTTTTCTAGGGATTTTGATACGAATCACATAAGGGTCGCCAGAGGCCAATCTTTCCTTTACTTCATCTTCTGGAAGTGTAAGGGAATTTTTCATTTGGGTTCTGGTGATTGAGTTATATTGAGGAGATACTACCCTAGCAGCTGTCAATCTTTCTCGCATCGCATCCAACTCTTCCGAGGTATCAAATGCATAATATGCATGTCCCTTTTCCACTAAGTCCAAAGCATATTGCATGTACATTGGCTTTCTCTCGGACTGTCTGTAAGGACCACAATCTCCAGGGTTCCAAGGGCTCTCTTCTGGAGAAATTCCTAGCCATTCCAAAGATTTTTGAATATATTCTTCGGCTCCGGGAACAAACCTTGTTTGGTCGGTATCTTCAATTCTCAAAAGAAACTTACCACCCATTTTCTTGGCAAAAAGGTAATTGTAAAGGGCAGTTCTTACTCCGCCAATATGTAAAGCTCCTGTTGGAGAGGGTGCAAATCTTACGCGTACTTCTCTATTCATTTGATGTGATTTTCTGATTTGTTGAAAATTTAGTGTCTTCAATTGAAAATACTCTAAATATCAATCCACAAAGATAAGGAAATCATACAGTCAAACCTTATTTTTTTCCAAAGGATAAAGGGAAATAGTGTGTATTACAATTCACTAGACAATTATATTGAAATCTACTATGAAGATGGGGTATTTAGCAAAATCATGGTTTTCAAGCCAGGAAGTGCAAAGGTAAAAGTTGGGGATACAGTATGTCCTGGCGATCCTATTGCAGAATCATCAGGAGAAAACTACGGAACTGATCCGCATGTACGAATGGTCCAAAGTAAATTGGTCAAAACAGATGACTTAGTGACTCGCTCCTATACCGAAGTGTCACTAAGAGGAACAGTTGGCCTACCAATTCAAGTCAAAGACAGAATAGAAATATTGGTTGAATATCCTGATGACTTCATCATGCTAGAACTGACTAAAAAAGAAAAGAAAAAGTATTTACTTAAGTAGCTAGCTATTGAAGTTAGCTTAAGAATAAAACCAAAAAAGGAAACCTGTTTGGGTTTCCTTTTTTTACCTAACGAGAAAAAGCGCTTATGCGTCTTAACTTGTTCTGATTTTCTTTCTGATTTTGGCAGCTTTACCTTGACGTCCTCTCAAGTAGAACAATCTAGCTCTTCTCACTCTACCTTCTCTTAACAATTCGATTTTCTCGATTGATGGAGAAAGGATTGGGAAGATTCTTTCTACTCCGATTCCATTAGAAATTTTTCTTACAGTGAAAGTTTCACCGTTAGTATTTACATTTTTTCTTTGGATTACAGTACCTTGAAACTGCTGAACACGCTCTTTGTTACCTTCTTTGATCTTTACGTGAACATTGATGGTATCACCTGCCTTGAAAGAAGGGAAAGAAGCTCTCAGCTCTTTATATTCCGCTTCTACAAATTTAATTAGTTCGCTCATAGCTGTATATTTTATGTGCTTGTAGCAACCACACCTCGGTGCAGCCGTCTGTTGAATTCATTTATTTAATGCTTGATGCTTTTATCGCCGATTAGAAATCTTTTCCTTCCATTAGGTCGGGTCTTCTTTCTTTAGTACGGCGAACCGATTGCTCAAACCTCCATTCGTCGATTTTTGCTTGATGACCTGACAATAGTAGCTCGGGCACTTCCATTCCATCATAAACTGCTGGTCTGGTGTACACTGGAGGGGCTAATAGTCCATCTTGAAATGAGTCTGTCAATGCTGAAGTTTCATCATTGAGTACTCCCGGGATCAAACGAATGATGGCGTCAGTCAATACTGCTGCTGCCAACTCTCCTCCTGAAAGGACAAAATCTCCAATACTAATTTCTTTAGTAATAAATCTTTGTCTTACCCTTTCATCCACACCTTTATAATGTCCACAGAGCATGATCATATTACCTTTTAGAGAAAGTTCATTCGCCATGTTTTGGTTGAATGTCTCTCCATCAGGAGTCAAATAAATGACTTCATCATATTCTCGTTCACTTTTAAGGGCTTCGATGATGTGCGCTATAGGTTCGATCATCATAACCATTCCAGCACCACCTCCAAAAGCATAGTCATCGACTTGCTTTTTTTTATTGTTGCTGTAGTCTCTCAGGTTGTGTACCCTGACTGAAGCTAAACCTTTGTCTTCGGCTCTTTTGAGAATCGAATGGGCAAATGGTCCATCTAACAATCCGGGAACTACTGTGATGATGTCTATGCGCATCTTTAGTCCTCTAAATATATGTCAAGTAAGCCATCGGGAAGCAAACAGAAAACTTTCTTCTCTGCTTTGTCAACTTTTTGAATAATTCCATCCTGAATTGGTATCAAGACTTCCTTTTCCTTGTAGTCAACCCCGATCAAATCTTGTGTTTGAAGGTCATAGATAATTTTGATCTCTCCGATTACTCCGAGATTTTCATCTATGACTTCATATCCTATCAATTCATGGAAGTAGTACTGATCCTCGTCCAATTCTGCTAATGCTGTCAATGGAAGGTATAATTCCGATCCAACAAGTTTTTCAGCATCGTCCATGGTATCATGATCTTCAAATTTTGCAAGCGCCTTATTGTTGGGTTGCAAATCAAAATACTCAAGAAAATAAGGAACAAGTCTGGATTTTTGATCAATAAAGACATGTTTTAAGTCTTCATATTCTTCTGGATAATCCACATCCAATACTACAGTAACACCACCATGGAGTCCATGAACTTTAGAAATATAGCCCAATTGAAAGCAATTGTCTTTGTTCATGGTAATGTAGGATATTAAGCTTGAGTTTCTTCACCTTCAGCAGAAGCTTCAGGAGATTCAGGTGCTACATCTTCTGTAGCAGCAGGTGCTTCAGCAGCAGCAGCCTCAGCGGCAGCAGCAGCTTTCGCTTCATCTTCTCTTGCCTTGATTGCATCAAGTCTAGCCTGATTTTTGGCTGTTTCAGCATCAAGCGCTTTTTGACGAGCATCAGCTTTCGCTTGTGTCAATATATCCACCTTACCAGTGATTGCCTGCTCTTTTGTAGCTTTCCAAGCTTCGAATTTGCTATCTGCATCTTCTTGTGAAATTGCACCTTTCAAAACACCAATTTGAAGGTGTTTTTGTAACAATACTCCTCTATAAGAAAGCATTGCTTTTACTGTGTCTGAAGGCTGTGCACCGTTCAACAACCATTTTAGAGCTCGCTCATTGTTGATGTTGATAGATGCAGGGTCAGTGTTTGGGTTATACGTACCCAATTTCTCGATAAAGCGTCCATCTCGTGGAGCTCTAGCATCAGCTACTACTACGTCATAGATGGCCATTCTTTTTCTACCTCTACGCGCTAATCTGATTTTAACTGCCATATTATATTGATATTTAGTGAATTGATGGATCTCGTCCATCGTAATTTTTGGACTGCAAAGATAGGGTTTTTAATTTGAAAGTCACAAGTAGCCAACAATATATTTGCTTGGATGCGAGATTTTGAGTTAAATTGGGACTTCGATGGTAATGTGATGGGAGAGACGAGATGTGAAACGCGAGAGATGAAATACGAGAGACAAGAAGCAAGAGTTAAGAATCAAGTAGTAAGCTTTGCAAGTTTGTATATTTCGTAACGATGTAACAAAGACTGAAAATATATGGCTGCGTAGTTCAATGGATAGAACAAGCGTTTCCTAAACGCTAGATCTAGGTTCGATCCCTAGCGCGGCTACTTTTATCTTCATTTAAAGCATTTAGAAGGGTTTTTTATAAAAAAGCACAATAGTATTACGAAAAAAGTACAACAACATCTTTACTACTAACGACTTAATTGATAAAGATCTTTTTACAATCATCCCTAATTTTTTCAAATTCTTTAATTCTTCACATGTGATAAGGTTGATATTCCAACAATAAATTCCTCCCATTCATTAAATCATTGAAATAAAACTCGTACCTTCCTTACAAATCTTAAGATCATGGCAAAAGAACACACCGCAAAAAAAGCCGAAAAGAAAAAACCTGAGAAGAACTTGAAGGAAAAGAGAGCTGAAAAAAAAGCTAAGCAAGAAGATAAGAAAAAAAGAGACTAACCATTTTATTTTTTCCTTATAGCTTAGGCCAAACAAAAAAAGAGGCTGTCTCAAAAGTAAATTTGAATAAATTTAAATTTTAAAAACAGCCTAATTTAGCAATAGAGGCCGATTTTCAACAAATCGGCTTCTTATTTTTTGAACTCTAGTCAAAAAGCATGGTTTATTACTCTATCTGATTTGGTGATGTTTCTCTTATATTTTTGATTTAAATCTTCCCGAAAATGATAATTATGCTGCTTTTGCTGCCTTTCTGGAAAGGTTGTGAGCGATTGCATGAAGACCTGTTTCAATTTCCACCTTTTCCAGTCCCCTGAGCACATACCTCTTCATCCCCTTGTTTTGCTTAAGGTGTCCGAATACAGGTTCGACGTCTGTGGCCCGCTGCTTTCTTTTTTGGATTCCCTCGGGAGAGGTCAGCTTTTGTTTTGCTTCTGATTTATACCGTTCCAATGCCCTGTTGACTTCAATGGTTTTGTTTCCCTTTCCCGGCCTGCAGGAAGCAGCCAAAGGACATCCCACACATTTTGATGCCGTATATCTTGCGTATTCTTGTTTGTATCCTGTCGCTGTTGTCCTGGTTCTGGTACCGTTCCTTTCCATTGGCTGTCCCATCGGGCAGATATACCTGTCCTTTTGGCTGTCGTAATACAGGTTTTCAAGTAGTCTGTATTCCCTGTTTTTCCTGTTTTCTTCTCTGAGTTCCTTATGGAAGTAATTATACTTTACATAAGCTGATGTACCGTTCTGCTCGAGGGCGGCATAGTTTTCCTCGCTTCCGTACCCCGCATCGGCAGTCAGTGTTTCGGGGTAAGCTCCGTACATCTGCCGATAGGCATTCATATGTGGGATAAGTGTGGTGGTATCGTTGGGTTTTTGGTGCAGGGTATAGTTGACCACAAAGTGTCCGTGGGTACTGAGCTGAAGGTTATAGCCGGGTTTAAGCTGCCCGTTTTTCATGTGATCTTCCTTCATCCGCATAAAAGTGGCATCTTCATCAGTTTTTGAATAGCTGTTGCGTTCCTGTAAGGTCTCCTCCTTCTGTTCATATTCGGCAAGCTTTCCTGGCCAGTTTTTCTCTGCATACCTGAGCTTCTGTCTCACTTTGGGATCAACTTCTTTGCCCTGTAGTGCCGTGTTGATCTTCTCTACGGTTTCAAGTACTTTTTGGGGACTGGGATTCTCAAACTTCTCTTCGGGCTGTCCGAGTTCTTCCTTTGCCGTTTCGGCAGCGTAATCCCAGAGCTCCTGAAGCTGCTTTGCAATCCTCTCCCTGCTCTTCTTGACAGCCTTTCCCCAGACAAAGGTGTACCTGTTGGCGTTGGCCTCTATTTTAGTCCCGTCTGTATAAACGTCTTTTATGTCCAGAAGCCCTTCGTCGTAAAGCATGAGCACTACCTGTGAAAAAATCTCCCGGATCACTTCACGGAGCTTTTCCCCCCGGAAACGGTTGATGGTATTATGGTCGGGTCGCTGCATGCCCGAGAGCCACATGAAACCGATATTTTCACGGACAGCTTTCTCAAGCTTACGGGAGGAATAGCAGTTTTCCAGATAACCGTATATTAGTACCTTCAACAGCATACGGGGATGGTAACTGCTCGCTCCCATATTGCTGTACTGCGAAAAGATCGGCTGGATGTTTATCTTGTCTACGACCGTGCTGACTACACGGACGGGATGCTCTGATGGAAGAAGGTCACCCAAATTGTGGGGAAGGAGCATCAACTGGTTGTGATCATAGTCTTTAAAGACTATATTTGAGTTTTGTTTTTGCACACCTCAAAATAACAATTTTGAGTTAAACAAGAAAAAGGCTACCCGAGAAATTTGGTAGCCTTTCATTTTTTTTAAAAAGAGACTTATGAGACAGCCTCTTTTTTGTTTTATAATTCCATTCATTAAAGCCCAAAAGCTTTCTTGATTTTTTCTACATAATCTAATTTTTCCCAAGTGAAAAGTTCAACATCCAAATTGATAGATTTCCCGTCAGGAGTGTAAAAGGTTTTGTTCACCACTTCATTGGTTCTACCCATATGACCATAGGCTGCTGTCTCTTCATAGATTGGGTTTCTTAATTTCAATCTTTGCTCAATGGCATAAGGCCTCATGTCAAATAACTCTTCAACTTTTTTGGCTATAGCTCCATCGGATAAACCAACTTTTGCAGTACCATAAGTATTGACATAGATCCCCATTGGTTTTGCAACGCCAATTGCATAAGAAACTTGAACAAGAATTTCATCAGCGACTTCAGCAGCTACCATATTTTTTGCGATATGCCTAGTCGCATACGCTGCAGACCTATCTACTTTAGAAGGATCTTTTCCAGAGAATGCACCACCTCCGTGTGCTCCTTTTCCTCCGTAAGTATCTACGATGATTTTTCTACCTGTCAAACCTGTATCTCCATGCGGTCCACCGATTACAAATTTCCCGGTTGGGTTGATATGGTAAGTGATTTGATCTGTGAAAAGCGCTTGAATTTCTGGTTTCAACTGTGCCTTCACTCTTGGAATCAAAATCTTAATCAAATCCTCTTTGATCTTCGCAAGCATGGTTGGTTCATCGGCGAAATCGTCATGCTGCGTAGAAATAACGATGGCGTCAATTCTCTGCGGCTGATTGTCATCAGAATACTCGATTGTTACTTGCGACTTGGAATCAGGTCTCAAGTATTTGATCACATCATTTTCTCTTCTCAGATTTGACAATTCCTTCAAAATTCTATGGGAAAGATCAAGTGCCAAAGGCATGAAGTTTTCAGTTTCTTTAGTTGCATAACCAAACATCATTCCCTGATCACCAGCACCTTGTTCTTCTGGACTTTGACGATCTACACCTTGATTGATGTCAGGAGACTGTTCGTGAATAGCAGACAAAACACCACAAGAACTCCCGTCAAACATGTATTCACTTTTAGTGTAACCAATCCTATTGATCACATCTCTAGCGATTTTTTGAACATCTAAGTAGGTATCTGACTTCACTTCTCCGGCAAGGATTACTTGTCCAGTGGTAACCAAAGTTTCGCAAGCAACCTTTGACCTTGGATCAAAAGCTAAAAAATTATCAATCAAGGCGTCAGAAATTTGATCCGAAATCTTGTCAGGGTGTCCCTCAGATACTGATTCTGAGGTAAATAAATATGGCATATTGTTATTTCTTTTTTACAAACTTTAAATAGTGCGTAAAAATAAGGTTTCAAAGGGAAATAAAAAACCTGAAATTACGAGATATAAGAAGTATCACATTAGAACAGAAGATACTTTATCTTTTCTGTTCGTTATTAATTCATAAATTTGATCTCAAATTCAAAATATAACTCTTGAATGAAAAAATTAACAGTATTCTTATTTGCCGGATTTCTACTTTTGAGTAGTATGAAAAGTGTAGAGCCGGATATGTGGGCTTTGTTTTCCAAAACAAAGTTTGTTGAAAAACTTAATGATGAATTTGGGATGTATTTTCTATATCCAAAATTTCCGGAAGAATTGATAGAATTTGAAGGAAAGATCGTGACTGTTTCTGGCTTTTACATTCCACTGGAAATGAACGCTTCTAATATTGCTGTTTTATCAAAATTCCCAATGGCCGAATGCTTCTTTTGCGGTGGGGCAGGTCCCGAAAGTATCGTGGTCGGTTATTTGAAAAATAAGCCAAATAGAACTATCAAAACTGACGAAATAGTAAAAGTTAGGGGGAAATTAAAGCTTAATGAAAAAGATATCGACGAGCTTAATTTTATCCTTCAAGATGCTGAGATTATCATGGACTAAAGTGCAGAGAAAATGAAAAAGGAAGATCAAAACAAGCCTAAGAAGGAAGATGAAGCTGAAGAGTGGGATTTTAGTGAAGGCTTTGGAGGGATTCCTGATGATGTGGATCTGACTAGAAATATTGGCTGTGCTTCTGACAGTAAAAAAGGAAAGAACAAGAAGAACTTGTCGCAGGACATGAAATCAGAAAATAAAGATTAGTGATTTTCCACAAAAACACCAGCGTAAAAATTTATCACAAATAAGCTTTCGGATAATCGTCAACAGCCAATGGTCCAATGCAACCCAAATATAGTATTTAAGATTATATGCAGTGGCAACCGTGTAAAATCCGATATCCAGATAAAGATTCATAAAAAAAGCTACTCGATTAATTTCGAGTAGCTTTTTTTATGAATTAAAATTCTAGGATCTATTCTTTTTTTCCTTCAGGGTAGAAATGATTCACATCTCTCTGAGGGAATGGAATTTCAATGTCATTTGCTTCGAAAGCTTCTTTGAGCGCTTCCATATTATCCCAATACACGGGCCAAAGGTCTCCCGTATCAGTCCAGCATCTAACTGTTAGATCCAAAGAACTATCTCCAAAATTTGTGAATTTCACAACAGGCTCGGGGTCAGCATGAATCCTTTCATCTCTTTTCAAAGTACTCAAAATCACTTGTCTTGTTTTTTTCAAGTCTGTCCCATACGCAACGCCTACAGAAATATCCACTCTTCGAGTTGGTTTTTCGGAGTGATTGGTGGTTAAATTGTTAGCCAAAGCTCCATTTGGAATGGTAACTAATTTGTTGTCGAAATTTCTGATTTTGGTGTAGAGTATATCAATGCTCTCAACCGAGCCCAAAGTCCCTTGTGCCTCTAAAGTATCTCCAACTTTGAATGGTTTGAAAATCAAAATCAAAACTCCACCCGCAAAATTTGCCAAAGAACCCTGCAAAGCCAAACCCACAGCCAAACCTGCTGCACCAAGAATTGCAATAAATGAGGTAAGCTCTATGCCTATTTGCGTAGCAATTGTAATAAATAAGAGCACATATAAGATTGCTTTGGAAAAGCTCTTCAAAAATGTAGCTAAAGATGCATCAATTTCATATTTGACGAAGATTTTGTCCACAGCCTTAAGCAAGAGGCTGATGATGTATTTACCAATAAAAAATACAATTAATGCTCCTAGAATATTTGGCCCAAAATCAAACAAAAATTCTACAGCTTTCTCTTTAATTGTTTGTATTGTTTCTAAATCTAATTCCATGTCTTAAGGTTTAAGTTTAAAATTATTTTATACAAAATTAAGAAATCATTACGATTACTTGCCATCTGAATGCCCAAAACCACTTGATTTGGGCGTTTTCTATTCCTGAACGATTTAAAATTGATGTCAAGTCCTTTTTTGAAAACCCTCTTAATACTGAGAGTGGACCGTCATTTTGAACCATCGGGGATTTTGAAAATAGACGGGTTAAGGCTTTGATACTAAAATATGCCAGTTGATGTCTATGCAGGTCATTGATAATGATTCCCAGTTTTGCCTTCTTTAAGAAAGAACCAAAAAGCCTTAAAAGTTCCTCATCTGTAAAGTGATGTGCGATGAAGTTTGAGTTTTTGATCAGAGCGACAGCGAATTCCGATATGCCTTTGGCTCCAAAAAGTCGCTGCACATTTCTTCCAATCCACAATCTATTTTGGAAATTAGTATTCCACGCTAGTTCGTAGTTTTTTTCTATATCCTCTCTTTTAGAAAACTTTAAGATGGATTCTGCGGCGAGCATTCCAGAATGTATCGCTATAGCCATCCCGTTTCCACAAAGCGGCGTAATCAAGCCAGCAGCATCTCCTGCCATCAAAACATGGTTCTCTACAGGTTTTTTGGGAGAAAAATTTACTTCATTGATTACTTCAGGCTTTTCAAATAAAAAATCACTTTCTTTCCATATTTTTTCAAGGATTGGATTTTTCCAAAGATACGTTCGCTCCATTTGTTCGATACTTCCCGAATCCCTCAATTGATCTCTCGAACCTAAGTAGCAGAGATTATATTTATCTCCCTCAATCTTGTTAAAACCGCAATAGCCTCCTTCAAAATTATGTAATGCGACTGTATTTGGGTCAAAATCTGTCTTGATGTGATATTTTACTCCAATGTAAGGGCTCCTTTGTTTTATAAAATCTCGATCTAGTGATTTATCCATTTTCGATCGTTTTCCAAAAGCACCAATTATGTGGACTGCCGATAGTTCCGCACCATAGTCAAGCTTTATTTTGAAAAGATCTTCTTTTTTGTCAAAAACAAGGTCTTCTACCTGAGTTTGAAGCATAAATTCTGCTCCATTAGATTTTGCTTTTTTAAAAAGAAAATCATCTAACACATACCTGCTTACTCCAAATCCCCCTAGGTCAAGTGGCATGGTCACGCTTTTCCCATTGACAGAGCTCAATTGAAAAGTATTGATATCGGACATTTCAATCGTATTTGGATAAAGATTTTCCTTCTTCAGAAAAGCCGTCACTTCATTAGAAATATACTCTCCACAAACACGCTGAAAAGGGTAAGTCTTTTTTTCGATCAACAAGACCTTTTTATATTGCTTTGCTAATAAATTAGCCGCAGTCAAACCAGCCAACCCTCCACCAATAATTATTATTTCAAAAGAAGACATAGAAAATATTACCTTTTATTTTGGTGAACAACCGCTTATCAAATTTAGTCTTAATGCACAAAGAATAACTGTCAATAACGGGTTAAATTCAAAACTTTAAAAGTCAACTATAATTAATATGAAGAAGTTTACCCAAATCAAAATCCGTCGTGGATTGATTGGTGTTCTTTTTTTAAGTTCAATGTTCTTTTCTGAGGATGCATTGTCACAAAGAAAAAAGAAACAAGACACCAAAGCTACAACACCCGCAGCTCCTGCTCCAAAACCAGCGGCCAAATCAGGCCCAAAGGCTTATTCTGAAGTCATCACTGCTAAAGCAAAGACAAAAGAAGGTCTATTCAATGTTCACGAAATTGAAGGGAAATATTTCTATGAGATCCCTGAAGATATGTTGGGGAGAGAGATGCTTATCGTGACTACCATCGCAAAGACTGCTGATGGAATAGGTTATGGTGGAGAACGAACCAACACCCTTTTGGTAAGATGGGACAGAGAAAATGACAACGTTTTGCTTAGAGTAGTATCTTACAGCAACACAGCTGCAGATTCATTGCCTATTTCAATTGCAGTAAAGGCTTCAAATTTAGAACCCATCCTTCAAAAATTTGATGTGAAAGCATCATCAAAGGATGAAAAAGGTGTGGTTATCGAAGTTACTGATCTATTTGCTAAGGATGTTCAGGCTATCGGACTCCCAAGAAATAGAAGAACTCAATTCAAAGTTCAGAGATTAGATAGTGATAGATCTTATATCGAAAGAATAAGTCCATATCCAATGAACATCGAGGCCAGATATGTGATGACTTATGCAGCATCTGAGCCACCATCAAATTCTAGTACTGGTTTGATCACGGTAGAAATGAACTCTTCTATGGTTCTTTTGCCAGAAGAGCCGATGATGCAAAGATTAGCTGACCAGAGAGTTGGTTGGTTTAGCAGATCTGTAGTAGATTTTGGTCTTGACGAGCAAAAAGCCACTTCAAGAAGATTCCTTGACAGATGGAGACTTGAAGTTAAGGAAGAAGATTACGATAAATTCAGAAGAGGTGAATTGGTAGAGCCAAAAGAGCCGATTGTATTTTACATTGATCCTGCTACACCAAAACAGTGGGTTCCATTCTTGAAGCAAGGTGTTGAAGATTGGCAAGCAGCTTTCGAAGAGGCTGGTTTCAAAAATGCAATCATTGCGAAAGATGCCCCAACTCCAGAAGAAGATCCTACTTGGAGTGCTGAAGATGCAAGATATTCTGTAATCAGATACTTCGCTTCAGATATTCAAAATGCATACGGTCCTCACGTATCTGATCCAAGATCAGGAGAGATCATTGAGTCAGATATCGGATGGTATCACAACGTAATGAACTTGTTGAGAAACTGGTTCTTCATTCAAACAGCTGCTGTGAATCCTGAAGCTAGAGGTGTGAAATTCAGAGAAGAAGTAATGGGTCGTTTGATTCAGTTTGTATCTTCTCACGAAGTAGGACACACGCTTGGCTTACCACACAACTTTGCATCTTCACATGCCTATCCAGTAGATTCTTTAAGATCGTCTACATTCACGGATAAGTTCAGTACTGCTCCATCTATCATGGATTATGCGCGATTCAACTATATCGCTCAGCCAGAAGATAAAAATGTAAGCCTAATGCCTAATGTAGGGCCATATGATAAGTATTCTGTGGCGTGGGGTTACCGTCCAATCTTGGATGCAAAAACTCCAGAAGAAGAGCAGCCAATACTTGACAAGTGGATTTTAGAAAAAGCTGGTGATCCAGTTTATAGATTTGGTCGTCAAGGCAATAGCTATGATCCAAGCACGCAAAGTGAGGATTTGGGGGATGATGCTATGAAAGCCTCTGATTATGGTATCAAAAACTTGAAAGTAATCCTTCCAAATCTAATGGATTGGACCGCTGAAGATGATAAGCCATATAAAGGTTATGCTGATTTGGAAGAAATGTACGGACAAGTCTTAGGTCAGTTCAATAGATATATGGGTCATGTAAGAACAAACGTGGGTGGTGTATATGAAATCTATAAATCAACTGGTCAAGATGGGGCTGTTTACGAGCATACTAGCAAATCAACTCAAAAAAGAGCTGTACAATTCTTAAATAAAGAATTGTTCGCAACTCCTACTTGGATGATGGATCAGGAAATCATCAGTAGAATTGGTGATTTTGGCGCACTAGAGAGAATCAGAGGGGTGCAAGTAGGTACGCTGAATGGTATTCTTGAATGGGGCAGACTTGGAAGAGTAATCGAAAACGAGGCATTGAATGGCAGTGATGCTTATTCTATGACTGAGTTATTTGATGACCTAAGAGCTGGTATTTGGACAGAGTTACCAAGCGGAAAAACAATTGATGTTCACCGCAGAAGTCTTCAGAGAGCCCATATCGAAAGATTGGAATATCTAATGACTAACGACGAACCATCTGGCGCTAGAAGAGGTGGTGCTGTAATCAACGCATCTCAATCTGACATCAGACCGATGGTTAGAGGTGAATTGAAAACACTTCAGAGACAAATCACTGCTGCTATTGGCAGAACTTCAGACAGAACATCTAAACTTCATTTAGAAGATGCTTTGGAAAGAGTAAAAGCTGTTTTGGATCCAAAATAAGGGTTTACTTATAAATTTATTAAAGGCTGCTAGTTGATTCTGGCAGCCTTTTTTTTATGGATGACAATTCACTTGATTTCAATTTAGCCATGAGTGTTGGAGATTTTTTTAGACTTGATAAAAATCAAATGAACAGGATTATCGATGAAATTTTAGATAAGGTCAAAAAATGGGAAAAAATAGCGTATAAAATAGGTATCTCCAGATCTGATAAGGAAATTATGCGAAATGCATTCAGATTCTAGATTATGCTGTAGTAGTAAAAATAATCTTTATTTTTACCGTTAGTTAAACAGTAAACCTTTTGGCATGACAGTGACCCCTTTAGATATCCTCCAAGAACACAAGCTTAGAATTACAAATTGCAGGAAAGAAGTACTTGCGGTCTTCTTGAAGAGAAAATCTGCCCTTTCACATGCGGATTTGGAAGAGATGCTTCAAAAAGATTTTGACAGGGTGACAATTTACAGGACACTTAAGACTTTTCTTGAGGGTGATTTGATTCATAAAGTCTTAGACGATAGTGGCGCCGCTAAGTATGCCTTGTGTGCACATTCCCATGAAGCAGATCACAATCATGACCATGAACACGTGCATTTCAAATGTGAAAAATGTGGGAAAACAAAGTGCATCGAAGAAGCTACTTTGCCAAAAATCAATCTTCCAGCTGGGTTTATCAACAAAGAAGTAAGTTTATTAGTACAGGGAATCTGTGATCAGTGTAGTTAATAGTTTACAGGATTTTTTTCTCTCCTTTTAGTTGGACTACTTGTCGGCCAAACCACACCTGGAGGTAAGTCTATTTTAGGCTCTGTGATATTTTCTATTCCTCCATCATCTTCACCATCATTTCTTTTTCTTATTTGTCGTGCTTTTGTCAAAGTCGCTACAAAATAAATCAACACCACATAAGTGAACCCTAAGAGAATCAGATCAACTACCAAGCTACTCATAATCAGAAAATATTTTTAAAATTTATCATAAAGTAATTAGAAACTAGGTATTTAACAAATAGAAATTGAAATTGATTTGAGATAATTTTAAAAACTTCAAAGTTTTACTAGAAGCTTGCTAAATAGGGGATATCGTCGGATATTTGCGGTCTGAAATTTTAGATCTAATGATAGTAAAAACAAAAAAATACAAACTCGAATCTGGTACTTACATAAAAATGGGGCTTGTCAATGTTTTGAAAGAACAGTGGTGGGTCATCTTAATCGCTATAGCTATAGCTTGTGGATATTTTTGGATAGCCTCGTGGTGGTGGATAAGCATGGCAATTCTAGCTTATGTCCTTTATCTTTTATTTTGGGTCATTCAATTTGCAGGAGTTACGCAAATGGAACAAAATAAAGTAATGTTCGAAAAAATGTCTTATGAAATTGATAGCAGGCAAATTTTAATGAAGTTGAATGCCAAGCAAGGCATGCCAATAAATTGGAGTATGATTAAAAAAGTAGAAAGTACCAAGGATGCATTTGTACTTACGATGTCCAAGGCACAATTTATTCACTTGCCTTTCAAAATTTTCAATTCTGAAAACGACAAAAAGTTCGTTGAGACCATATTGAAAAGAAAAGGATATCTCGCAGAAAAATAAAATGATTGTCTGCAATAACTTTAAAAAGTGAATTTATAGCAAAAATCCTTAATTACACCTTAATACTCTAGGATCCTTACTCAAGAGCATCAAGCGCAATAAAAACACCATTTTTATTGACTATTGTTGTTAATACTGATATACATAAAGATAATTTGAAACAAAAAAACCTCACTGACTTTCTTCAGTGAGGTTTTTTTAGCTTCAATGGGAAATTACATTGGAGGAAGGATCACAGTATCAATAACGTGAACAACACCATTTGTAGCTTCAATGTCAGCAGTGGTAACTGTTGCATTATTAACCATAGCTTTTCCACCTTTCAATGAAATTTTTACTTCAGCACCTTGTACAGTTTTAGCAGCCATTCCATCAGACAAGTCTTTGGAATATACTTTTCCTGCTACAACATGATAAGTCAATACAGCTACTAATTGAGCCTTATTCTCTGGCTTCAATAAATTATCAACAGTTCCTGCTGGTAATTTTGCGAATGCATCATTGGTTGGAGCGAAAACGGTAAAAGGTCCATCTCCTTTCAATACATCTACCAAGTCACCTGCTTTAACAGCAACTACCAAAGTTGATAAAAATTCAGTTTGAATTGCTAAATCAACGATGTCCGCATCTGGATTAATTGTGTTAGCATTGTTGTTAAGCGTAAAAGATGAAGTTGCAAAAAAAGCAAACATCATCGCAATTGACAGTAATTTTTTCATAATAGTATAGTTTTGGTTCATGGGTATATAAGAGGAAATCTTATGGAAATGTTTTTTCTCACATTTTATATTTTTTCTTTAAAAAATTATATTTACAAAAAAGCTCAGTTTACACTTATAATTCATCACTTCATCCCCTTTTAATAATTTGATTTTACATAAGCGGTATCAATAGTTTTCTTTTTCAATATTCATTTTCTAAAAAACCCTTAAAGTTTTTTTTGAAGGAAAAGCCGTCTTAACTTTGATTATGCAAATAAAATTATTGGCAGTTGGTAAAACTGATCATAGTGCCATTCAATCCTTGATTGAGGAGTATTCCAAAAGAGTCAATTTTTATATCAAATTTGATTTGGAAATAATCCCTGATCTAAAAAATACAAAGAACATTTCCGAAGCCATGCAAAAGGAGAAAGAAGGAGAATTCATCCTAAAAAAGATTTCAAATTCTGATGACCTGATTCTTCTTGATGAAAATGGAAAACAATTTAGTTCTATAGATTTTTCCGATTTTATTCAAAAAAAGATGAATTCAGGTCTCAAACAGCTTGTTTTTGTTATTGGTGGCCCCTATGGATTTTCTGATTCAGTGTATCAGCGCGCCAATGGCAAGCTTTCCCTTTCCAAAATGACTTTTTCTCATCAGATGGTTCGTGTATTTTTCATTGAACAGATTTACAGAGCTTTTACAATCCTTCGTAATGAACCCTATCATCATCAATAAGAACTATACAAATTCAATATTTATTTACAATTTTTTAGGAAATTACTTTTCCTAACTAATTTAATTTTATTAACTTACACCGCAATTTTAAAAATTATAAAGTATGAAAAATACAAAGCTTATTATTTTAATGGTTCTTTGGATTGGAAGCAGCTTTTCGGCGTTTGCTCAATCCGGCGAAAAAGTGCCTTTAGACCCTAGAGTAAGGACTGGTAAGTTGGCCAATGGCCTGACCTACTATGTACAACAAAATCCAAAACCTGAAAAAAAGGTGGAATTGAGACTTGCGGTGAATGCAGGTTCGATTTTAGAGGATGATGATCAGGCAGGATTAGCGCATTTCACTGAGCACATGGCCTTCAATGGAAGTAAAAACTTCGAAAAAAATGAGCTTGTGAGCTATTTGCAATCCATTGGTGTTTCATTTGGCAGTGATCTAAATGCTTACACAGGATTTGATGAAACTGTTTATATTTTGCCAATACCTTCTGAGGACGAAGAAATCTTAAGAAAAGGCTTCTTGGTCTTGGCTGATTGGGCAAATGGAGTTTTGATGGAAGATGAAGATATCGATGGTGAGCGTGGGATTATCGTGGAAGAATGGAGAACAGGTCAAGGCTACAGCCAAAGAATCCGTGATCAATTTTTGCCTGTCTTATTACATGACAGCAAATATGCAGACCGTCTTCCAATTGGAGAAATGGAAGTTGTGGAGAATTTTGAATACGAAACAATCAGAAGATTTTATAAAGATTGGTATAGACCAGATTTGATGGCGGTGATTGCTGTAGGTGATGAAGACCCTGACAAATTAGAAGCCATGATCAAAGAGTATTTTGGTGAGATGGAAAATCCTGCCAATGCAAAGCCTAGAGAAAGCTTCCCAGTACCACAACATAAAGAAACATTTGTAACTATCGCGACAGATGCGGAAGCCCCTGGCATCCAACTTCAACTTTATTACAAGCATCCTGCGCTACCTTCTGAGACAAAAGAAGATTATAAAGCTTCATTGAAGCGTACACTTTACAGTGGCATGCTCAATCAAAGATTGGACGAAATCAGACAAAAACCTGATGCTCCATTTATCTATGCCGGTACTGGGTATGGGAATTTTGTTAGAGAAATGGATTATTTCTCTGCTTCTGCTGCGGTAACTCCTGGTAAAGTGGATGCAGGCTTGACAGCCTTAATTTTAGAAAATGAAAGAGTTGCTCAGTACGGCTTTACCGAGGGTGAACTTGAACGTGTCAAGAAAATCATCTTGAACAGTGCAGAAAGAGCTTCCAAAGAAATGGACAAAGCAGAGTCTGGTTCAATTGTGGGAAGATATGTTCAGCATTATCTGAGTGGCAGCTTTGCAGAAAGTCAAATGTGGAAATATGAATTCTACAAAGAAATTCTACCACAGATTACTGTTGCTGAAATCAATGCACTTGCAAAAGAATTGGTAAGAGATGAAAACCGTGTTGTTGTAATTATTGCTCCCGAAAAAGAAAAGGCTAATCTTCCAACTGAAGATGGGGTTTTAGCTTTGATCAACGCAGTAGATAAAATGCCAATTACAGCTTATGAAGAGAAGCTTTTGGCTGAAGAGCTGATTTCAGATCTTCCAGCTGCTGGTAAAGTATTGTCTCAAAATACGATTGATGAAGTGGGAGTTCAAGAATTGACTTTATCAAATGGCGCAAAGGTTTTTGTAAAAGTGACTGACTTCAAAAATGACGAGATACTAATTTCAGCTTCAGGAAAAGGTGGCACTTCGGTTTATTCAGAAGAAGATCATCTTACAGCAAGCAATGCAGGCGTAATGGTCAATGTAATGGGTGTTGGGGAATTTTCTCCTACCGACTTAAGAAAAGTGCTTTCTGGTAAAACTGTTTCCATTACTCCAAATATCAGTACATATAGTCAAAGTATATCTGGCATTGCTTCTCCAAAAGATTTAGAAACGGCTTTCCAGTTGATGCATTTATACTTCACAAAGCCAAGAAAAGATACAGAATTGTATCAAGTTTATGTGTCTAATCAAAAATCGCAATTAGAAAGTGCTCAAGCGAACCCAGATTATCAATTTTCTAAGCAGTTGAATAAAATCATTGCGAACGGTAATCCAAGGGCTCTTGGAATTTTCAATCCTGAAGATTATGATAAAGTGAACGTAGATAGAGGACTTGAAATTTTCAAAGACAGGTTCTCCAATGCCGCCAATTTTGAATTCTTCTTTACTGGAAATATTGATATGGACACTTTCGTACCTCTATTAGAGCAATATATCGGAAGTTTACCGGGTGATGCTAGCAAGAAAGACAACTATGTAGATCTTGGCATCAGAGCACCTAGAGGTCAAGAAGAAAAAATTGAAGTTGGAACTGACGAAAAAAGTCAAGTAATCATGTACTTCTCAGGTGAAACAGAGTATGACCGTAAAAAAGCAGCAGATATCGGTTATTTAGGAGAAATTTTGACCATCAAATTGATAGAAAATCTTAGAGAAGAAATCGGAGGCGTCTATGGTGTAGGTGCTGGAGGAAGTATGGGGATTCAGCCTGTTGGCAATTTCAGCTTCTCCATCCAATTCCCATGCAGCCCAGATATGGTAGATAGACTTTCGGAAGCTGCTCTAGCTGAGGTGAAAAAAATCCAAGAAAATGGTCCAACCGAAGATGACTTGAATAAAGTAAAAGAGAAAAGAAGAATCGCTTACGAAGAAAATTTAAAACGTAATAATTTCTGGAATTCTCAAATGTCAACAGTTAGGAACTATGAACTCCCTTGGGAGGTGATTTTGGAAGGAAAGGCATCGATTGATGCGGTAACTCCAGAAAGAATTCAAGCTGCGGCTAATGCTTATTTGCAAAAAGAAAATCTACTCGTGGTAGAAAGATATCCTGCTAAATAGGAGATTTGCAAGTTTATGATAACGATATCTTAAAATTAGTTGCATAAATTCAAAAAACTCGTCAAAAGTCGACGGTCCACCGACAACTGATGATGAAAATATAATGATATCATCATTTTAAGTGGCTAATAGTAGGTATTCGGGTTGATAAAAAAGGTCTCCAAGATTTTTCACATCTTGGAGACCTTTTTTTGTATTTTTTATTTTTGAAATATATTGAATGAAAAATATGACACTCCGTTCTCATACTGAAATGTGATACCTAGAAAAGTATTTAAAATTTTAGACCCAAAAAAACCGATGAATCTAATCCATCGGTTTTTCAATTATACATATTTCTGTTTTTCCAATACTTTCAAATGAAAGAAATTTATATGTTAACATAGATCAGAAGTTGACCGTCGACTGTCAAACTGTTGACCGCAATCAATTACATCTTTGCAGAGTAATTTGGAGCTTCTCTCGTAATACTGATATCGTGTGGATGAGATTCCTTCACTCCTGCGGCAGTTATTTTTACAAATTTTCCATTTTTCTGAAGGTCTTCAATGGATTTTGTTCCACAATACCCCATGCCTGCTTGTAGTCCACCGACTAATTGATACAGTACTTCCTGAACCAAGCCTTTGTAGGCTACTCGACCTACTATTCCTTCAGGAACCAATTTCTTAATATTGTCTTCTGCATCTTGAAAATACCTGTCTTTAGAGCCAGACTCCATCGCTTCTAAAGAACCCATACCTCTATAAGATTTGAACTTTCTACCCTCAAAAATGATCATTTCTCCAGGTGCTTCTTCTGTTCCGGCTAATAGTGAACCAATCATAATCGAGCTTCCACCCGCTGCTATCGCTTTCACCAAATCACCAGAATATCTGATTCCACCATCTGCAATCACCGGGACATTTCTTCCTTTCAAAGCTTCTGCACATTCAAAAACCGCAGAAAGTTGTGGAACACCAACACCTGCAATAACTCGAGTCGTACAAATACTGCCTGGTCCAACACCAACTTTTACAGCGTCAGCACCTGCATCTGCTAGAGCTATTGCCGCTTCAGGAGTTGCAATATTCCCGACAATTACATCCAAATCAGGAAATGCATCTTTTATTCTTCTGCAAGTATCAATCACACCTTTGGAATGTCCGTGTGCAGTATCTATAGAAACTACATCTACACCTGCATTTTTCAAAGCTTCAACACGTTCTACAATATCAGCTGTCACACCTACTGCAGCACCAACTCTCAATCGACCATATTGATCTTTACAAGCATGTGGCTTATCCCTTCTTTTCAAGATATCCTTATAAGTAATCAATCCAGTCAACTTATTTTCATCATCAATGATGGGAAGTTTCTCGATTTTGAATTCTTGTAAAATCTCTTCTGCTTCCTCCAAAGTAATTCCAGCCTTTGCTGTAATCAATTTATCTTTGGTCATAATTTCTTTGATGTCTCGATTTGGGTCTTTTATAAATCTCAAATCTCTGTTGGTGATGATTCCCATCAAGGTTCTGTTTTCATCTACGACAGGAATTCCACCAATGTGAAATTCAGTCATGATTTTTTCAGCATCACGAACTTTGGAATCAATATGAAGGGTAATTGGATCTAAAATCATCCCAGATTGAGATCGCTTTACTTTCCTTACTTGGGCAGCTTGCTTCTCAATGGACATATTTTTGTGAATGAAACCTAAGCCTCCTTCAAGCGCAATGGCAATAGCCAATTCTGCTTCTGTGACAGTATCCATCGCAGCAGAAACCAAAGGAATATTCAGCCTGATGTTCTTTGTAAGTTGAGTGGAAGTATTGGTGTCGCGCGGGAGGACCTCGGAGTATCCTGGGACAAGAAGCACGTCATCATAAGTGAGTGCCTCAAAAAGGAATTTATCGGAATTTCTGTTCATAGCAAATTTGGTTAGGTAACCCTATTTGCCCGTCAAAGATACAAACAATTCTGAATGTCAATCAACTCTGATGTAAAATAAATTTTTATTCAACTGAAAGTCTCTACTAAAAAAGAAAGATTCTTTGGGGGAGAAAGGATTGGAGGAATTTGTCCGTTGAGGCGGATTGAAGGATTGGAAAGTTGGAAGGTTATAAATTTGATAAGCTAAAAGTTTGAATTAGTGTTTCAGGATTTTAAAATTCTCAACAATTCGTTTTTTATTTTGATATTCAGAAGACGATGAAATGGTCAAACATCTCAAAATCTTGTCCTCCATGGCGGAACTACGGATGAAACTCTTGGAAGGCAATAACTGCAGGATCTCCACATCCCTTCAGTATCGAACTAATTCAGAATTGTAAAAAATCAAACCTGATCAATCAAGCAGGACTTGATGAAGCATACTTCATACATTGTTCTTTGCAAATGGCACATCTAACACTACAATTGCTTCAATTTTTCAACTCCTTTCTCAATAAGTTTCTTTAATTTTGCGGCTATGGCAAAAAATGAACAAACTGCGGAAAATGCGCAACTGAAAGATATAATTGCACATGCCAAAGAGTATGGTTTTGTGTACCCTTCGTCAGAAATCTATGATGGATTACAGGCTGTCTATGACTATGGCGCTTATGGTGTAGAGTTAAAAAACAATTTGAAAAGATTGTGGTGGGAAACCATGACCCGTCTCAATGACAATATTGTTGGAATCGATGCATCGATTTTTATGCATCCAACGACATGGAAAGCTTCCGGTCATGTGGATAGCTTCAACGATCCAATGATCGACAACAAAGACTCCAAAAAAAGGTACCGTGCAGATGTTTTGATAGAAGATAAAGCTGCAGCTTATGAAAATGCCGGAGATAAAGAAAGGGCACAAGAATTACTCAACGCCATGGGTAGACTCTTGGAAGCAGAAGACTTAGCTGGAGTCAGAGATTTGATCATCAATGAAGGCATTAAATGCCCTATTTCTGGAACATCCAACTGGACTGATGTCCGACAGTTTAACTTGATGTTCTCCACCCAAGTAGGTTCTGTGGCGGAAGATTCCTCCACAATCTACCTCAGACCAGAGACGGCGCAAGGAATTTTTGTAAACTTTCTCAATGTGCAGAAAACAGCAAGAATGAAGGTTCCTTTTGGAATTGCGCAGATAGGAAAAGCCTTCAGAAATGAAATCGTAGCCCGTCAATTCATCTTTAGAATGCGTGAATTTGAACAAATGGAGATGCAATTTTTCGTTAGACCAGGCTCTGAGTTAGAATGGTATAAGCAATGGGCAGAAACACGAATGAAGTGGCATTTGGCATTAGGAATTCCAAAAGAAAAACTTAGAAGACACGACCACGAGAAATTGGCGCACTATGCAAATGCTGCCATGGATATTGAATACCAATTCCCATTTGGTTTCAAAGAAGTAGAAGGAATTCACTCAAGGACAGACTTTGACCTGAAGAGTCATCAGGAGTTCTCAAAGAAGAAGCAACAGTATTTTGATCCTGAAATCAATCAAAATTACATTCCATTTGTTGTGGAAACATCAATTGGTGCAGACAGACTATTTTTAATGACCTTGTGCAATGCATATGTGGATGAAGAAGTAGATGGAAAGCAAAGAACTTATCTCAAGTTCCACCCGGCTATCGCTCCAGTAAAAGCAGCAATTCTTCCATTGACTAAAAAAGATGGCCTTCCTGAAAAAGGTAAAGAGATCTTCGATGCCTTGAAGTATGATTTCAACATTATTTATGAAGATGCTGCATCTATAGGTAAGCGCTATGCTCGTCAGGATTTGATTGGAACACCATATTGTATTGCGGTAGATCATCAAACTTTAGAGGATAACACTGTCACCATCCGTCATCGAGATACCACAGAACAGGAAAGAGTTCATATCTCCGAACTTCATGGAAGGCTAGCTGAGGCTTGTAGCTTTAGGAGGATTTTTGAGAAGGTTTGAAAAGGTTGAAAAGTTGCAAGTTTTGGTAAACCTAAAATTAGAAAATCAAACAGCCATATCTATTGGGCAAGTTTGATGTTTATAAAACAACAGCAAGTCAGTTTGACTTGCTGTTGTTTTTTTAAGAATGTACACTTTTAGAATCACTTTACAGAGTATTAGTTGAAGATCAAAATGTTGATTCTATGCTTTTTTGCTAGCGGTAATTTTTCCAAAGTTTAGATTTGTAACCCATGTTCATTTTAAGTTTTTATCCAAATTTGGGAAAATTTAAATATCCAGGAGATAAAAAGGTTTAGATGATAATCAGTCACAAGTCCCAAAAAGCTTATAGGATGTATTGATTAACAAAGCTTGACCAGCACCTCGACTTATCGTAAATCTTTCTTCAATAATCTCACAGGGGTTCCAAGAAGATTCTTTCGAGACCTTCATTTCATAAGCAGGCATATTGATGGCTTGACCATTAAGACTTGCTATGACAGGTCTACTGTTATTTCTCGACATGATTTGAAAAGCATAGACTATTTCTGTGGGGGTATTATATATTTTAAGATCAATCCAAAATTGAGCATTAAAAGCATGGGTACTTTCTTGTAATACCCAAGAAGAAGGTGTGTCATTCACGCAGGAAGATTCGCAATCCTCTGTTTGATATTTTTTCATATTACCAAAAAACTCTGCATGTGTAAATGCCTCCATCATGATTCTTTCTGATTCAGAAATAATTTCATCACCCTGATCTATTTCTAGTTCTTCTGACTTCGAACAAGAAAATAAAAACAAAAGAAATAATGCATTCAAAATAAAAAGACAAGCATTTTTCATACGTAGGTAAAGATTAAAGAAATTTGAAATAAAATATTTTATTTATAAAAGTCAAATTTTTATAAATAAAAATCAAATTTCTTTCATGCCAAAAAATCCCTAGCAAACCACACTGCGTCTGCTAGGGGTTTAACTTTTTGTTTGATAGATTCCTAAAAAAACCTGCCAGGTTTTTAAAAGTATTCTTAAAATTTAAAAATACCGATTAAAACCTGGCAGGTTTGATTTGCTTAAGCGCTATTCAATTCAATGACAAGCCGCAGTGATGTTGTTTTTCAACTTATTCCCACCAAACTCACCACCTTGAACCACGAAGTTGGTCATCAGGCTAACACTGCTTGGTGTAGTATTTTTATTTCCTTTGCTATTAGAATTAGAAACTTCACATGCTGGCTTAAACTGCAATTCAAACGTGATACCATCACCACAAGCAGCCAAGTCACCTGTCCATCTGATTCCTCCATTGGCACCGTTACCAAATTCCTCATATGACTTACCGTCCAATGCTTTCCAATCTGCAATTTGAGGTAAAGTCATTTGGATGGTTACATCTTCCAAAGCTTCGTTAGAAATGTAAGTGAATCTATACGCGTTCTCCATTCCCTCTATGGCTTCTACCATGAATTCTTCACAGGAAACCACCTCACAAACTTCAAATAAGTCATAGGAAGAGTTGATGGTAATGGTATTTGCATTATCATTATTTCCTTGACCTTGTCCACCTCCAGATCTAATGATCACAAATTCCTCTTCAATGGTATTACATTTCTCCCATCCTTCTTCTAAAGATTTTCTGATCTCAAAAGTAGCAGCATTGACTTCCTGTCCATTGATAAAAGCAATTGTTGGATTGCTGTTATTTCCAGCTTTGATTTCAAAATTATAGACAATCTCTTCCGGAGTGTTATACACATTCATGTCAATCCAGAATTGATTATTGAATTCATATATGGTGTTTTTGACTACCCATGAACTTGCATCTTCTGTAATGCAATAATCATTACAATCGACATCTTCATAAACTCTTAGATTGGCATGCATACCGCCTAGTGGGGTGAGTTTGAAGCCATCAGTGGCGGCTTCGATTTGATTGTCTTGCATCGCATCGGGATGAATATCCTCAAGCTGATTACAAGAAAAAAGCAACATAGCAGATATCACAGCAACTACTGAATATCTACCTACTAACATAGTAGATCTTTTCATTTTATTTTGGTTTTGTTTGTTAATAATGACTCAAAGAAAAAAGAATAAAATTTAAAAAGCAATTTTTTGTGTATGAAATGCGTTTTATAGAATTTAAAAGAAATTATTATTAAAATTTTATTTATAAAATTTAGTAAAGTTTGTAATTAAAAAATTGATTTAAACTAAGAAGATACATTCTGTTTCTTATTCAAGATTGCTTATCAAAAAAATATAAATATTTTATTTTTTACATAAACGGTTGCTTTTCCCCCTTAAAATAGGTGATCACTTTATCAATCCTCCAAAATCTTTAATCCCCTTTTTTTCGGCAAGCTTGAGGAGTTTCATTAATAACTGTGCAGTCAAGAAAGCATCTCCGGCGGCAGTATGCCTATCGTCTAAAGCTATTCCATAGCGCTCACAAAGGGCATCTAGTGAGTATTCTCCTCTTTTGCCCATTCTTGGATCGTAATGTGGCCCATTTTCTAATCGAATTGCTAAATCATGTGTATCAATTACAGGGTTGAGCATCTGCTTTAATCCAAAATTGGACAAAATTTTCTCCAACATCCCAAGATCAAAACCAATATGATGACCGACAATAATGTCATTCCCTACAAACTTTAATAGCTCTTCCGCAAAATCTTTGAGTGGAGTTACACCTACAGGATAGAGTATTTCGTGAACTTTCAAAGAGGCTTCTCTTTGCATGGGCGCATCTAAGTAGGCCTCAATACTTTGATTGACTAGCATGCGGTAATCTTTGACTGCTATTGCGCCAAATGAAACCACATAGTCCTTCCTGGTATCCAAGCCTGTCGTTTCGGTATCCAACACTGCAAATCTCAGCTGGGATATCGGCCGTAATTTGGGGATGTTTTTTTCAAACAAGGCCTCGTATTCCAGCACAAAATCAAGTTTAGAAACTTTCTTTTTAGATAAAAATTCAAACCAAGCCATATCAACCGTTGAAATAATCTAATTGAAATCTTACCCGCATGATTTTTTGTAATTCATCGATCGGAGCAAATGTGTTTTTTAATAACTGCCTTTGCAATTTACCCAAACTCTCAGGTTGAATATATCGACCTGCACTTTCTGAACGCATTCCCTCTATTGCTCGCATTCGCATTAGAATTTCATAAGCTTTTCCGGCTTCCAGCATCAACTCTTGATTATTTGGCTCCAACTCCGCCATTTTTTCGAATCGTTTAAAAGTATTGTTGATTCCTACCACTCTGTGACTTAAAACCAAAATCCTCGCAATATCTGCCAAAGGCATCATCGCTCTCAACTTGATATCAAATTTATCTCGGTGTTCGCCTGTTTTCTCTACAATGAAATTCCTAAAGAATCCCAATGGTGCAGGATTAAGCAGTGCATTTTTTGCGAGGAAATTTAAAAATATTGTCTTCCCTGCAATTTCATTGTAAATATGATTCGTCATTTCTTCTGAAAGTGCCTTATGTCCAAATATTGGTCTAAAATCAAAAAAGATAGTTGCATGCAATAGCGCTTTTTGATTTGGAGAAATGATCCAATCTGTGAAATACTGCTTCCACACAGAAATAGGCTGACACCATTTGGGATTATTCGCCATCATATCTGCAGGGCATGGATGAAACCCACAAATAAGCAAAGTTTCGATCACATCTTCAGCTATCAAAAGCATGTATTTTTGAACATTCTCTTCTTGATCTTTAGAAACATCTTCATAGACGAGGGCATTATCCAAGTCAGTGCGGAGCAATTGCTCTTCCCTTCCCTCACTGCCTAAGGAAAGAAAGCAAAATTTTACTTTTGAAGCTTCTGGAAAATCTTCGTCAATTTTATTTTTGGCCATTTGAATAGCCCTCTGAATGATGATATCATTGATTTCGGAAATGATATTTGCAACAAAATCCATGGCCACTTCATTTTCCAAATAGTATTTCAGAAGCAGCTCCGCACGATTTCTGACTTTCGCCATTTCGCTAACATCCCAAGTGTTCATCAGCGCATTGATCAATACCGCTGGGCTATTTCCTTGTGAAAGCAAAATATCATGATCTGACAAAATTCCAGTGACAGGACTTAAGGTTGTACCATCTTTAGTAAAAATCAAATGGTGCAACCTGTTTTTGATCATGGTCAGATAAAGGCTAGAAAATCCTGCATCTTTGATTTTAGTAATTACAGGTGTGGTCATGATTTCCTCAACAGGAGTTGTATAAGGTTTCCCGCTCGCTACAACTTTATTTCGAAGATCTTTGTCCGTTATAATCCCCAAAGGGAATTTATTTTCATCAATTATAATCACAGAACCCACACCTTTTTCGGACATCATCGCTGCGGCTTCACCGATAGATTTACCTTTTGGACAGCAAAGTACATCTGTGGAGAAATTCAAGTCAGATTGACCTGTGAAGATCATCAAGCCATTGTCTTTGGACAATTCTTTGAATTCGCTTCTTGCTTTCTGGGATTGAGAAAGATCAGACCGAACAACTACTTGTCCAGAAGCAAAACCTGCAGCAAAGTACAAGCTCACCCGGCTATTTTCTGCCAATATTTTCTCAAAAATCTCTACCGGTATAGCATATACTAGACTATCCTCTTGAGCTTGTGCGTTTAGAAGGTAGGGTCTCCTTCCCAAAAGCGCCAACACTCCAAATACATCTCCTTCATCACAGACTTCTACAATTCTTTCTCCTTCATCTTTCTGTTCAGCCAACTGTACAATTCCCTCTTTCAAAATAAAGAAGGCATTTTGAGCTGCATCACCTTTTCGGAAAAGGTATTCACCTTTCGCGTAATACTTCACCTCCACTTCTTTAGCAACCAAGCTTAAGGTCGCATCACTAAGAAATGTAAAAGGTGGAAATCGCTTCAGAAATTCCTTTACCCGATTGACAATAACGTTTGACATAATCTTTTTAAATACAGAAGGAGACTCGTATGTAGATTGATTTTGGATTTAGACTTGAAATAAATAGAAATAATTTGAAATTAGAGTAGAAATAATTGCAGCTATCAGATACCATTTGTTCTTATCAAGATTTCCATTTTTATTAAAACAGAAATATTTCGCTAATCTTGTCTGCTTTATGAAAGAGGTTTATATCAACTATATTTCAGCAAAGCTATAACTTGTCCGCCGCGGCGGATTTCTATCTATTTCATACCAGTATTTTTTGGTAAAAGCTTAAATCTATTATTTACCACAAAACTTATACCTATATTCCTATTGCCTCCCCTCAATAATTTCCTTCACTACTTCTGGATCAAGGAGTGTGGAAGTATCCCCGAGATTATCTACTGTACCTTCTGCTACTTTTCTTAAAATTCTACGCATGATTTTTCCTGATCTTGTTTTAGGAAGACCGGTTACAATCTGGATTTTATCTGGCTTAGCGATAGGGCCGATGATTTTGGATACAGTATCTTTGATTTCGTTGGTCAGATTTTCTGCTGTCCTATTTTTCATATCACAGATGACATAAGCATATATTCCTTGTCCTTTGACTTCATGAGGATAGCCGACTACAGCAGATTCGATTACCAATGGATGCTCGTTGATTGCATTTTCTACTTCTGCAGTACCCATTCTATGCCCGGACACATTGATCACATCATCTACCCTTCCAAGGATTCTATAATAGCCATCATGATCTCTTTTGACACCATCTCCTGTGAAGTACATGCCTTTATAAGTAGAAAAATACGTTTGCTTGCAGCGCTCATGATCACCATAAGTAGTTCTGATCATTCCCGGCCAAGGGAATTTGATACAAAGATTTCCTTCGACAGAATTCCCCGTCAATTCTTTTCCTTCAGGGTCCACGATACACAACTGAATTCCTGGCAAAGGAAGCGTTGCAAATGCTGGTTTTGTTGGAGTGATTCCTGCGATTGGGGAAATCAAAATTCCTCCAGTCTCTGTTTGCCACCAAGTATCTACAATAGGACATCTGGATTTTCCTACATGTGTATGATACCAGTGCCAAGCTTCTTCGTTGATTGGCTCTCCAACTGAGCCGAGTACTTTCAGCGAACTCAAATCATAGGGTTCTATAGGGTCAGTTCCGAAAGCTTGTAATGCACGAATTGCTGTTGGAGCGGTATAAAATTGATTTACCTTGTGCTTTTCAACTACAGCCCAAAATCTTCCTGGGTCTGGAAAAGTTGGAACTCCTTCAAACATCAAAGATGTCCCACCTGCTAACAATGGGCCATACACAATGTAAGAATGTCCAGTAACCCAACCTATATCAGCGGTACACCAGTACACGTCGCCTGGAGAGTATTGGAAGACATTTTCAAAAGTATATTTGGTGTAAACCATGTAGCCTCCAGTAGTATGAACTACTCCTTTTGGCTTTCCTGTAGATCCTGAAGTATAGAGAATAAAAAGCATATCCTCACTGTCCATTTCTTCAGCAGTATTGGTATCAGACTCTCCTTCTATGACTTCATGCCACCAATAATCTCTGCCTGACTTCATAGTCACATCTTGCTCAGTTCTTTTGTAAACAATTACTGTTTCTACAGTAGATGTCTCCAAAGCTTCATCAACAAGCGCTTTGACTGGGATTTTCTTATTTCCTCTATAATTTCCATCTGAAGTCAAGACAGCTTTTGCTCCACAGTCATTGATTCTATCCGCAAGTGCAGAAGAACTAAACCCTGCAAATACGATCGAATGAACTGCTCCAATTCTTGCACATGCCAACATGGCTACAGCTGCCTCAGGAACCATAGGCATATAAATAATTACCTTGTCACCTTTTCCAATTCCTTTGGCTTTAAGCGCATTTGAAAATCGGCAAACATCATGATAAAGTTCTCGATAGGTGATAGTTCGACCCACTTCATTTGGGTCGTTTGGTTCCCAAATGATTGCTGGCCTATCCCCCAAAGTATATAAATGTCTCTCAAGGATATTTTCAGTAATGTTCAATTTCCCATTTACAAACCAGTTGACATCCGGTCCATCAAAATCCCATTCCAAGACTTTGTCCCATCTTTTTCTCCAATGAAATGAATCCGCAATTCGTGCCCAGAACTCCTCAGGCTGTGCTACAGATTTTTGATATTCATGGAAATACCCGCTTAGGGTATGAATTCTATCACTCATAATATAGTTATTTTAGGTTTTTTAATTAATTCAATAAGTTCTTCACCTTGGACACCAAGTCCTTATTGCCAAAAGGCTTGGTCAAATACAAATCTGCTCCAAGATTAAGTCCCTTTTCCACATCCTGCTGTTTACTTTTTGCAGTTAGAAAGACTACCTTGATATCATCATGCTTATCTTTGATAAATTTACAGACTTCATAGCCATCCACTTTAGGCATCATGATATCCAAAAGGACGAGTTCGGGTTGGTCTTCGGAAATTATCTCCAAAGCTTCCTCACCATCTCTAGCAATAAAGACCTTGAAGCCCTCCTTTTTGAAAAGGTATTCTAAAGACAAAAGAATATTGGGTTCATCGTCCACAATTAGAATCTTATACATCGTTTTACTATTTAATTAAATTCAATTTTCCTTGTGAAATAGGAAGTGACAACTCGAAACATGTCCTCCCATTTATCCGCTGTACATCTATTTTACCTTGATGATATTCTACAATTTTTTTAGAAATAGCTAGTCCTAGCCCACTTCCAAGTGGCTTTTTGCTTGTCTGATTCTTTGCCTGAAAGAACTTATCAAAGATAAAAGGTACTTCTTCTTCTGGAATCCCCTTACCATCATCACAGACGCTTATCAATAGATTTTCATCCAGAAGTTGGGCTTTGAGTACCACTTTTGACTTAGCAAATTTGGAAGCGTTGGACAGGAGATTGAGAATAACCTGCTTGATTCTATCTTGATCTAAAGAAATTAATACTTCGGATTCCATCAAATTCTTTTCAAACACCAAGTTCTTTTCCTTGAAAACCTGCTCCATTGACTCAATCACTTCCAATATAAGTTTTTTTGGATTGGTAGCCTCAAGATTAAGCTTTTGCCTTCCAGAGTCAAAGCGCTCCAAATCCAGAACTTGATCAATCAACCTACTCATCCTTTTGGTTTCTTGAATAATAATTTCCAAAAACCTTGCTCTATCTGTCTCAGGAAGGTCTTGATCCATCAAAATCTCTGAAAAAGCCCTGATCGATGTGATTGGCGTCCGCATCTCATGTGTCACCGTGGAGATAAATTCATCTTTCAGCATGTCATTGAGTTGTAAAGATTCATTGAGTGATTGAAGTTTTTCAGAAGCAATCTTCAATTCTTCTGAATTCATTTTCAGCTGTTGATTCAAAGACTTTAGTTCTTGAGTTTCTTGCAAAATTCCTAATACTTCCTCCATACTGATTTCTTCTTCTTTCACTACCGAAGCCACCATAATCCTTGCTGAAGCAGAACCAATAATCCCAGACAATAAGCGTTCGGAATAATTTACTAATTCTGGATCTGCATAAATTTCATCATTGAGCTTTTTTCCAGAATTTCGCGTAAATTCCCTCAAAGCCTCTTCCATTTTTTGCTCTCCTAAAAAATTAACAAGCAAAGCTTTCAAGTCAGGCAGATAAGCTTGCCCCTTCCAAATCACAGCTGCATCAAGTGAAGTGCTGTATTTGAAAATATCAACGAAAATAACTGCTTGATTATGTTCCTTGGATGTTTGCTGACTAAAAACAGAAATGATAACATAGAGGATGGAATTCAAAGTCAAACTGTAGAAAAGCCCATGGCTTATATAACTCATTTCTGAAAAGCCTAACAGCGCTTGAGGTTTCAAGTAACTTAAGCCAAGTAGTCCTTCAGAAAGTAAACTCTCAGACAAAAAACCTGCTGTCACCATGGTGGGGACAACCAAGGTATAAAACCAAAGTACAAACCCTGCCAAAATCCCAACTAGTGCAGCAACTCTTGCACCTTTTTTCCAGAAAATTCCTCCGATGATTGCCGGAGCAAATTGGGCAATTGCAACAAAAGAAATCAACCCGATAGAAACTAGGGTAAATTGCCCTGCAATCTGTTTGTAATACAAGTAAGCTGCAAGAATAATCAACAAAATAGTAGCACGCCGCGACCAAATCAAGATCTGACTGAGTCTATGTTGATATCGTTTTTGAAACTGATCATTGATCAAAAGTAAGGGCATGACCAAATTATTACTCACCATTGTGCTCAATGCAATTGTGGAGACGATAATCATCCCAGTAGCTGCAGAAAACCCTCCCAAATAAACTAAGATTGCAAGCCATTTTTGATCAAAAGAAATAGGAAATGCCAATACAAATGTATCAGCAATAAAACCTCCATCTGAAAAATGAACAAGCCCTCCAAAAGCTATCGGAAGTACAAATACATTAATAAGAAGCAAATACAATGGAAAAAGCCACATCGCTGTATCCAAATGTTTTTCATTTGTATTTTCAATCACTCCCATTTGAAATTGTCGAGGCAAAAACAAAATGGCTATCATTGATAGAACACTCATCCAAAACCATTCTGATGCACTGCTCTCCCCTTGCATAACAAAAAGATGATCCAAGCCTTGAGCTGCTGCTTTACTGAAAATATCTGTAAATCCATCAAAAACGAAATAACTAACAAATACACCGACTACCAGAAATGCGATTAACTTGAAAATAGATTCAAAAGCCACAGCCATAACCATTCCTTCATGTTGTGCCGTCGCTTCTATATTTCTAGTCCCAAATAATATCGTAAACAAAGCCAATCCCATTGCCAAATAGAAAGCTGTGTCTTGGTAAAAAGGCAAATTCGCCAGAGAATCCGCCATCCCACTTCCCTGCAAAATCTGAAAGGATGTAGCGACACCTTTGATCTGAATCGAGGTATAAGGCAAAATCCCCAAAAGACAAACAACTGTCACTACTCCTCCTAAAGTCACATTTTTTCCATAGCGACTAGAAATAAAGTCAGCTATGGAAGATATCCTTTGGACTTTTGAAATTCTGATAATCTTACGCATCACAATCCACCAAAGTGGGGCGACTAAACTTGGCCCAATGTAGATGGTCAAAAACTCCAAACCATTTGTCGCAGCTCGGCCCACAGAACCATAATACGTCCACGCTGTACAATATACTGCTAGAGTCAATGCATAAATCGCAGGATGATTGGAGAGTCTTCGTCCCTTTTTAGCTGATCGCTCAGAAAACCAAGCAATCGCAAAAAGCAAAGCCAAATACCCAAAAGTAAACGATATGATTACAGCATTGCTAAACATCCTTTTTCTTGAGTTTTTGGATGATCAGAAAAGTGGCAAGAATCAGTAAAAACCAAAATAGAAATACGAAGAAATACAAAACCGGTATTCCAAACCAGACTTCAGGAATATTATAAATAGCTAAGATGGGATAATTCAAAAGAATTATACCCAAGAAAAAAACTATCCACAAATACTGATTTTTCAATCCCTCTTTCATCTTTTCTGACTTCTTTCAAACGGAATTTTAATTTACGTTATTTCAATTTTGAATAAAAGGAAACCCCAACATAGACTTGTTGGAGTTTCACTTTTTCTAGATTAATGATCATGTGCTTTTCCAGCACCTCTTGGAATTCGGATTTCCTGAATCATATCCTGAACATCCTGCGGTGGAGCAGGAGTTGCCTTGGATACTGTGTAACAAACGATAAAGTTGATTAGCATCCCGATAGAACCAATTCCTTCCGGAGAAATTCCAAAGAGCCAATTGTCTACATTATTCAGCTCAGGACTTATAAATTTGAAATAAGAAATGTATCCAATTGTAAAAATCAATCCTGAGAGCATTCCTGCAATTGAGCCTTCTTTGTTCATCCTTGTGGAGAAAATACCCATGATGATCACAGGGAAGAATGATGCTGCTGCCAAACCGAAGGCAAATGCCACAACTTCGGCTACAAATCCCGGAGGATTTACTCCAAAATATCCTGCCAAGACTACTGCACCTGCAGCTGAAATTCTTGCTATCAAAAGCTCTCTTTTCTCTGTCATATTCGGTTTAAAGGTCCTAAACAAATCCCGAGAAACGGAAGTGGAAATCACTAAAAGAAGCCCAGCAGCTGTAGAAAGTGCAGCAGCCATCCCTCCGGCAGCTACCAATCCAATTACCCAGTTTGGTAGGTTTGCGATTTCTGGACTCGCCAAAACCATGATATCTTTATCAATATTCAATTCATTTGTTTCTGAGTTAGCAGAATATTGAACAAAACCATCACTATTCTTGTCATCGACTGTGATCAAATTGGTTTTCTCCCAGTTTTCCACCCAAACAGGTAAATCATCCACTGGCTTATCGGCTACGGTTTCGATAGCATTATAAATCCCAAATACCGCGACAGCAGGAGCTGTAGTATATAAGATTGCTATGAAAACCAAGGCATATCCAGCAGAAAGCCTGGCATCTTTTACCCTTGGAACAGTGAAAAAACGAACAATCACATGAGGTAAACCTGCTGTACCTACCATTAGCGCCAAAGTGATTGCAAAAATATCAGCTATTCCCTTTCTTCCTGAAGTATATTCAGCGAAACCTAAGTCTCCCAATACTCCATCCAATTTATCTAATAAATAGCTCCCATCTGCAACTGTGCCACCCATACCTAACTGTGGAATTGGGTTTCCAGTCAATTGCATGGAGACAAAGATCGCAGGAACCATAAAGGCAAAAATCAATACGCAATATTGTGCCACTTGTGTATAAGTAATGCCTTTCATTCCACCTAAAACCGCATAAAAGAAGACAATACACATCCCTATAATTACACCAGTATTGATGTCAACTTCAAGGTATCGGGAAAATACAATCCCAACACCTCTCATCTGACCTGCCACGTAAGTAAATGAAATAAAGAGTGCACAAATCACAGCTACAACGCGAGCCTTATTAGAATAATACCGATCCCCAACAAAATCCGGAACTGTAAATTTCCCGAATTTCCTCAAGTAAGGAGCCAAAAGCAAGGCTAAAAGCACATAGCCACCTGTCCAACCCATCAGATAGACTGACCCATCATATCCCGAAAAAGCGATGATTCCAGCCATCGAAATAAATGAAGCTGCTGACATCCAGTCAGCGGCAGTTGCCATGCCATTGGCAAGTGGGGAAACTCCGCCGCCTGCGGTATAGAATTCTTTAGTAGATCCAGCTCTGGTGTAAATCGCAATGCCAATGTAGAGGGCAAATGATGCTCCTACAAGTATGTATGTCCAAGTTAAAATATCCATTTTTATGATTTCTTTTTGAGATTATTCTTCGTTTACATCAAATTCTTTATCAAGCTGATTCATGCGCACAACGTACACAAAAATCAAAATCACAAAAGAATAAATGGAGCCTTGCTGGGCAAACCAGAATCCCAATTTGAATCCACCCATTCTGATGGCATTCAGTTGCTCCACGAATAATATCCCGCATCCAAAGGACACAGCAAACCAGATGAACAGGAGAACTCCCAATATTTTGAGGTTCTTTTTCCAATAGGCTTCTTTACTAAATTTATTTTCTGACATGGTTATTGGGTTTTATAAGAATATTTGTGTTTGAAAGATAAATTCTGCAGCCGAGCCTGTTTTCCTGAAATTTTCGAAAATCGGCCGCTGACTGTATTGCAATGTGAGTTTTGCATGATGCGCATTGATGTAATAATTCATTCCCGCATCATATTGCCAAGTTCCATTTTGATAATAGTCAAAGTTTTTGTGTGTCAGAGCAGCAAAAGGTTGAAGTTTCCCTTTTTCTCCAAGCCATCTTTCAGGAAGTAATAATCCCGATTGCGTGTAGAAAATTTTTCCTGTTCCGATCATGGGCTGTGCATTTCCAGGTCCGTTTTGAGTAGATCCTGATCCAAAGCCTACATTCATTATTCCAACATTTCGAATATAATTGGGACCAAAATCATAATGATAATAAACTGCATAAGTGGTAAGCGCTGTGCCTGCGGCTTTATTGAGCGGTAAATCCAAAAAAGTATCAAAGCCTAATAAAGTAATGTCGTGGTTTTGAATAGTTCCTGTAGATGATTTTGAATTGGTCGCTTTCGGGTGATAGTACCAGCCTCCACCGATATTGAACACCCTTTTTGTGCCCAAATAAGACCCAACAAAATAGGGTAGTTTGTTATTTTCTTTATCGAGAAACTGATAAGCAATATAGCCTTGATTTGCCCAATTGTCATTGACTACATTTCCTGCGATGGGTCTTTTTGTCACATCATCATATCGGCCACCTGTTCCTACAGAAAAGGGCTTATTCAATGCCACTCTGTAATCCCATTTTCCGATTTGTCCTTTTGCATAAAAACCAAATTGTCTAGCAAACTGATCGGTCAATTCAATAAGCGGCCAATTAAAAATCGGAGCATCAATTGCCATAAAATTAAGTGTGCTGTGACTGGTCATTCTGGAAATTCCATTCCAATAATGTAAACCCATACCTGCGTAAAGTTCATCTGTAACTTTGAATTCTGTCCAAATATCATGGAAAAATAGCTGAGGCTTCTTTGCTGACATTCCAGACGCTGAACCTACACCCATCTCAGGATCGACTACAACAGGTAAGTTTCCTGGATTACCCATCGTTCCTCCACCAGGAACGCCTCCATTCGTAAAAGTCTGATTGTTGATCCCCCAATGTGAAAGAATTAAAAATCGTGGTGAAACTTCTGCATAAGCCAAAACTCTGGCTCTTCTAATTCCAATATCTGTTGAAGTGGTTTGAGGATTTCCTGCGACGTCTAATGTGCCAGGATTATTTTCCGTAACGCGAGCCCACATCTGATTCCAGACAAGGAATCTAATGTACTTGCGACCATCATCGCTCAACTTGAGCGTAAGAGGCTTATAAGTATGGTCAACAAAATCACCGGTTATGTTCACAGATTTTACTTTATAAGGTATTGAACCTTGTGCTTTGGTTTCGTTCGTGATCCATACCATGGCTAATATGCCAAAAAGCATAGTCCATTGGTTTTTCATGAATATAGGGTTTATTGTTCATTCACTTGTCAGCAACAAGTGAGGCTAAGTTGAAAAGTTAGTTTAGAAAAGAAAAAAAAACGAATAGCTATTTGGTAAGTAATTATAGAAATAAAAATATTATTTGGATCATCTGTTTTTAAACCGTTCCCATTTGATGATCATAAATTTATCTCCGAGCTCAGTAATTAACATCCCTGTATCTGTCAAATTCTCTTTGATTGCCATAAATTTCACTAATTCTGTATGATTCAGCACTCTGTAGGTTGGTCTGTAATCATTACTTTCAGGAGCTTTGATTCTGTATTGCTTGACCCAATTCATCACTGATACGTGGCTCACACCCAATATTCTTTCAATTTCCCGGTAAGAGATCCCTTCAATATAAAGCTGCAAAGCCTTAATGACATAGTATTTATCAATGGCCTTCCCTAGCTTATTAACCGTAAAATGATACCCGCACTTTTTGCACTTGAACCGCTGTCTTCCTCCTACAACGCCACTTTTGACAACTTTGACATGATCACATTTTGGACAGACTGGCTTTTCCATACAAGATATTGAATACTTGATATATTAATTTAGCGAAAGTATAATATATTAGCAATATATCAGATTTTGTTGTCAATCAAAAGCAAAAAACCAAATTATATATTGATATATCGAATAGATTCCATCTTTACTTTCTACGAAAGCAACTCAAACGAAATCGCTAAAGCGAAAGCGATAATGCTAATGATGACTTTGTTTAAATGAAACCTATGATCAGGACTACTTTCAAAGAAAATGGTGGTAGAAATATGTAAAAAGCCACCTGCAACCATTCCATAGAAGACATTTAGAGCACCTCTTCCTATAAATCCCTGATCGAATAGTACCGAACTCAACATCATCCCAAGTGGAGAAGCCAAAGCAAAAATTACCAGAAGGACAAATACCCAACGTTTTTTTAAAGCACTCATCAACACAGCTACGAGAGCGAAGGCTTCAGGTCCTTTATGAAGCATAATACCAAACAGGAGGTTATTACTACCATGATGATGATGATGTCCTTCATGTGCAGTATGATTATGAGCTACCAAAACCCCATCTTGAGAAAGTAGAGTTCCCTCCAAAAATGCATGCAAAAATAAACCTATCATCAAAGTCCAAACTCCTGATTCTATGCCATGATGATGTCCATGATGATGAATATGCCCATGTTCGACTCCAGAGGAGAACAACTCCAAAACCTGCTGTAATAAAAACCCTAAAAGTATATATAGCCCCATCTTGGTAGCGTCTTCTGATCCTACAAACAATTCTGGGAGTATATGGAGTACTGTAATAGCAAATAGATATGATCCGGCAAAAACCAAGATCAATTTGAAATAGCGCTCTTGCCAACTTGGAATAAAGTAAGCAAGACTACCAGCTATCAAAGCTGTAAAAAACAATAAAAGAAAATTTAAAAGCATGCTGAGTAAAGCTTAAAGACTTGGATATTAATTTTCAACAGTAAAAGACAAAAACGGCTTCAATCTTTCACTTGCATAGGACTTCAGACTTCCATTTTCACCACTATAAATCAGAAAAATCTCAAAGTCAGAATTTTTCTGTAATTCAATTGCCTTTTCTGTTCCCATCACCATCAATGACGTAGCTATTGCATCTGCTCTCATGCAATTCTCAGCAAGAACAGTTGCGCTTAACAAACCATGATTCACGGGTCTCCCGGTTTTCGGATCGATAGTATGGGAGATTTTCAATCCATCTACTTCATAGTAGTTTCTATAATTTCCTGAGGTTGCCATTCCTTGATTTTCTAGTGCAACAATGCTATAGAGTTCATTGGCACTTGCATCTTCTTCCGGTCTATTGATTCCAACTTTCCAGAGCTCCCCTTCTTCATTGACCCCTTTTGCAACGAGTTCACCTCCAATTTCTACCAGCATATTTTGAATGCCTTTCTCAGAAAGAAAAGTTGTTATCACATCCACTCCATACCCTTTGGCTATTGCCGAAAAATCGAGATTCACATCTTTCTTTAGTTTCCAGACTTTCTCTTCGTCAAACTGAATAGATGAATAATCCACCAACCTCAGCATTGCGTCTATATTCACACTATCTTTCAATTGAGGCCCACTTGGACCAAATCCCCAAAGATTCACAAGTGGTGCTACCGTTGGGTCGAATGCTCCTGATGTTTGTTCAAATACAGCTTTTCCTGTTTCCAATACTGGTAAAAAATAAGGTAATTCAAAAAATAAAGTATCTGCTCGATTAAATCTACTGATCTCTGAATTTGGAATATATGTAGAAAGGGATTCATTGAAAACGACCAAGATTGAATCTACTTCATTTTTAAAATCTCTTTCTTCTTGATCCAAATAGACAATCCTATAGGAAGTACCCATGGTATTTCCTGAAAAAGTCACTTTACCAGTAGAAACCTCAACGACTTGCTCAACAGGCTTTTGCTGATTTTGTCTATATAAATAAACAATCGCTACCAAAAGAAGGAGAATAATCGAATAAATTATATTCTTATTCGCATTGCTACGCATAACAGTTGATTTTTTTCGAAAGTTAAGGCTATTTTTTCAATTAATTGGTTGATTTTGATTCCTTATGCAATATTATTGCAAAGTGGGTTTGAAGGAATCATTTCTCTTTTTGCCTTGGCTGATTTTTCTATCTTTGTCTTATAGAATGAAATAACATGAGAGAGGATTATTTGAGTGGAGATAGTGAACACTTGAGTTCTACGGACAAAGAAATTGAAAAGGCGCTTCGCCCCTTGAGTTTCGATGACTTTACAGGACAATATAAGATAGTTGAGAATTTGAAGATCTTCGTTTTGGCAGCAAAAAGAAGACAAGAACCACTCGACCACGTGCTTCTCCATGGCCCTCCAGGACTTGGAAAGACTACTTTGAGTAATATCATTGCCAATGAACTGAATGCAGGGATCAAAATCACATCAGGACCAGTATTGGATAAGCCTTCTGATTTGGCAGGTTTGTTGACTAATTTAGAAGAAGGTGATGTACTTTTTATAGATGAGATACATAGGCTCAACCCCATTGTAGAAGAGTATCTCTATTCTGCCATGGAAGATTTTCGGATTGATATTATGCTTGATTCAGGTCCCAATGCAAGGTCTGTTCAGATTTCACTCAGCCCATTTACACTCATAGGGGCTACGACAAGATCAGGTTTATTGACGTCTCCTCTTCGCGCTCGCTTTGGAATCAACTCACGATTAGAATATTATGATGCAAAACTGCTCACCACGATTGTCATTCGGTCAGCAAGCATATTACAAACTCCAATAGATGAAGTTGCTGCATATGAAATTGCAAGAAGGAGCCGTGGAACACCAAGGATTGCAAATATGCTTCTTCGAAGGACTCGAGATTTTGCAGAAATCAAAGGTAATGGAACCATAACATTGGACATTGCTAAGTTTGCACTCAACGCATTAGATGTGGATGAAAATGGTTTGGACGAAATGGACAACAGAATATTGATGACAATTATCGAAAAATTCAAAGGAGGTCCTGTTGGATTGAGCACCATTGCTACAGCATGTGGGGAAGAAGCTGAAACCATTGAGGAAGTTTACGAGCCATTCTTGATACAAGAAGGCTATCTCAAGAGAACAGCTAGAGGAAGAATGGCTACAGAACTTGCCTACAAGCACCTCAAGGTCAAGCCAAATTTTGGAGGAGAGACAGGTAGCTTATTTTCATAAACCTTGTTTTAATTGATCAATTCAAAAGAAAAATATGCCCAAATGATTAAGACCCAGGCCAAAAACCTGGGCTTTGACTTTTGTGGAATCGCCAAGGCCGAATTTTTAGAAGATGAGGCGCCAAAGCTTGAAGCTTGGCTCAACCAAAACTATCATGGTCAGATGGCTTATCTAGCCAATCATTTTGATAAAAGACTAGACCCAACCAAACTCGTGGATGGAGCAAAAACAGTGGTCAGCCTTATTTACAATTACTTCCCCGAATCAACACTTCCTGAAAGCCCTTCAGATCTGAAAATTGCCAAATATGCTTATGGGAAAGATTATCACTTTGTCATCAAAGACAAATTGAACACCCTCCTTCAAAATCTACAAGAGGAAATTGGAGAGATTGGTGGTAGAGCCTTCGTAGATTCAGCTCCTGTGATGGAGCGACAATGGGCACAAAAAGCGGGGTTAGGTTGGACAGGAAAAAACAGTCTGCTATTGAATAAGAAAATGGGTAGTTTTTTCTTTTTGGCAGAGCTGATCATAGACCTTGAAGTAGCTCCTGACTTGCCAATGACAATCGACTACTGCGGTACCTGTACCAAGTGCGTTGATGCTTGTCCTACGGATGCCATTGTAGGATCAGGGGTAGTGGATGGATCTAGATGTATTTCTTACTTTACGATCGAACTCAAAGAACAAATTCCATATGAAGTGAAAGGAAAGTTTGAGAATTGGATTTTTGGATGTGACATCTGTCAGGATGTATGCCCTTGGAATAGGTTTTCAAAACCACATCAGGAGGCGGAATTTTTGCCACACCCAGATTTACAACAAATGAAAAGAAAAGACTGGGAAGAAATCACAGCTGAAACATTTAATCGAGTTTTTCAAAAATCAGCAGTAAAAAGAACAAAATTGGAAGGATTGATCAGAAATATAGATTTCGTCAAAAAATAACATTAAAAAAGGCTCCTTTCGAAGCCTTGAAATTTTAACCAGCAAGTTCGATAAAATATTTATTCAAAACGGGTTCATACAAACTTGAAAATGTCCTGTAGCACCAAGCCTTAAATTCATTTATCTCCGTTGGGAGTATCAAGTTAAGGCTTTTTCTCAGCTCCTTTTCAAAGAGCGCTTTATCAAAACTCACTTTTACTAAGACTGTCTTAACGTATTCAAGCATGGTTCAAAATATATTTAGTTAAACAGAAACAATTTTAATACATCATACGATACTACATATCGTTTGTTGCGTTTAAAATATAAAGTTAATTTGCGATCAGAATTGAATCAAACAACTATGAATAGAACGACTGCCACTTGGATTCTGGTATTTATTTTCTGCTTAATTTCCCCAATAATTATTGCACAAGAAGTGAATATTGAACTAGGGCCAGATGAAATCGCTCTCAATGAAACTTTCACTATTAAGGTAACAATTTCTAACGATAAGATAAAATCTTACGATCAATTTCCAGACATTCCTGGTTTCCAAAAACAAGGAATCTCACAATCTTCTTCAATGAATATTGTCAATGGACAAATGAGCAGCAGCAGCAGCATAATTCAGTACTATAAACCCAGTAGAAAAGGAGAGTATAGGTTGAATAATTTCAGCATCAAAATCAATGGAAATGATTTTTCTTCAAGTGGAAAGACAATTGCCGTAGTTGATGCCCGTGCTGCTCAGAGACAGACCAATGCTTTTGATCCTTTTGATGAAATGTTTGGCAATTCAAGAGAAGAGCCAGAATTTATAGAAATTGATGATGAAGCATTTTTTGCTACCTCTGTGGACAAGGGTGAGGTTTTCGTAGGAGAAGCTATTAATGTGAGTCTTGCATTTTATATGGCTGAATCAAATCAGGCACCATTTCAATTTTATGAGCCTGGAAGACAGCTTGATGGTATTCTTAAAAAACTCAAACCTAGCAATGCTTGGGAAGAAAATTTCAATATTACCAATATTCAGCCAGAACGTGTCAGCATCAATGGTAAAAACTGGGTGAAGTATAAAGTTTACGAAGCAACATTTTTCCCATTTTCAGAAGGAGAAATAACCATCCCACCCATCTCTTGGGAAATGATCAAATATAAGGTAGCAAAGAACCCTACATTTTTTGGTAACAATAGACTAGAGGACTACAAGACCTTCTATTCTGCTGCCAAATCCATCAAAGTCAAACCACTTCCTCCACACCCTTTAAGAAACGAGGTCAGTGTAGGTGTTTTTCAATTGAGGGAAAATATCAAAACACTCAATGCTGAGACTGGAGAGGGGATAACCTACAATTTTGGCATCAGTGGTGAAGGTAATATCAACTCTATTTCCAAACCAAAAACAAATCAAATCCAAAAATTAAATACCTATGACCCAAATGTAAGACAGCAAGTGAATCGAGGCATGGGAAAAGTGACAGGTATCAAAGAATTTAGCTACTATTTAACCGTAAATGAGCCAGGTAAAGTCAATCTGTCAGATCACTTTGAGTGGATTTATTTTAACCCTAATTTGGCTAAATATGATACGCTTCGTCCCCAGGCAATTTTAAGTATCACGGGAGAATCTAAGGTAAATCAAGCCATTTCCAACCAACGCTTAGGTGGAATTTATGATTTGATTGAAGTAGAGAACAATAAACTTTCAAACCAACGATATAAATACTATTTTTCGATCTTTATCAATCTATTGTTGGCAGTATCAGTAATACTAATTGCTGTCTTGATCATGAAAAAGAGATAATGGGTAATTCATTTGGGAAACTATTTAAAATAAGTACTTTCGGTGAGTCTCACGGAAAGGGCTTGGGTGTAATTATAGATGGCTGTCCGGCAGGATTGGAAATTGATGAAGCATTTATCAGGAATGAAATGCAACGCAGAAAACCGGGACAGTCAAAGATTACAACCCAAAGAAAGGAAGAAGACGAGTTTCAGATTCTATCTGGGGTATTTGAAGGAAAGAGCACCGGCACGCCCATTGGTATGGTTATCATGAATACTGACCAAAAAAGTAAAGATTATGGTCATATCGCAGATAAATACAGACCTTCACATGCTGACTTCACCTATCAAGAAAAATATGGAATTCGAGATTATAGAGGTGGCGGAAGGAGTAGTGCTAGGGAAACATCCGCTAGAGTAGCAGCTGGAGCTATAGCCAAAATGTTATTGAAGCATTTCGGAATCAGCATCCAAGCTTACGTCAGCCAAGTTGGTGATTTGAAACTCGATAAATCATATCAGGAACTGAATCTTGACCAAACTGAAGAAAATATTATCAGATGTCCTGATCCAGAGATGGCAGAAAAGATGATCGACTTCATCGATGATGTTCGAAAATCAAGAGATACAGTTGGTGGTATAGTTTCATGCGTCATCAAAGGTGTTCCTGCAGGGCTTGGAGAGCCTGTATTCGACAGGCTAAATGCAGAACTTGGAAAAGCGATGCTAAGTATCAATGCTGTAAAGGGCTTTGAATATGGAAGTGGATTTGAAGGAGTGAAAATGCGAGGTTCGGAACATAATGACGCGTTTTACACAGAAGGCGACAAAGTAAGAACACGTACCAATCACAGTGGCGGAATCCAAGGTGGAATCTCCAATGGAGAGGACATTTATTTCAATGTCGCCTTCAAACCTGTAGCTACCATCATGATTGATCAAGAATCAGTAAACGAAGCTGGTGATTCTGTGACTGTTTCCGGAAAGGGAAGACATGACCCATGCGTTGTACCAAGAGCAGTTCCAATTGTAGAAGCCATGGGAGCTTTGGTTTTGGCAGATTACCTCCTCATTAGCAGGGCAAATAAATTGTAATTAATTAACCCAAATACTATGTTCAAAAAAATACCATTACATACCCAGATCATCGCTGGATTGGTTTTAGGTCTAATTTTCGGTTTGGTGATTGTCCAATTCGGTATTTCTCCGGATTTCACGGTTGATTACATCAAGCCAATTGGGACGATTTTTATCAATGCTTTGAAAATGATTGCTGTCCCACTAGTTTTGGCATCACTGATTGTGGGTGTTTCTAATTTGGGTGATATTTCCAAACTGTCAAGAATTGGCGGTAAAACTATTTTTGCCTATTTGATCACTACAGTAATTGCCATTACTTTAGGTTTGCTTTTAGTTAATTTTTTCGAACCAGGAGAACAATTACCTCAAGAAACTAGAGATAAATTAATGACTCAATTTGATGCAGCTGCTGGCTCAAAAGCCAGTGATGCAGCCGCTATAAGAGACGCTGGACCATTACAACCCATTATTGATATCGTTCCAGAAAACCTAATTGCTGCTGCAGCGGATAATGGAAGTATGCTTCAGGTTGTTTTCTTTGCTATTATTGCGGGAATTGCTTTGCTACAAATACCAAAAGACAAAGCAAAAACATTCACAGATTTTTTTGATGCCTTAAATGATGTTATTATAAAGATTGTAGAATACATCATGATGATTGCACCATACGGTGTCTTTGCTTTAATGGCCTCCTTAATAGTAGATATTGCTGGAGAAAATCCAGAGTCTGCCGTTGAGTTGCTTTTAGCTCTTTTGAAATATACCCTTGTAGTGATGGGAGGATTATTTTTAATCATTGTGGGTGTTTATTCATTGATGCTTAAGGCATTTACTAAAATCCCTTTCAAAGACTTTATATTGGCGCTAAGACCTGCCATGCTGTTAGGATTTTCTACTTCATCAAGTTCCGCTACCCTTCCAGTAACCATGAAATTGGTAGAAGAAGAATTAGGTGTATCAGAAGAAGTCAGCAGTTTTGTCCTGCCTCTAGGTGCTACGATCAATATGAATGGTACAAGTTTGTATCAAGCAGTGGCGGCAGTTTTTATTGCACAGGCCCTGGGAATGGATCTTACCCTTTCACAGCAATTGACAATAGTCTTGACAGCAACTTTGGCTGCCATTGGATCTGCTGGAGTGCCTGGCGCTGGATTGATCATGCTAATAATCGTATTGGAAGCCATCGGTGTTCCAGGTGCAGGTGTCGCCTTAATTATTGCACCAGATAGAATTCTAGATATGTTCAGAACAGTAGTCAACATTACTGGGGATGCGGCTGTATGTGTGACGGTAGCTTCTACGGAAGGTGAGATGCCAGCAAGACTTATTAGAGATGCTAATCCATTCACTGCGAATGTTGAAGAAATGGAAGATAAATAACCCTATAATAACCAAACCGAAAAAGCTACCTCAGAATTGGGGTAGCTTTTTTATTGTTTGAAATTGATGAAATGAAATGTCTATAGCTGTGAAGTTTGTTTACAAAATTGCAGCTTGAACATGCATCCAGTCAAAATTTCTTTGCCTTCCCAAGCTTACCCAGCCTTCTTCTTCCCAAATTTTCCACCAAGCTTCATATTCAGGTTTAGCGAAGCTTGCTTTATCTCTTCCCCAGCGAAGCTGATTGTTTATTGGATCAAAGTCAATTGCGATAGCCCAACTATGCATACTTGGAAGTGTACCACCTCTGATAGCCCGATCATTGTAACAGCCTCCAAAATAATCCAAACGAAGCTCCTGAATACGCTCGAGGCCATAATGATTCAAAACCTTTTCAAAAATTCGCTCCACGCTATCTTTTACTTTTGCATGGCATGTAAATCGGTTGACTTGTTGATTGGGGTTCCAAGCAATTTTCAAGGGATATGGAGTATTTGCAAACACCAAACTGCTTCCTTTTGGGCCATAAAAATCCTTGAAAGCTGAGGAATATTGCTTTGGCCAAGGACTTGGTTTGGTTGAAATTTCTTCAGGACGCCAGATCTCAGGTTGATTTCCAGTTCTTGCTATCTGAAGGCTATTTTCATAGGCATACTGTGTATTTGGACCGAAAAAACCATCAAGCTTTCCCGGATTTTGTCCAAACTGTGTAGTCACATATTGCAGCATGCCCACCAGTTTTCTTCTTGCTGACCAATCTTTTGGAATTTGATCTGTCGCATCTATTGCTGCGAGGGTCTTTGGGCCACAATCACCATCAATTTTGCCATGATACAGTCCCTTTTCTTTGAGCCAAGACTGTACAAAAATGGTAATCTCTTTTGTGTTCATCTAATCATCGTTTAAGTTAAAAATCAATTCGAAAAAACTAAATCAAAATCTACGAAAATATAGAAAAAAAGTCAAGATAAAGTGCTGATAATCTATAATATAAACAAAAGTAAAAAAATAAAAGATAGTGATGATTTTAGTGTATTGATTTACAGAAGTTTTATTTAAAAACAGATACATCTAAAATTAAAGGGATTAAATCTTAAATTTATCGATGTCTTATTTAATATTATGAGTAATTATTTAAGTTAGCGCTTGTCTTAATTTAAGAAATATGTTTTTTTCTTAAATTAAGGCTTCCTAAGTATTTTAAGAAAAAATTAAAAAATATAGGTAATTACATGTAAAATAGATGGTTACAAATTTGATCTATTTATTTACAAGCAATTTTATTCACTCGGGTAGCATGTCTGCCACCTTCAAATTCGGTAGACAGAAAAACCTCCGCTAATTCTAAAGCCAAATCAAAGGATATAAATCTTGCTGGAAGTGCTAATACATTCGCATCATTATGCTGTCTTGATAAGGCTGCCAAGTCTTGATTCCAACATAAAGCTGCTCTGATTCCTTGGTGCTTGTTGGCCGTAATCGCTACTCCATTTCCACTCCCACAGATCAGGATTCCTTGTTCGAATTCTCCTTTTTCAATCGCGTCGGCCAATGGATGAACAAAGTCAGGATAGTCAGCAGAAGCATCTGAATAAGGACCAAAATCTTTGATTTCATATCCAGCAGCTTCAAGTTTGACAATCATTTCCTTTTTATAGGCAAAACCAGCGTGGTCTCCACCAATTGCAATTTTCTTTGACATGGTATTATTGTTCTTTTTCTTTGAGTTCTTCTAAAGCCCTTTTCTTTTCGAGCCTTTTGGCAATCATAATGCCTGTTTCATAAAGCACCATAATCGGCATAGCAATAATGATTTGACTGATTACGTCTGGAGGTGTGATGATCGCCGATACTATCAAAATGACTACAATTGAATGTCGCCTGTAAGATTTTAAAGTAGCAGCTGATACTAGTCCAGACATAGACAAGAAGTAAATCACCACTGGCAACTGAAACATCAATGCTGATGCTAATACAAGCATCACTATTGTAGTCACGTAGGAAGTAATATCAAATTCATTGAGGATACTAGGATCCAACTGGTAATTGGCAAGGAAATTTATCGATAGCGGCGATAGAATAAAGTATCCAAATCCTGCACCCATAAAGAAAAGTAAACTCACAAAGAATACCGCTCCACGAGCAGCATTTCTTTCTTTACTATATAATCCCGGACTGATAAATCTCCAAATTTCCCAAAACAAATAAGGAAAAGCCACTACTAAACCTACCACCAAACTTGAGGTGATGTGCATAGAAAACTGCCCCGTCATCTGCCTACTTTGAATAGTAAATGGGAGAGTATCTATACAAAGTGCTGGAATATTCAGGTATTCTGATATTCTACACAACACTTGATAGGTAATGAAGGTGATTTTTGATGGACCTAAAATTACTTTCCCGAATACAATGCTTTTGGCTAGGAATGCTGCAATTGTAAATATCAAAACTGCGGAAACAGATCGGAGCAAGTGCCAACGCAATTGCTCTAAATGATCCAAAAAGGACATCCCCTCCTCTTCCTCGTCTTCTTCTCTATACTGATCTAATGCCACCTGAAATTTGGGTAATTAATATAATGGAAACTGAACCATCCAATCGTTTACTTCTGATTTGATTTGTGCTAAGACAGATTCATCTTCATGATTGCTTAGCGCCTTGTCAATTAAAGTAACGATACGCTTCATGTCTGATTCATTCAATCCTCTTGTAGTGACAGCGGCGGTTCCAACACGCATACCAGAGGTCACAAATGGAGATCTCTTGTCGAAAGGAACCATATTTTTATTGATCGTGATGTCTACTTTTCCAAGGGTCTCTTCAGCGATTTTACCAGTCAAATCTTTATTGCCAAGGTCGATCAACATCAGATGATTGTCTGTTCCTCCTGAAATGATCTTGTATCCCAACTCAACAAATGCATCTGCCATTACACTTGCATTTTTCTTCACCTGAAGGATATACTCCATGTACTCGTCAGAAAGTGCTTCTTCGAAAGCAATCGCTTTAGCTGCAATAATATGCTCCAAGGGCCCACCCTGCGTACCTGGGAAAACACCCGAGTCTAGCAAAGCTGACATTTTTCTCAACTCGCCTTTTGGTGTTTTGATACCAAATGGATTGTCGAAATCTTCTCTCATCAAAATCAAACCACCTCTTGGACCTCTCAATGTCTTATGCGTAGTCGTAGTCACGATATGACAGAATTCCAAAGGATCACTCAACAAACCTCTTGCAATCAATCCCGATGGGTGTGAAATATCTGCCAAAAGAAGAGCCCCTACTTGGTCTGCAATATCTCTCAAACGCTCGTAATCCCAATCTCTGCTGTAGGCCGAAGCTCCGCAGATCAATAATTTTGGTTTTACCTCAAGCGCAGTAGCTTCTACTTTGTCATAATCAATCAAGCCAGTCTCTTCTTCTACTCCATAAAAATGCGGCTTGTATAATTTTCCTGAAAAATTAACCGGCGAACCATGTGTCAAGTGACCACCATGTGCCAAATCAAAACCTAAAATACTATCTCCTGCATTCAAAACTGCTAGGAAAACTGCAGCATTGGCTTGTGCACCGGAGTGTGGCTGAACATTCGCCCAAGTAGCTCCGAAAAGCTTTTTGGCACGGTCTATCGCTAATTGCTCGATCTGATCGACTACTTCACAGCCCCCATAATACCGCTTATTGGGTAAACCCTCCGCGTATTTGTTGGTCAACACACTTCCTGCCGCTTCCATCACCTGCTTACTGGTGAAGTTTTCAGATGCGATCAATTCAATACCAGTCTTCTGACGGTTTTCTTCTTTTGCAATTAGGTCAAAGATTGCCTGATCTCTTTTCATGAATATGATTTTTAATAGGTAGCCCAAAATTAGTTTTATTCGATGGATTATCCAATTGAAAGTAAAGCTAAAAGCCTAACTTAAATGAACTAGCTTATAAAACTTTGAGGGCGTATTTTGTTTGAAAAAACTAAATGTTGATCTTATTTGATGTATTTCTTCAAACCTGAAAAAATCCTATTCGCGATCCTTTCCATTCCTAAATCTCCTGGGTGTGTAGCAACGCCAACATTGTCAAATTTACCTATGGCCATGTTTTCTTGGTAATCTCCTAAATCTGAAAGTTCGACTAACTCCCAACTTTGCTCCGCTGCAAGCCTTCTCAATTGCTCGTTAGTAATGGCATTATTCCAAAAAGTGGTGGTTACGATTACTTTTGACGGTCTATCTTCAAACAAGTAATTCATAAAATTAAGTGATGCAATTTTGAGATTGTCGCTTTCTACCGTTGAAGCATCGACATTTTCTCCATATCTGATTACGATAATATCTGGCTTGAAGTCTAACAAAGAATCATAAGCCGCAAAATCGAAATTATCAAACCCTCGCTCAAATGGAAACACATTTACTCCTTTCAAAACAATTTCAGGGGATTCGACTTGCAATTTTGCTCTTAGCTGAGAAATAAAATCTTTACTTGGTTCCGATGCAGCCATTCCCCACGCATTATTCCAACCAACTTCCGGAGTAGGAGGACTCCAGGTAATACTATTTCCTAAAACAAGAATATTTTTAGGCTTTGATCCTACCTCTGTCACTTCCTGATCAGAACATCCCACTAGAATTAATGCTACAAAAATTAGATAATATTGTATATTTTTCATCTTTTTCATATAACTAAAAGCTAAACTAGCTTAAAAAGCCTGATTTTAAAAGATTTTTAAAGAGTAAAAGGAGAGATTTGTTGATAATTTGTCTTGTCTCCTCGTTAAAATTCCCTCTATTGGATGTTTGAAAAAATTCCGTGACAGAAATTCGAGGTACAAAAATGAAAAACAAACTAATTTCCCATCTATTTTTTGATCCTAACTATTTAGTAATTACTTTGAAGCTAAAAGAGACTTTATGAAAAATTACCTCTTACTCATCTTCTCTGTCCTCTTATTTTCTTGTGGAGGAAATGAAAAGCAAGCTGACTTCTCAAACCTAACTGTAAAAATTGATACTGTGATGGTGGATTCCAAAGGTGAGATTATTATGGGAGCTACCAACATGTTTCTGAGTGGGTTTTCAAATGATAATTCTAAAATATATCATTATGATGCTCAAAATGGGGAAATTGAAGTAATTGATCTTAACCTATTGACCTTAGAGAGAAAGATCAAAGTGGAAAAAGAAGGACCAGATGGAGTTGGTACTGTATGGTGGTTTGACTTTTGGAACGATAGCCTTTTTGTCTTTTACAACTTCACGAGAATTGAATTTTTAGACCAAAACCTGAAGAAGGTTTCATTTATTGACTTGCATAATTCTTATGTAGGGAAAACTGGCTTAGGGGATGGCTATATGTATAAGAATAATTTTACTGTTCTGGATAGTCCCAAAAGGCTACTCAGCCAAGTAACAACAAAAGATAGTAATTTTCTCCATTTTGCTTACTTAGACTTTGATAATGAAAAAGTAGAGATAATACAAAATACCGACCTAGAAAAAGTAAATGATTTTAATATTTCTCTCATACAAGGCAAGTCCAAAACATCAATCATTCAGCCAATTGGGCTACTTTCTTGGAACGATAAGACATACATTTTTAACCAAGCTAACAACCAAGTATTTGAATACTTAAATCAAGAAAATCTGCTTCAAGAAATTCCCATTCAACAGTTTAAAATACCTTCTCAAAAGAGCAAACCTTATCGATTGGAAACCGAATCACAAAAGGAGTTTAAAGAACAAGTACTCGCCTTAGATGAAGAAATCACTTATAATAAATTAGTTATTGATCCTGAATCTGGTGACTTTTATAGAATCGCATCATTAAAAACTCAGGCATCTTATGAAGGCAGCCCTAGCAAATGGGATATCTATCTAATCAAATATGATTCTGCGTTTAATCTTCTTGCAGAGATTAAATTTGTGGATAATAGCAAAATATTAGAGTTGATTTCCGAATATTTTGTTAAAGATGGTATGGTTTGGATTCGGGTTAATTTAAATGATGAAATGGGTTTTGTCCGTTTAAAAATTGGTTAAAAGATTTCTCTAAGAAGTGAATTGGTGCTAATAAATTTCTATTTTACCATGAAAATCGTAAGTCAAATTTGCGTTTTTCATGGTAATGGGACTTTGGGAGTTTATCCAAACTCTAAAACCAAATAACCCTCCAAATAATTAGTCTGGAGGGTTATTGGTTTTTTCATTTACTCTTTTGGACCAGTATTTTTTACATCCTTGAAATACTGGTTATTTTTTATTCAATACGAGCTAGGAACGAACATATAAAAAAAATTGCTGTAGGCTAATTTCTATATATTTCTCGCAGCATAGTTCACAATCTACTCCGATTAATCTTAAGGATTTTTTCTTGTATCTTGCTTCTTTTCTCTTATTTCTCCAATCTCATTCATTACAGCCGACAAGTCAACTTTTATCTCGCTTCTAGTCTCTCGCTTCTCAAAAAGGAATCCTCACATTCAGCGCCACATTTCTTCCCATCTGATTCACACCAAAAGGTCTGAAGAGGGATAAGTGATCGACGTAGGTTTTGTTGAGCATATTCGATCCACTGATGTAGATATCAAGTGCTTTTCCACCCATCATCACTTGACTTCCCACATTTAGTCCTAACAAGTAATAACCTGGAGTAGCTTCCTCCAAAGGTGCTTCTCTGTTTTGATCAAAAATGTATGAACCCAAAACACTGATGTATGGATTCTTCAAAGCTCCTACATTATTCAATCTGAAATCAACTGATTGATTCCATCTAAATGCTGGGATATAGGGCAAATAGCTCATGTCTGATCTTCTTTGGCCGATAACCATGCTGTAGGATGTAGATGCTGAAATCCACTTGGCTGCTGTTGGGTGAATATCTAATTCCAACTCACCTCCATATAATCTTGCATCTGCTTGCTCAAACTCCCAAACAGTCAAATCGCCTACAAAATCATCTGTTGGCGCAAAGAAGATATAATTATCAATGTGATTGTAGAACACTTCACCTGAGATAGAGAAATTTGACTTGCTGTATCTGATACCAAAATCAGATTGAACATTCTGTTCTCTAACAAAATCAGCACTCCCTCTTTCAAACCTATTTGTTCCTGGGTGTGGTCCATTTGAAAATAACTCTCCCAAATCAGGTGCTCTGAATCCTTGTGCCACATTCAATCTAAACCTCCAAGTCGAACTCGGTCTAAAGGTGGTCCCTGCACTTGCTGTGACACCATCAAAAGTTCTTGTCAATGTTCTGTCTGCTGGCTCTCCTGGAAGCAAGAATCCATAATCAACAATATGGTCTGCACTGGCATCTGCGGTTACTTTTCTGTAATCGTAACGAACTCCACCTTGCGCTACCCACTTGTCTTTATTGTAGTTCAGTAAAAAATAAATAGATCTATCATCCTTTTTAGCATCAGGAATCAGGTATTCATTGGCATCTTCATAATTTACATTTTGTAAATAAAATCCTTGAATACCCAAGATTGCTTCAACATTTGAAAATATCTCTTTGGCGTATTTGATGTCATACATAAAATTGGATTGTCTTAAACCCAAATCCACTTGATCTTCTGCTGTTTCGACTTCCTCTCTAAAGTTGAAATGATAGCCGAATGTTGCTTTCAACCGATCTTCTCCAACAAAAATATTTGTTTCTGAATTGATAAAGTGATCTCTCACATCTTGGAAAGGCAATTGTACTTTTCTGTCTCCTCGGCTGGTTACCAATTCACTGACATCATTTTCATCAATGATTCCAAGGTTTTGTCTCAAATACGTGTAACGCAATCTGGTATCTCCCCATTTTTTGCGTAGTCCAACTCCTGCTTTGATATTTTGCGTATTGAACCTAGTATTGCCAACAGCATTGCCATCTCCGTCCAAATAATCCGCATGTGATTCTGCTGCTGCTCTCAAAGACCATAAAAATCCATTTTCACTTGCTCCTTTTGCACCAGCATCAGTTCGGAAACCAAGAGAATTGCTATATCCTCTTAAATTCACATCGCCCTCGACAGTTCCTGCTGCAGCATCTTTATCTTCAATCAAATTGACAACCCCTGCCATCGCACCTGATCCATATATGATTGATGCTGGACCTTTGATCAATTCAATATCACCAATTCCAGTTTCGGATAAACCCAAACCATGATCTGCTCCCCATTGTTGATTTTCGAATCTTGCTCCCTGATAGACAGACAAAACCCTACTGAAAGACAAACCTCTAATTACCGGCTTACTAATCCCCGGCCCTAAAGAAATTTCATTTACGCCAGGTGCTTTGGTAAGCGAGGTCATCAAGCTTGGAGAAGGCATTTTGAGAATGGCATCTCGACTAACTTTTTCTATAGAAATAGGTGAGCTTTCCTTACTCATGATGTAAGCGCCAGAGATAACCACTTCATCGATGTTAGAAACAGCTTCTTCCAATTCAATAACCACTTGATTATTTGATTCACTCAATCTTACCACCTCTACTTGTGTGGCATACCCAATAAAGGAAAACTGTATAGTTATATTTCTTTCTGGCAATGATCCAAGCGAAAAAGTACCATCCAACTCTGTAACGACGCCTCGGTTGAGTTCGGGAATGAAAACAGTTACGCCTGGGATCGGCTCTCTAGAGCTTTTGTCAATTACTTTGCCTGTAATATCTCTATTCTGTGATGCCAATGTACCTATAGAAATAAGGCACATCGCAATTAGTATAATTAATCGCATTGCGTTGATTTTAATTTGGGAAAATAAAGTAAGTCCTCACTTTATCTGGAAGACAAAGGTGATTCAATTCAGAAAAAATTAGATACTAGGAGGCCCTCTGTGCTCAAATCCGAATTCTATTTCTACAAAAGATTCTATTGCTTTTACAAATGTATCAGCAGAAGTTCTTGAAAAATCAAGAGCTTGGAAGTCAAATTGATAATCAAAAACGAAATATTCCGCATGTGAAATCAGATCTAGGTAAATCAGTTCTTCTTCCGTGTGACCATGATCTGGCAATTCCTGCTGCTCCTCTGTCAATAGCGGGTGAGCGTGTGTGATGATTCGGCCATTGTCAAGCTCATGGGAGTGAAAAAAGAATACCCCGTTCGCTAAGACACTTAGCAACAACGCCAAACAGAAATGGCTAAACAGCGGTAATATGTTTCTAAACTGACTCACGCTTTACAATAATCTTCAAACTAGATACTTGCTGTTTGGTTGCGAATATAGCGAAGAAAGTTGAGTTGACTTTTATAGAATTACTTTTTGAGGGGATTTTGGGGTTTGGGTGGTGGATTTATTTCAACTTCATTAACATCACAATCGGATTGTCTTCAGCCTGAATCAATCCCAATCCCTCAACTTCCATTTCTTTTTCCCCATTGAGGCTGTACCAAGGCAGAATGATATCCACCAAAAAATCTTTATATACGATTTCATGGTTGATAGCTAAAAAGTAAGAACTTAGATAAACTTCATTCGGAAAAGTAGTAAAATCGTTTAAAAAAGACTTTGTGTGATAGATTTTTCCATTTTGATTAAATTTTATGTATTGATGGAGAAGATTTTCACCATTTTGTTTGTAATAATATGAAAATGCTGTGAATCTAGAGTTGTGAAAATTCAAAACAGGAAAAGAAGCTTTACCCTCTATTTCTGCACTTAAATATTCCATTTGTCTTTCGAGAGACAATGTTCCGATTGAATGATCTATAGCATAAGATCCAAAATCTACTGACATCAGGGGTATAGCTTCTTTATTTTTCAATTGATAAAACGTATTATCGTACATCAAGGAGATGAAAGTTTCATTTAACTCATTTTGAGTGAAGCTTTCGGTAAAAGGTGAAAAACCTGAGCCGCCTTTTTCAATATTCTTTGGAAATAAAGCACTGAGTTGATTGTTATCATTCCTGATAATAATTGCTGCATTAGTCGGCTCATTATTTACATAATTCTCTATTTGTTGAGCTGAAAAATAATACAAATCACCATTTTTTCTCCAAGAATTCGAAAAAGGTGTATCAAAAGAGCTTACGTCTAATAATTCAAAATCTGGAATTGAGTAAATCAGTTTCTTTGATTTACTACCCATTAATTCAATCACTTCAATTGTAGATTCATCATCAGAAACAAATACAGGTCCTAGATTTCGATATTGATCTGGACCTTCTCCTAGTTTGTTTAGCTTTGAAATAAATTTCCCCTTTTTATCAAAAATTAAAACAGCTTTTAATGTGATATCAATTACATAGATAAAATTGTCTTTTATAATAATTTCCTTTGCATTTAATATAATTGACTCTTCTGATGTTTCTAACTTAATAAACTGTACATCATCTACAAATTCAGATAACGGCACAAACTCAGAAGCTAACATAGGATCAATTACAATGGAATTTTCATTCGATCGATCTTTGGTATGACAAGAATTTAAAAAAATCGTTAAAATCAAAACAGTGATAAGTGTTCCAAAATCTTTCATAAATTATAGGATGTAATATAGAATTAAGATTTTTCTCGTTTTGTCAATTATTTAGTTAAATAAAACATAATTAAACTCACCCGACCTAAAAAATCCCTGCGCAGTTCTTTCTGTAATGATCTGATTATCAATAATAACAAGTCATTAGTAAATAATGCAAGTTTTAAACTATTTTTTTTCGCTAATTCATAAGTAGTTGATATTCAGTGATATTATTTTTCAATGATAATAATATACTTATTGTATACAATGATAATCAAGTATTTATATTTCAATCCTATATAGCCACTTTTACATCAAACGCGACTTAAGAATAACATTTGAAAGACGCCTAGTTCTTTTATCAATTATCCCTAATTTTACTGCGTGATCAATTTTAATTATAGACCAGAAAGCTATTTCAATGGCACGGGGCCGAATACTTTGCTTTGTAAGCTGAGTTATCCCGAAAGTCAGTGGGGAGAGGAAATCAGCATTTATGCAAATGCCTTGGATGGTGTGTATTACTATGAAGCGGTGGATTTTTATGGAAATGAAATTAAACTGAATCCCGAAAAATCTGATCAGCCACTGACGCTTCAAGAGCTGATTTTTATGACAGAGACGATGGATGTTGATCCAAAAAGTGCACAAGGAAATATTGAATTGACTTTATCAGGAATTCCGCTAGCGGAAAGTCTGATATATAATCACCTCGAAGTCTATTTCGCCGAAAAGAGGAAGACTTTTGGGATGATCTAAAAATCCAAAATGGTCTCGTAAGCTTTTGACAAAACATGATTGGTTTTGAACCAGTATTCGTAAGTCTCAAATGAAAGACAATCCTGCAATTCCACTCCATGTAATTGGCCTTTTTTCAATCCATCAGATGGCAACCAACTTCTCAAGTCATTCGCCTGATCTATGGTCAGTTGGGATAGTTGCACAAGCTTCTGTCCTTCGATTTCTATGGGTATTAGTTTAGTCATAACTGTCTTATTTTGAACCCAAATCAAATCAAAAAAATCAACTTATTGATTAAAACCAAATTACGATTGTGTTAACTTTCGGGGAATTCTGCTTATGACAAACCTTATCATCGTCGTTATTTTCCTAGTTGTGGGCATTGGGCTGCAGTTTGTAAGGCAAGTCCCTTTTAGTACAGCGCAGTATCTCAACAAATACCTGATCTATGTGGTGTTGCCCATTTTAGCCTTGAAATATATCCCTGAAATTGAATTAGAGCTGTCTTTGCTTTGGCCTATTTCCATTGCGTGGATAAGTTTTGGACTTTCTTGGTTGCTTTTTGGCACTTTGGGCAAACAACTCAATTGGAAAAAATCTCTTACGGGCTGTCTAATCATCACCGCAGGATTAGCAAATACTTCTTTTGTGGGTTTTCCTATCGTCCGAGCACTTTATGGAGAAGAAGCACTGAAAATAGCCTTGTTGATCGATCAGGCAGGATCCTTTATTCTTGTCAGCAGTGTTGCGATCGTCGTGGCTTCTATTTATTCAGATGAGAAAAAACGAAAGCGGGATATAACGAGAAAGATTTTAACATTTCCTCCTTTTATATTTTTCATAATTGCCTTTATGCTCAATTTTTCAGGTTTTCAATTTTCTGCTGGGATCTCTGCTGTTTTTGATTTAGTAACAAAAACCCTTACCCCTGTGGCGCTTATTGCTGTTGGGCTTCAAATCAAAGTAAATGGAAATGCTATACGCTCGAAATACCTTTGGCTAGGCTTAGGCTATAAGTTGGTGTTGATTCCGGCAGTGATCTTTGTCCTTTTTGGATTTATTTTTCGATTGGATGATTTTGTGTTCAAGGTTTCCGTCATCGAAACAGCCATGGCCCCAATGATCACGGGTTCTATCATCGCCATTTCGCACAATTTAGAACCCAAATTAGCCTCGCTATTGGTCGGATTAGGCATTCCATTGTCATTTGTGACTATTGGTATCTGGTATTTTATTCTAGGGTAAAAGGTTCTCGCTAAGGGGCGCTGAGGTGCAAAGGTCGCAAAAAGAAAAGTTTTGATTATGTATTTCAAAAATCCCCTCCGCGTTCCTTTGCGAACCTCTGTGGATTAAATATTTTTGCCTCGGAGAAACGCTAAGAAGCGCAGAGGAAATAAATCGATAACCTTCGGGGTCATAACTGAAACCCAATGTTAATAAAGCTATCCTCACAACTTTAAAACATTCATACTTTGAGTCCACTCCGAAAAGTATTTAAGCTAAAATTACTTGAAAAAGAATGGTTAAAAGCCTTGATTTTCTTTCTGTTACATGCTGGTTTATTATGTTATAAATAGCTATATTACAGATAGTTAAAGTATAAATAGATGTTCAAAAAAACTTCAGAAAAAGCTCAATTAAGCGTGTTTAGCAACCCCAATTCCTTTCTTACAGATCGTTCGGAGCGCTTCTACGAGGAGAATGGAGCTTGGCATAATTTATTTAAGAATCAGGTGACATTAAGGGTTGAGGAGTCTTTATTTGAGGTTTTGTATTCAAAGGAAACTGGAAGCCCCAATGCTTCGGTCAGAATTATGGTAGCCATGATGATCCTGAAAGAGGCCAATCGGTGGAGCGATTCTCAGCTTTTTGAACAATGTAGGTTTAATCTTTTGGTCAGAAGGGCTTTGGGCCTGGTCAATATGGATGATCCAATTCCCTCCGAATCGACCTATTACCTATTCCGAAAGCGTATAGTCGATCATGAAAGGGATGGGAATCCAAATTTGTTGGAACAGACATTTGCATCTGTCACCAAAGGACAGGCAAAAGATTTTCATGTGAGTGGCAGAAGTATACGAATGGACAGTAAACTCCTTGGAAGCAACATAGCCTGGTTGAGTCGGTATGAACTGATCCATGAAACAGTCCAGCTGTTCTGTTCCAAAGCAGACTTCACAAAACTTGAAACAGCTTTATCTCAATCTGAGATGGAGTTGGTAAAAAGTCTGCTTGCCGAAAAAGGTAATAAAGTGGTTTATCGCTGTTCAGGTGAAGAAGTCAAAATAAAGCTGATAGACTTGGGAGTATTGATTTTCAGACTTCTGGATGTCTATCGGGAATTGTCCAATGATTATTATACCATACTTTCCAGGCTTTTTGAGGAGCAGTTTGATGTGGATGAACATAAAATTGTCATACCAAAGCCAAAGGAGTCTATAAGTTCAGACTCAATCCAGTCTCCACACGACACAGACTGTCACTACAGAAACAAGGACGGCAATCAGGTAAAAGGGTATAGCGTAAACGTAACCGAGAGTTGTGACAAGGGAGGCCTGAACCTGATCAGTGGAGTTGAGGTGAAGAAAGCAGATGCTGCCGACAATACCTTTCTTGAAAAAGCTATTATTCAGGCTAAAGAATTGTTTTGTGATCAAGTAGAGAACGTCCATGCTGACGGAGCTTACCACAGCCCATCTAATCAGGATTTTGTAAGCAGCAAAAATGCAGAACTTATCCTAAATGCGATTCAGGGACCAAAAGGAAGATATGATCTGGAGTTGGATGAAAATGGGATTTTGACTGTAAAAGACCTGAAAACAGGGATTCAGCAAGAAGCTTTAAAGATGAAAGACACCCAGAAATGGAGGGTCAAAACAACAGAACACTACAGATATTTTACTGATAAGGAAATAAAAGCATGCACGTTGAGAAAGAAAATAGAAAGTATTCCTCAAGAAGTACTCAATATTCGAAACAACGTAGAAGCCACCATTTTCCAGTTAGGTTATCACTATACAAATGACAAAACAAGATATAGAGGGCTGATCAGGCATAAAATGTGGGCAAACATCCGATGTTTATGGGTCAACTTTGCCAGAATTGCAAAACATGTGAAAAACAATGCCGATAGTGACCTTTTGAAGGTGATATTTGCTCAAATTTGTTTTGCAGAGACCACCACAACAAAGATTAAATCCAAAATCTTTGAAATAAAAACAAAGATCAGGACTATAACTCAAATTTACCTAAATATTAAATTGTCAGCTTTCTCCTGAAACATAGTTTTAGGAGGGGACTCATACTTTCAAACCTTAAAACAAAAGAACCTTCGCATCCTTAGCGAGCTCTTCTCTAATTAGTCCCAGTTTTAGTAGTATCTATCTTCACGGTGTCTGGCTTGATGACAGGCCTGGACTTGTTGCCTAAGACACCACGAAGAATACTTTTGGCTTCTTCCACGGCTTTATCTTTTGTTTCAGACACCTTTTTCTCTGCTTCTTTTTTGGCACTGTCTTGAAGTGCTTCTGACCTGGATTTTAATTCACTCTTGATGCTATCTTCTGCAGCTTTGAATTGCTCAGTCGCTTTTGATTGTAGATTTTCTTTTTCGGAATTAACTCTCGATTTTAAAGCATTTGTCAGCAAACTCTCTATGGAATTTTCACCTGAAAGACCAATTTTGGGACTGTTATAAGTTCCTCCAAGGTTGATCGAAACTGGAATAAGCGTAGAACCTGTAGCTTCTGTACCAGAAATTGTCGCTAGCAAATTATTGGCTTGAGAACCGAATTTACCAGCGGGAACTTGCATGTTGATTAGATAATTGATAGATCCATCAAAACCAGTACTTCCTTGAACATTGGCTTGGTAATCCCAAAGTTTCAAATCTACAGGCCTTAGACTTAGCATACCATCTTCTATGTCGATAGGCAGGTTCAAGTTTTTGAATTGGATTGTGTTGGTATCATTTAATTTGGTCAAACTGGTCACTCCTTTTAAAACAGGACTGTCTTTGAATGCCGCATCGAGAATTCTCAATATCCCATTTCCGTCTAAGGAAGCCAATATTGGCATCATATCTTGACCCAAAAGTCCTGCAAAATCAAATCTTGTAGAAAACTTACCAGTCAGGTGCTCAGCTACTGGGGCAAGTACTTTTACGGTATTGAGCGAGTTGAATGCCTCTGCAATACTCAAATCAATCACATTGAAATTAAAATCAAATTTCGGAGCTGTCAGATCTCGAGGATCATACGATCCATTCATAACGACTTGACCGCCCATTGTGACCATAGATGCTTCGCGGAAGCTCAAGATTCCTTCACGCAAGGTCATACTGCCCTTTACTTGTTTTAGATTCAAATTGTCATAAAGCACCTCGTTTGCAGCAACATCCATCGTGAAGTCAATGTTTTTCGGTAATTCAATCACAGTTAACTCAGAATCTTCTGAATCACCCGATTCCACCATCCATTGGTTTACATTGAATTTTGGTGATTGTAATGCAAGCTGTCCTTTAAGTGTTTCATCATCCTTCAAAAAATAATTCATGTAATTGGACAAGAAACCTGAGGCAGTCAGTGGACTTTCGCCAACCCGTGCATCAAATTTTGTCAAATTGATTCTTTCTGGAGTGAAATCTGCTTTTGCATCATTGATCCTAATTCCTTGTGGCAAGTCTGTTGAAGTGTAATAAAATTTCTGCACCAACATCTCTCCACGTGTATCCAATCTGTTGAATCTTCCTTCTTCTACATCTTTGTAAGATCCCTTTGATTTCAGATCTGCGATGATTTTTCCTTCCATAATGGTATTTTCAATAGGAAAAATGGCCATCATTTTCCCCACATCAACAGTTCCTTCAATAGCACCATCCCAGTTCAACAATTCAAAATCCTGAATTCTTATGTTACCATTGATCCTTTCATCTTCCAGTTCAAAACCAAAATTGCTCAGGTTGACCAAGAAGTCATTCATATTTCCACTTGTATTCAGGATACTCGCGTTGACATTCAGCTTATCGATTGGAGCAGGATAATCAGCACTTTTTACATATCCATTTGTGAGGAGCATTTTGGCATCGATGCTCGGTATAATATTAGCAACAGAATCGTATCTGCCTTTAGCCGTAGCATTGACATCGAGCATACCTTTCAGCGTCATTCCCTCAATTGGAAAAATAGAAGTCAATTCTTCCAAGTTTAATTTCCCAACCAAATTTCCATCAATATCATAAGTCACCAAGTTTTCCAGTAGCAAGCGTCCCGAAATCGGATTGCTTCCAAAATTCATATTAAATGCCGAAATATCTACTTTTGTCAAATCCAGATTATCAGTTGTATTGACAACTTTCATGGCCACATTGATATTGCTTACAGGTTTTGGTAAATCAGGGTATTGGAACATCCCATCTGCTACATTCAAATTAATATCAAATGAAGGGAAGCTGTTGTCATTGTAAATTCCTTTGAAAAACCCATTGAAATCCATAGTCCCAGAAGTTTTGATTCCCTCAAAACTTTCGGAGTATATTCCTGGAACAAGAGATAAGATACTTTTGAAGGTATTGTCTTTTCCTGCAAATTCCATATCAAACTCAATATCATCAGCGGGCAAGGCAACAAAACCAAAGAGATCAAAAAGGAAATCATTGACTGCAAATTCTCCATCTGAAAATGCAAACTTCATATTTTCCATGTCCACATCCACATTGGTATTCCCTCTAAAGCTTTTATTTCTGAGATAATTTGTGCCCTCATAAGTTACATCAGCAATCAAGGCATCCATTTCTACAGGCATTTTGTAAACGTCTGCGGTAAAGTTACCTTTGCCAAGCAGGTGCACATTTCCTAAAGCCATGAAATAATCCAATTGTCTATCGTCATATATGAAATTGAGGTTATTGACTTCAATCAGGTCAACACCAATTTCAAAAGTGCTTTCAGATTCAGCAACCTCTTCAGAAGGTATCGTAATGTCATAATTGGCTTGTCCATCTTCGAGCACCTTCACATAAATGCTACCACCATCCAAATGCATCCCCGATAGCGAAGGTGTATCAGCAAAAAGTACAGACCTCAAATTGAAATCTACTTGAAGTTGATCCACGTGCACCAGTGTATCATTTTGAAAAGGCGGGTTTCCTGTGATACCAAATTCACGCAATGTCACGCTGACATCAGGAAAGCGCTTGAAAACACTCAAACTGATATTGTTGAAATCGTAATGAACTTGTGCATTAACAGATTGAGCGATTTCTTTGTCGATGCGCTCAATGATTTTATCTTTAAAAATAAACGGTACTGCTATCAAAGCAACCAAGAGAAATGCAAAAACTGTCAGTATGATAATGAATGTCTTTTTCATAAAATAGATTTTAATCCCAAATACTTTAAACGTAAAGTGATAGAAAATAGAGAAGCAATTAATGAAAAAGAGTGATGTCAGAAACTATTTATTCCAAATTTGGTCAAGTTCCTTCCAGAGTCCTTCATGTACAGGTTTATTTCCAGCAATAATTTCTCTTCCAAAAAGAAAATCATTGCCTTTTTTGAAATCTGTCACTTCTCCACCCGCCTCTTGTACAATCAAAGACCCTGCCGCTACATCATAAGAGTTGAGGTTGTACTCGAAATACGCATCCATTCTGCCGCAAGCGACATAGCATAGATCTGCAGCAGCACTTCCAAGCCTTCTTAAGCCATGGGATTTTTGCATCAAAACCTTCATGATTTCTAAGTATTCATCAATCTGAGCAAAAGCGCTGTAAGGAAAACCAGTAGCAATCAAGCTTTGAGAAAGAGATGGTGCAGCACTGACGCGGATTGGCGTGTCATTGCAGAAAGCTCCATGACCTTTGAGGGCATAGAAGCATTCATGAAGATTCACTTCATACACTACCCCCAGCACTATTTCATTGTCTTTCATCAAACCAATACTCACACAGAAAACAGGGATTCCATGAATAAAATTGGTCGTACCATCTAGCGGATCAATGATCCAAGTGTAGGTTTTATTTTCTTCCTCACGAGTCCCCTCTTCAGTGATAAACCCTGCTTCAGGCAAGACTTTCGAGAGTTTGTTTACAATTATCTTTTCTGCTTCCTTATCTACATAAGAAACTAAGTCATTAAATCCTTTCTCTTCTACCTTTTTTAGATCAAAATGTTGCCGTTCTTTTCTGATAAAAGCCCCCGCTTCTTTGGCAATACTTTTGGTCTGATCTAGAATTTGATTTAAGTCAATCATGGTTTTGAGTTGGTTGAGTTGATATTTTTTATTAGATACTAATGGATATTGGAAACTTGTGGATACTATATGCGGATGCCTTTGGAAACTAATCAACTGATAACCAATAACTAGCTATCTTAACATTAAAATATCCTTATATCCAATAAAATGTCCACAAATATCATTTTCTATTTCCCTTGCACTACCAATACAATTTCTCCTTTGATTGGATGCTCTTCGTAGTAAGTGATCAGTTCTGCCAAGGTGCCTCTTACGTTTTCTTCGTAGATTTTTGTCAATTCTCGTGAAACACAAGCCATACGCTCTTCTCCAAAAGCTTCGGAAAATTGCACCAATGTTTTCATCAAGCGGTGTGGTGACTCATAAAAGATCATTGTTCTTTCTTCTTCGAGCAAACTCTCGATTCTCGTTTTTCTTCCTTTTTTGTGAGGGAGAAACCCTTCAAAAGTAAATCGATCATTTGGCAGTCCTGAATTTACCAAAGCCGGTACAAAAGCAGTTGCTCCTGGAAGGCAGTTCACCTCAAGTCCAGCTTCCCGTGCAGCTCTGACGAGAAGAAATCCTGGATCTGAAATCGCGGGTGTGCCAGCATCACTGCACATGGCCATGATTTCACCTCTTTCCATTCGATCTATCAACTTCTCTACAGTCTTGTGCTCATTGAAAATATGGTAGCTCTGAAGTGGCCTTTGGATTTCAAGGTGTTTGAGTAGTCTTCCTGTCGTCCTTGTGTCTTCAGCTAGGATTACATCAACAGACTTGAGAACATCTATAGCACGCAGCGTAATATCTCCCAAATTGCCTATCGGCGTAGGAATCAGATAGAGATGAATGTGTTTGTCTTCCGGCATCTTAAATTTTATCGATCGCAGCGGCTAACTTTTTATCTTTTTCTGTCACCACATTTCCTTTGTCGTGGGTCGTTAGCTCAATAGTCACCATATTGTAAACATTACTCCAATTGGGATGATGCCCTTGTGCTTCTGCCAAAAAAGCAACTCTTGTCATAAAAGCAAAAGCTTCTTGGAAGTCACCAAATTCAAAAGTTCTTACCAGTTTATTATTTTCTTCTTTCCACATCTTGTTTTTGATTTATAGTGAGATTACGCCTTCTATTTTAGAAGCACGTTCATAAACATCCAACACCATGCCACTTGATCCCATCATGGCTTGAATTGTTACGCTCACATATTTTCCTTTGCTAGAGCTTTTGGTTTCGATGCTGTTATTAGGCAAAAGTGCGGCTACTTCGTGTTCTTGTCCCGTTGGAACAATAAATTTAAACATATACAAAGCCGGGAAGGTCATCTGAGCTTCTAGTTTTTCCTTGAAAGCTTCTTTATCGAATGTCTTGTTCATATGATTACGAATTTAAGGGATAAACGTCATTGAAAAAAATAAAAAAGTCAACGGGGGACAGACAACGGTCAACAGCAAGATTGCCCCCTCATAAAATAGGTTGACAGATCATTGACTGAAAACCGAAAAGTGTGGAAAACTTTTTATGTTGAAACCAAATGTATAAATTAAATTTAACTTATCAGAATAAGCGGAGATGGGCTCTGCTGGGGAGCAACCCATCAGGGAATACTTCTGATCGACTGAAAAGAGCTTTGCTCTTGGGCAGTCCGAATCAATTCGGACTGCTCTTCTTTTTTAGCCTCTTTTTGGTCGTCTTATTCCTCCGAAAACCCTTTTTTTCCATCGGTGTATTTGTGGAGTTCTAGCGTGGTGGTATTTGCCATATCTGCTATTTTTCTCTCGTACTCTACAGGACTCAACCATCCTAGACCTTCCTGTTTTCGCTCATAATTATAGAATCTGATTATCCTTCTTATCTCTTTTTGCAGTTCGTCTCCATGGGAATCCCGTACCGTTGGAATAAGGTGATGTTTGATCAAACCGTTTCTCTGTTCTGCATAACCATTCATTAAACAGTTTTCTGCGCAGCTTACCTCGACATCCATGTCTGTAAGACTTTTCAGGTAAAGTCTCGAAAAATATTGAGACCCTCCGTCAGTGTGATGGATGCAACCTCTCAGATTTTTCTTCCTCCTCAGCTTTACCCATTCATCTCTAGCCTGCTTTGCTTCTTTCGCTCGCATCATAGAACCAAAACCAATCCCAACTATCCGTGAACTATACAGATCTGTGAGGCAAAACAGATAAAAACGTTTGCCAAACAGCGTAAGATAGGTTAAATCGCCTACAACTACCTGATTAATATTGTTGATTAAAAGTCCATTGATAAGATTGGAGTAATTCCAGCTCTGCATCGAAGACCGTGTCGTAATCACCCTGACACTCATCGGGGCTAGTGTCAAACCATGCTCAGACATTAGCTGTTCAAACTTATTGACTCCTATCCCAAACTGACCCTTAATATCCAGATTGTAATATAAAGACCTTGAGCCTGCACGCCTGTCTTTTTTCTGTCTATAGTTCGTTACTAAGGTTGATACCGTTTCCATCATAAATTTTTCCCTCTCAAAGACCTTACATGCCTTTGAAAAACCCTGACGGCTGATGCCAACATAAGCATAAAACCGCTCCATGGAAATCCCGTGCTCATCTTGTTTAAACTTGATGGACAGTAGCAACGGGACAGTCATTTTTTTTCGAAATCTTCTCCAAGCCGATCCTTTGCCAGACGGATAACTTCGTCTTTGTGGATAAGCTCAACCTGTTGCCTACCAATAAGCTCTATGAGCTTTTTATTCTCTTTTTCTAGAGACATGATCCGATCATAGTCCTTACCGGTTGTAATCAAGATCCTACCAGGAATACTCTTTTTCCCATAACGTTCCATCCAGACTCTAATATTTTGAGTCTTTACCTCATACCGTTTAGAAACTTCAAGAATAGTAGTCTTCCCAGTTTCTATTAATTGAACCTGTTCCTTACGGAACTCCTCGCTAAATCGTCTGCGATGTCTTTCTTCTGTTGTCATATGTGGACTTAATTTAATAAATTTATCCACAGTTTCGGCGTCAACCTATATCATGAGACAGCAGATATATTAGTTGTAAGGAAGTTGCATTTAGCTCATATAAGCAAACAAAAAAACCCGTGAGGTCGTCACGGGTTTTTTTAAACATATTTTCGCTTCTTTTAGAAGAATTTGTATCTGTAATCTTTCACCTTAGCCAAATCCTCTAATGCCATCATAATCATATAGGCAGTTCTTTGGGAATTGTTTTGAGTGATTTGATTTTGGTAGCTGGAATAATCTGCTACTTCTCCTGCCGGCGTGATTGAATTCAATTTAGCAACGATAACTCCAACATCTTCATGAATTGGTTTGGTCATCTCACCTGAATTCTTCAGCCCAAAGATCGCTCCGATTGCTTTAGGTGCAAAACCAACTCCAGGAAGTACACTTGAACTCAGGTTTAAGTCAGGAGTATTATCCAAAGAAGCCGCCTCATCAAATGCTGCCTTAATTTCTTCAAGCGTCTTCATATCTTTGATTTGCTCGGAGATTTTGGCTGCTTTCTTTTCATTTCTTACTTGGATCGTTGCTTGCACTCTTGCTTGATCTAAAGAAGCAGTCCCTTCTTCATATTTACCTTTCAAATTGGCAACCACATAGCTATTGTCCAGTTCAAAAACTTGAGAAACACTACCTACAGAAGCATCATTGAATGCCCATCTGATGACTTCTCTTGCATTGGCTTGATTATTCAAATTTCTAGCGAAAGCATCAATTCCGTTAGCCTGAATGATTCTATAATTTGAAGCCTCAGCATTTGATTTGAACTCACTTGAATTGCCAGAACTAGCTGCAAAAGCATCTGCATTTCTGAATGCATCATTTCTAGTAACGTCACTTGGACCAAGTTCTAGTTCAACTGTCGCTATTTTAAAAGTCTCGGTTTTTGGCATTTCCGTCACATTGATGATATGGAAACCATATTCCGTTTCTACCAAGGTGTTAATTAAGCCAGTTGATCTAGTAGCAAAAACTGCATCTGCGAATTCAGTTACGAAATCTTCTTTTGCAAACCATCCTAGATCACCACCTCTTTGTGCTGTACCATCCTGTCCATATTGAGATGCTGCAGTAGCAAAGTTCAATCCTTCTTGGATGTCTTTCAAGACTTCTTCAGCATTTGCTCTTACTTCTGATTTAGCTTCATCTTCAAGCCCATTTGTTCCAAAAAGAATATGGCTTGCACGCATTCTTGCTATGCCGTCATATTTAGCATTGATCTTATAAGAAACATAAGTAGATCTAGAAGTAATGAATGGACCATAAGTCTCACCTGCTACAATCTCATCTACATTCAATGTCAATGATTCAGGTAGGTTATCCCCTGGAAGGTAAGTTCTGAAAGGATTTTCTCCTTCAGAATTTCTGATAGCAAAAGCAGAGTCTGTCTCCGTAGCTCTCAATTCCTCAGTTAAAGTAGTAATTTCAGAAATTACTTCTGCGGAATCTTCCGCACTAGGTAATAATTCAAAAACTACATAATCTAAGTCAGCTGAATTAGAAACTTTAAACTTGTCTTTGTGCTTACTGATATATGCTTTTAGATCTGCATCAGTAACCTCAACTTCAGAATCTGGTACGGCATAGAAAGGAATGAATACATGATCCACGTCTGCAATACTGTTTGAAGATTTGTGTTGAAGTTTGGCTTCAGCGGTTGTCGCATAATCAGAAGTTGCTAACAAATTATCATATTTGATTCTCAACCTTGCATCTGCAAATAGTTTTTCTTGTTGTGCCCAAAAAGCTCTTTGCTCAGGTCCTGCATCTTCCAAACTTTGTAGAAAAGTGATCAATTGGGTTCTGTCAAATTCTCCTGTAGCAGGATTTACCAATTGCTGTCTTAGCTCAGCAACGATATTTTCGCCTTGAACCATATCCACCAACTCTGCATCAGAGATAGTAAGACCCAATTCTTCATATTGATTTTTGAAGACCTTCTCTACGATCAATGCTTGCCACGCTTGTTCACGTATGCTATACATCTCAGGCTCTGATGGAGTTCTTCCTGTATTCTGCTGGAAAGAGATCTTCACCTCTTCGATTTTACGAATGTATTCTTCATAAGGAATACTTTCACCTGCAATCTCACCTACTTCATTGGAATTGCCACCCAAAAGGGTTGAATTTGGGCTCAATATATCTCCTCCAACGAGGAAAAATATCAAACCTACTGCAATTACACCGATTGCAAGACCTGTTCTCTGTCTGATTTTTTTAATTAATGCCATTCTTCTGGTTTTTTGAAGTGCCGCAAAATAATTACATCTAAAGCTAAATTCAAAATATTATCGCTGTCAATAAATTACTTCTTGGAAATTAATGCGGAATTGACTTTGATTTTCAAAGTATCTATGCGGTGGTCCTGCTTGGCCACTACGGTAAAGGTAAATGCCCCATAGGTGACGGATTCACCTTTATTGGGGATATTTTCAGCCAATGAAATCACTAATCCAGAGAGCGTTTCGAACTCTCCATAAGGTAATTCCCAATTATATTTATCATTTAAATAATCTATCTCATGTCGGGCACTCATCAGGTACTCATGCTCTGAAACCTTCTGCTCTACTAGATCATCATTGTCATATTCGTCTTGGATCTCTCCAAATATCTCTTCTATGATGTCTTCCATGGACACAATTCCACTGGTTCCTCCAAATTCATCCACTACCAAAGCCAAACTTTTTCGCTCTTGAATAAACTGAACCAAAAGCTCATTGGCTAATGCCGATTCTGGAACAATGATGATAGGAGTGAGGATGTCTTCTATTGTCTTTGGTTTTTTGAATAGCTCCAATTGATGACAATATCCAATGACGTCATCAATCGTCTCACGATAAACGATGATCTTAGAATGACCGCTCTCTGCAAATACTTCCTTCAGGTCTGTAATGCTTTCTTCGATTTCTACAGCAGCAATATCAGTACGGGGAACCATACATTCTCTCACCCTAATCGTTTTGAATTCTACTGCATTGTCAAAAATCTTTGAATCAACCTCCACTTTAGCATCTTCTCCAGCTGCATGAAGGTTGTTTTGAATGAAGCTATTCAAATCTGTCACCTTAAAAACAGGCTTGTCTTCGGAATATTCTAACCTCAAAACATGGGTGATAAAAAATCTAGAAAGCCCAACTACAAACCATACCACTGGATACATGATGACATATATAATCATAAATGGAACCGAAAGTCCAGACAACAAACTATTTGGGTTAAGCATAAAAATACTCTTAGGAATAAACTCAGCAGTGATCAAAACCAAAATAGTAGAAAGCACTGTTTGAATAAGCATGATGCTGACTTGATTGTCTAGGTTTTCTGGTACCCAACCTTGAATCCAAGGCTCTAAAAGACTCGCCATAAAAATCCCATAAAGCACCAAGGCAATGGTATTTCCAATGAGTGTAGTTCCGATAAATTGCCCCGGACTTTTCACAAAGTTAGAAAGGATTTTTCCTGACAATTGACCCTGTTTGCTCTGAAGTTCTATTTGAAGCTTATTTGCAGAAATAAAAGCAATCTCAACACCTGAAAATAGGGCTGAAAAAATTAGCGTAATCAATACGTAGGTAAAATACTGATATTCCATTACTTTCTTTTACTGGATTTTTTAGCTTTTGATTGCTGTTCCTTTTCTTTTTCTTCAAAGATAGCAGCGTTTTTCCGATATCTGTACCAAAACAAAAAAACTACTGCAAGCATGAAGACTGGATAAGACAATGAAATTCCTGTCGTAATCGTCAAATGCGTCCCAATAATCACCAATGCGGCAGATAATGATAAAAGTATGATATCAAGTAATTTCATTTTTGATCAATATTTTGAGAGCAGATCTGAAATTTCATTCATAAGCTCTTTGCGGTGTGTGTTTATGCTAAGATCGTTTTATTTAATTTTCTTCTCCAGGAATGACCGTCCTACTATCTATGACTTTCTTGATTTCGTATTCGCTGAAAGACTCATCGGCCTCCATTCCTGTACCTTTGATCAAGCGCTGTGGATCCTGGATGGTAACAAATTTTTCTGTATATATCTTTTTTGTGACTGGATTCCAAAACAACTCTTCAGAAGCTAATTTCTGCTGTTTTTCTAGATTCTCAACTTGCACATCTCCTTCCCCTCTGTACACACCATCCTTTCTTATGTAATAACCTCTATCTGCACGAATAGTGGTTGTCAGCTCCTCATTATCATTGTAAAAGAAGATTTCTATTCCTTCAGGAAACTCGTAATCTCCACTTGAAAACTCTAACTGCTTCTTTGCTTTTAGGTTAATTTTGATTCTCGTGCTATCTGAATGAAATAGATCAACATCATAAGCAATTCCTGTAGGACCAAGATAGCTCTCCATAAAACTAGTATCCACTTCCTCTTTGCAAGAAAGAAGATTTATGCATAACAATAAGAGTATAAAAGGCGAAAATCTTGACATAACACAAATATAAGAAACGCTTAGAAACAGAAAAAAGGCGGTTAAAAAACCGCCTTTTAAAATCTAATTAATTTATTTTTTAGTCTCTCGTAGCCAATGTTACAGTCTCACCAATCCAACAACCTGTGTTGATGGTAGAACCTGGTTGTAAACCTTCTGTAAACAATTCTTCTTTAGAAGGGAATTGGGCTTTTGCGGACGCCATGCCAGATGAACTTCCTGCTCTTTGATAAGCATTGTAAGCTGCGATATATATTGATCTATCTTTAGCTCTACTCACACCTCCTTTACAATCATTGAAGGATTCCATGTACAATTGTGCTATGGTCAACCAAGCGTCTTTTGCTTTTTCTTCATCAAGTTTAGCTGCCTCTAAAGCCGCAGATCTAGCAGCGCTTTTTCTACCTGCTTGTGCATGAACTTTTGATAAGTCCAAATATACATCAGCTTTTTGGCTGTCTGTCTCAGCAAGTGTCAAAGCTTTCTCCAAGATAGGTTGTGCTTTGTCATATTCTCTATTTTGTAAATATCTCAAAGCTCTAACTTGCGAGGTTGCAAACGTAGGATTCTTAGAATCTATTAGTTCAAGTGCAGTCATGAACGCTTCTGTATTAGTACAGTTATACTGAACTGAATACTTGAAAATTTGATCTGCTAGAGATTCATTTGTAAGATCCGCTTTCAATTTTGCTCCAAGCGTATTTTCAATGAAATCACAATCTATCAATTCCATTGCTACAATTAACTGATCTCTAGTTGAAATAGGTACCGAAACGTCAGCGCCATTAGCTTCAGCAGTTTCTGCAAGAACAGTTATTTTATCGCAAACAGATAAAATCTCCTCTTTTGCATAAGCTTGATTATAGGCATAGTTTCTATAAACAAGGTCATAATAACAAGCAAGTAAATCAACTGTCTGAAATTCACCATTCACTTCTACTACTCTGTCAAATGTGCTTAACACATCAGGAATCTTAGTTTTATCATTTTTGAAATATTGATAGCCGTAGTATGCTTTGTTTTCAATCCATCTTGCTTCGTTATCAAATTTCTCTTTTCTAAGGTCAAATACTGTAATTACAGAGTCCTGATAAACTCTTTGTTGAGCTTCATCAGAAACAGTACGTGCAGCGCCATGATAAACTTTTACACCATTGATGTATATAGATTCATTTAAATCAGGAGCATTTACTAAAAGCCAGTTTAGTGGCTTAGTCGCTTCTACAAATTGCTCTGAGTTCATATAATCCACATAGGCAGCGTTATATTCTCTAGCAGTTTTTTCCTTCTCTTCATCAGAAGGCCAATTCCATCCATCTTGAGCTTGGGCAAATCCTAACCCCATGAAGGTCACTATCCCGGCTAATACAAATTTAAGTTTCATAGGTGTTTTGTTTATTCAAATGATCGTTTATAAAACCAAGAGTTATCGTTGAGAGAAAATCCTAAACTAAAGTTTACATAATTTTCTCTAATCAGTCCATTATTTGTCGAACCTCTCGTTCCGACTTTGATGGCTAGATTTACCATAGACAGGGAGTTTAGAGGAATCGAACCTCCAAAATTGATGCCAACATCCGTAATCTGGGATTGGTTGACTATGTATGGAGTTTGTTGATATTCGAGTCCAACTCGGTACATGGTGCGTTTCAGCATGTTATCCATCGACGTGACGTCAGGTGTCCATTGACCTCCTAATCCAATTTTAAAGCTTTCACCAAGTTCTCCAGATTCACCTGTAAAGGACCTATATTCGGTAAAATCTTGAAATTGAGCTTCAAGACCAACTACAAATTTATTAATTTTTTCGAAAGAAATACCATAACCTAATTTATTAGGAAGAAATATTTTCCCTCTATCATTATCATTGATCACATCTCCGGGTTCATCTGGGTTGTTTGCATTGCCCAAGTCAGCCACTTTTGCAAATTGTTTCCCACTGATATCTCCAAAGGCATGATACATCATTCCAAGGTGAAGGTTACTTCTTTCTCCAGTTTTGAAGAAATAATGAATTCCACCCTTGACCGTAACATCAGCTACGGTAAATCTTTCATAGTATTCGGAAGTTGCTCCTATGGGAGTTCCAGCAGAGTCCACTAATGACAATTGATTGGTTCTGATTGTAGAACCAAATAGGTAAGAACCATGAATACCAATGCTTAAGTTTTTGGCAATCATGTAACCTGTTGACAAATAGGCTTCTGAAATACCCCCTTCACCTTCTACCCTGTTGATGGATCTTAGATCTGAATTAGCAACTTGCCCATTCACCAAAATGTTATAATTCACGCCACTAATTTGGTTTAAACCCATTCCAACACTCATTTTCCCTGAGTTGATCGGAAGTGACAAAGCCAAATAAGATAAGCCTCCACCATCTAGACCTTCACTTTCTGAACTTGTAGCAGCCTGAACAGAACGGTAGTTCATAGCTGCTTGAAAATTAAAAACTGTGTTTCTAGAAGCAAGTGCGGGATTGACATTATTGATAGACCAAGCAGTGCCGTAGCTAATTCCTAATCCACCCATGGCTTGGTTTTGAGTAAGGCCACCATAGCTGAATTCTCCAAGACCAAGCGCACTGTAAGAAGAAGCACTTGATTGAGAAAAAGATTCTGAAAATATGAAAAAGGCACCTATGGCACCGATAAATCGTAATCTATTTTTTATTGACATTGTAAGTTAATATTCTATTCAATCCGTAAAGGACCAAATTGGGGATTACAAATATGTGGTCTTTTGTTAAGGTTTCAAAGAATTTTGAGTCTCCTCCACAAATAATGACCTTTAAATCTTGATGTTGCTGTTGATAAGCTGCTATAAACCCTTCGATTTCGAAGAGTATACCATGATATACGCCACTCTGAAGTCCTGATTCAGTTCGGTCTCCAATTATATTTATTTTTTCATTTTGTTTTAATTCTGTCAAGGGCAATCTCGCTGTCATTTGATGCATGGCTAGAAACCTCATCTTCAAACCCGGAGAGATAGCTCCTCCAAGAAATTCATTTTTCTCGTTCAGAAAATCATAGGTGATGCAACTTCCTAAATCAATAGAAAGCAAATTACCTTCACCAAATATGGATCTAGCACCTACCGCAGCAGCTTTTCTATCTACTCCCAAAGTATCGGGCGTCCCATATTTATTTGTGATTGGAATCGCCGACTGTCTTGTCAAGTAGAGAAATTCAAAGTCCAACTTCATTTTCAAGTCTGCTTCGCTAAATTTCACCGAGCTGATGATGCAATGTTCAAAGTCTAAAGTTTCAATTTCCAGAATAAACTCTTCCAAAGATTCAAAAGCCTTTTCAAGAACAATTTGCTCATCTTCAAAAAGGGCTGTTTTGATTCTTGTATTGCCAATATCGATGATCAGATTTTTCAAATAAGCTTACTTTTACTTCTCAGTAATGAAATTTTTAAATTGAACATTCGGCTAAATTAGTCATTTTCATCCTCGGGCTGTTTTGAAAAGATTATTTTTAACTTTAAGGCTGAATATTTAACAAAAATTAACCGCTTGCCATGTCTCAACCATATCATATGATCGGCTTGATGTCCGGAACTTCCGGAGATGGTCTTGATATCGCCTATTGTCAGTTCACAAAATCTGCGCAATGGACTTTTAAAATTGTGGAGGCTGAAACAGTTGCTTTTCCGAGTGCTTTGGAAAATCAACTCAAAAATTCACATCAGCTTTCAGGCCTGGAGCTTCATCTTTTGGATGTTGCCTTTGGAAAATGGATGGGTGAGGAAAGCAAAAAGTTTGTCGCAAAGCATCAGATCCAAGTAGAGGCCATTGCCTCACATGGCCATACTGTCTTCCATCAACCTGAAAAAGGTCTTAGTCTTCAAATCGGGAATGGCTGGGCGCTGCATGCGGCTTCAGGCTTGCCCGTTATCAATGACTTCCGCATGCTTGATGTGCAGCTAGGAGGTCAAGGTGCACCTTTGGTTCCTATCGGAGATATGCTGCTTTTCGATGTGTATGATTACTGTATCAATTTGGGTGGCATTGCCAATATCAGTTTGGATGCTGCAGGTCAAAGGACTGCCTTTGATGTCTGTCCTTTTAACTTACTTCTAAATCATTATGCTCAGCAAAAAGGGATGCCTTATGACAAAGGTGGAGTTCTTGCAAGCAGCGGGGTTTTGTTCCCGGAAATTTTAAGAGAGCTCAATGAAATTCCATTTTACCATAAACGAGGAGCAAAATCACTTGGAAGAGAAGATCTTGCGGTGTTTTATGATATTTTAGAAAAGTACCCTAATGTACCGATAGAGGATAAATTACATACCTTGATCATCCACTATGTTTATCAGATCAAAAAAGTCATCCCGAATGCAACAGGGAAAATGCTCGTAACTGGTGGAGGGGCCTATAACAGTTATTTTATGAAGGAATTGAGCAAAGCTTTGGGCGAAAATCTGGATATTCCTAAAGCTGATCCAATCCTTATCGACTTTAAAGAAGCGCTTATTTTTGCCTTTTTGGGAGTGCTTCGCTTAAGAAATGAAAATAACTGCTTGGCTTCTGTGACGGGTGCTAGTCGAGATAGTTGTGGGGGAGTGATTTATGGGAACTAAATAAAATCAGTGGAAATCCCCAATATCAGCGCCATTCCGATTTTCGGGACAGATTCAGCGTGCTAATGATGTATTGAATGCAATCCAGCCTTTCAAAAATTCCACACACTTTGTATAAGGGCATAGCTATCTCCCAAATATTTCTATTTTTGCCTAAGATTTAAACCCAAATTTTATACAAATGAAAGATTTACTCAAGAAATTTGAGAATAAGCAACCGGAGATCGTGTTTGAATGGAGCGATAGTGAGACAGAAGCAGAAGGTTGGGTTGTGATTAACTCTTTACGAGGAGGTGCGGCGGGTGGTGGTACAAGAATGAGGAAAGGTTTGGACAAAAGAGAGGTAGAGTCTCTTGCCAAAACGATGGAAGTGAAATTCACAGTTTCGGGACCTGCGATCGGCGGTGCAAAATCAGGAATCAATTTTGATCCAAATGATCCTAGAAAATCAGAAGTCCTAAAAAGATGGTATGCAGCGGTCATGCCTTTATTGAAAAACTACTATGGAACAGGCGGAGACCTGAATGTTGATGAAATCCATGAAGTGATTCCTATCACGGAATCTTATGGACTATGGCATCCACAAGAAGGTGTGGTAAATGGTCATTTCAACGCTACAGAACCTCAGAAAATCAGAAAAATAGGTCAATTGCGTCAAGGAGTTTCCAAAGTATTGGAGGATCCAGATTATACGCCGAATGGATCCAAAAAATATACCGTAGCCGATATGATCACTGGTTTTGGCGTGGCTGAAGCGGTGAGACATTATTACAAAATCTGGGGTGGTCAACTCAAGGGAAAAAGAGCTGTCATTCAAGGTTGGGGAAATGTAGGTGCTGCTGCAGCTTGTTTCCTTGCAGTGGAAGGCGTGAAAATCGTTGGTATCATTGATAGAGACGGTGGTCTAATCAAAGAAGATGGTTTCAGTCTTGACGAAATCAGAGAACTTTTTATCCTCAGAGAAGGCAATAAGCTAGTAGCTGATAATATGATTCCTTTTGATGAGATCAATGGGAAGATTTGGGATTTGAAATCTGAGATATTTATTCCTGCCGCCGCATCCCGATTGATCAATAAAAACCAAGCTGAAAGAATGGTGAAAGCCGGCCTTGAAGTAATCTCTTGTGGGGCGAATGTGCCATTTTCAGATCCTGAGATTTTCTTCGGTCCTACAGGAATGTGGGCAGATGAACAAGTCTCTGTAATTCCTGATTTTATTGCCAATTGTGGCATGGCAAGAGTGTTTGCTTATTTGATGTCAGATAAGGTAGAATTGACAGATGATGGGATCTTCAAAGATGTGAGCAAGACCATTGCGAAGGCTTTGAAAAAGACACATGAAGTCAATCCACAAAAAACTAAGATCGCACAATCATCTTTTGAAATAGCCCTTAAGCAACTCGTATAACAAATTAACCAATCATCAGTCAGTATCGAATAATTTAAAATTATTTGATGCTGACTGTCATATATTCACTTGTGGTTTTCATTCAAAATAAGTAGTTTAGCAGAACAAAATCTTTTGGAGCCGTAAACTAATCTCTAAAAGTATATGCTAGAAATTAGGCTAATCTTTAGATATACCCCTTAAAAACATTTGAATGAAGAATTTTATTGCTGCTATTTTGCTGCTATCTGGAATTTTCTTTGTTTTCCACATTCCAGAAGTTAAAGCGCAAGCAGAAACTCAAATCGAAATACAAGACAGTACCTCTAACGAGGAATCAACAACAAGTGTGGAGGCTCACATCGACGACCAAGCCCATGATGAGCATCATCATGAAGCTCCTGTTTGGCTGGTGATCCCATTTGTACTTTTGCTGCTCATGATTGCAACTGGGCCGCTCTTTTATGAGCATTTTTGGCATCATAATTATCCCAAGGTAGCCGTTGGCTTAGCCATATTAGTTGTTTTTTACTACTTGTTTGTTTTAGACAATGTATATGGGCCTGTTCATGCTTTAGCTGAATATGTGCAGTTTATTGCATTGCTAGCCTCACTTTACATTGCTTCTGGAGGAATTCTGATAGAGATAGACAAGAAGTCCACACCAATGGCGAACGTGACCTTACTTTTGGTAGGTGCATTAGTTTCTAATCTAATCGGAACGACAGGAGCTTCTATGTTGCTGATAAGACCATTTATTAGGTTAAACAAAGGTAATATTCAAGCTTATCACATCATTTTCTTCATCTTTATGGTGAGTAATGTTGGTGGTTCATTAACTCCAATTGGGGATCCGCCGCTATTTCTTGGTTTCTTGAAAGGCATTCCTTTCTTCTGGACATTGGAACACAATTGGCCCGCATGGCTGGTAGCTTTGACATTCTTAGCTACAGTTTTCTATTTTATTGATAGAAAATTTGGAAAAGCTAACGATGACGAGCTGGAAGAAATTACTTACACGAACAAATTTGCATTAATTGGGTCAAGAAATTTCCTTTGGCTGGCAGTAGTTATTGCTTCCGTGTTTTTAGATCCAAACGTGATCGAATGGGTTCCTGCGATCCATTATGATGGACAAAAATTCTCTTTCTTAAGAGAAATCATCATGCTTTCAGTAGCCTATTTCTCTTTCAAGTTTGCTGATCAAAAAGCAATCAAAGGGAATGAATTCAATTTCGAGCCAATCAGAGAAGTTGCCTTTATATTTATCGGAATTTTTGGTACAATGATGCCTGCATTGGAGTTGGTTGGAAACTTTGCCAAATCACCGGAAGGTGCTGCTTTGATTACTCATAATACGCTTTATTGGGGAACAGGTATCCTTTCAGGTGTGCTAGATAACGCACCAACTTATCTCAATTTCCTTGCTGCTGCTATGGCTTCACAAGGAGCAGAAATCAGCAATGTAGCGATGGTGAAAGATTTTGCGATGAATAACTATGAAGATTCAGCTTTTGAGCTGATGGCAATCTCTCTTGCTGCTGTTTTCTTTGGTGCCATGACCTATATCGGAAATGGTCCGAACTTTATGGTGAAATCGATCGCCGAACAAAGTGGAATTAAAATGCCTTCCTTCTTCGGGTACATTATCAGATTCTCCATTCCAATTTTGCTTCCTGTCTTGGTTATTATTTGGTTGATCTTCTTTGCTTTTGTTTAGAATCTAAAATTTTGTTCCATAAACAAGAGCAGTTCAAGTTCCAAAATTCTTTTTTGTTAAATAAAGAACCATTAAGGACTCAATGATTTGCACAAAGGTCACAGGTATTAAACTTGTGGCCTTTATGAATTAATAATATTTAATATTCTTTTAAAACTCTTAATACCTATCTCAATAAGCAATTAATTAAAATTGAAAAATCTTCTTACCTTCAAACTTGCACTATAGATATATTTTGTGAAAATCCACTTTCTTACCTTTAGCCATTTTAATATTGTTGAAATTAATCTCAATCAACTGTTGACGGTGGACTGTTGACGATTCTTCGCCTGATAAAACGTGAAATACTCAAATTCTGGTGTCATAGCTGATAATCATTCTAAATATTTAATATTTCACTCCATCACTTTAGCTTTTACATGCATCAAGATTGGATCTAAAAAAACCACTTTTTGCTTCCCATCAATCTCGAATGCGTCAATGATTCCTGTCGCTTCATCTATAGACAACCAACCCCTGGTTTCGGATTCGTAAAATGTATTCTCAGAACCAATTACAAATTCAATTCTTTGGACTTCTTGATTTTCACCGAATAGAATTTTAAGAGATTTCAGCTTACTTTTCTCACCTTTTTTAAGGTCATAAGTTGTTCCTGAATCATCTTTGCTGATTTTATATGCTTGAGCGAGTGCAGGTCTATTGATATCTGCCTGAATAAAAAAATCCAATTCCCTGAGCCACTCTTCCTGATTGGGCGTAACCTCAAGTTTTTCGACCGTATCTTTGATCTGTATTTCTTTCTGAAGAGATTTTCCTTCCAATATTAAAGCTTGCTCCTCAATAAATTGCTCTAATTGAAAATAAGGAGGATCGAAATCCTCCTTATCTAATGTTTCAGTTTGACAAGCCATTAAGGTTGCCACAAATACTATCCAAATGGTTTTTCTTATCATTATTTCAACAAAATATGCCCAGTCATTTCTGCAGGGATTGCTACATCCAATAAAGTCAGAATTGTTGGTGCTAAATCTCCTAGTTTTCCGTCTTTTACTTCCAATCTATCCTGATCATCCACCATAATACAAGGAACCAAATTCGTAGTATGTGCAGTATTTGGAGAGCCATCTTCATTGATCATCACATCGGAATTTCCATGATCTGCTATGACGATCGTCGTATATCCATTTTGTAGCGCATGCGTAATTACCTCTTCGGCACATTTATCCACTGCCTCGCAAGCTTTTACTGCCGCTTCAAATACGCCTGTATGTCCGACCATATCCGGATTAGCAAAGTTAAGGCAGACAAAATCTACTTCCTTTTTCTTCAATTCAGGTTTGATTTTGTTTACGATTTCAAAAGCACTCATTTCAGGCTTCAAATCATAAGTTGCCACTTTTGGGGAAGGACAAAGAATTCTGCTTTCCCCTTCAAAAACTTTCTCTCTTCCACCAGAAAAGAAAAAAGTAACGTGTGGGTATTTCTCTGTCTCAGCTATTCTGATTTGCTTCTTCCCATTCGCAGCTAATACTTCGCCTAGCGTATTTTGCAAATTATCTTTTTCAAAAAGAACTTTTACATCTTTGAATGTCTCATCATAACTCGTGAAAGTGATGTAGTTCAGAGCTAATTTCTTCATATTGTAATCGCCAAAGTCCTTTTGCGTAAGTACTTGGGTGATTTCTCTTCCTCTGTCAGTTCTGAAGTTGAAGCAAATGACAACATCCCCCTCTTCGATTCGCGCCAAGGGCTTACCTTCTTTATTTGCTTTGACTATAGGACGAATAAATTCATCAGTAACTCCATTTTCGTAGGATTTCTTTAAAGAATTTAATACGTCTTTTGACATTTCTCCTTCGCCCAAAACCATCGCATCATATGCAAGTTTGACGCGTTCCCATCTATTATCCCGATCCATAGCATAATATCTTCCGACTACTGAAGCAATTTCACCTGTAGAATCTTCTAGATGCTTTTGAAGCTCCTGAAGATAAAGCAGACCTCCTTTTGGATCAGTATCCCTACCGTCTGTAAAAGCATGAATATAAGCTTTTTCCAATCCATTTGCTTTTGCCGCATCACAAAGTCCTTTCAGATGATTGATATGTGCGTGAACACCACCATCAGAAACCAATCCAATGAAATGTACTTTTTTATGAGAATCTTTGGCGTATTGAAAGGCGTCTTTCAAAATTGGATTTTCTTTCAAATCGCCTTCTGATACCGCTTTATTGATTTTTACTAAATCTTGATAAACTACCCGACCTGCACCGATATTCATGTGGCCTACTTCTGAGTTTCCCATTTGACCTTCTGGAAGCCCAACAGCTAGACCAGAAGCTTCTAATTTAGAGTGAGGATATTTTGCAAAAAGACTATCTACAAAAGGAGTATTGGCTTTATCGATAGCTGAAACACTTGGATTTGGAGCTATTCCCCATCCATCCAAAATCATCAGTATTACTTTCTTCTTCATAGCGTAAATATAGGTATTTATAATAGGTTTTATGATCATCCAAAATGACAGCAGTATGCATTTTTAGCACCAGTGTTCAGGCGGATAATCTTTATTGGTTATTCTTCGATTAGTGATCAGTGCATCAATTGGTATAAATCACACCACTTACTTTGGCTGTGGGTAATAACCCCAATATCCATTATTTAAGGAACTTCAAAAATGAGAATTCTTATTAAGCTTTTCAAATTTATTTTAGCTCTTCATTTAATTTTCATAACAATATCATCAATACCGTCCTAAATAAGATATGAGAGGTCTGGTTTTTTGCCCAAAATAGCTATTTTGGGATTGCACCAAAAAACATAGACCTCCCATGAGTAATATTACATTGTTTTCTCAGATTATTAAAAAAATCGAACGTTCAATTTTCAAGAAACTGGTTGAAGAGAAGCAAACAGACAAGGCCTGCAAAGGCTTTGACAGCTGGACGCATTTGGTGTCCATGCTTTTCTGTCATTTTGCCAAGAGTACTTCTGTAAGGGATATTTCAAACGGCCTGCGTTCGGCCACGGGGAACCTAAACCATCTGGGGATTGCCAAGGCACCATCCAAGTCCAGTATCAGTTATCAGAACAAGCGCAGGGACTCTGACCTGTTCAAGGAGCTGTATTACGGACTTCTGAAGCATTTAGGACAGCAGGCGTCCCTGAGCAGGGTAAAATTACGGATCAAGGCTCCCGTCTATCTGCTCGACTCCACGGTGGTAAGTCTTTGCCTTTCGATGTTTGACTGGGCAACCTTCAGGACCAAAAAGGGTGCTGTAAAGATGCATACGCTTCTGGACTATGACGGGAAACTCCCTGTTTATGTGAATATTACAGAAGGAAGTATGGCCGACAATAAGGGCGCTTATGATATTCCTTTGGAGAAAGGATCCGTTATAGTGGCTGACCGCTATTACAATGACTTTCCGATGCTCAACATTTGGGACAGCAAGGGGGTCTTTTTCGTCATAAGGCACAAGGATAACCTTAAGTTCAGCACAATCAATGAACGTCAACTCCCTGAAAATACTGCACAGGAAGTACTCATAGACGAAGAAATTGAACTGGTCCACCAGCAGTCCAAAGTGAAGTACCCCGGAAAACTCAGAAGAGTGGCTGTATGGGACGAAAAAAACCAACAGACCGTAGAACTGATTACCAATAACTTCAAATGGTCAGCAAAGACAATCGGTGATCTTTACCGGTGCCGATGGGAGATTGAGATCTTCTTCAGGGACATCAAGCAGTTACTCCATATCAAAACCTTTATCGGAACATCGAAAAATGCCGTGATGATCCAGATATGGACCGCGCTGATCACCATTCTGCTCCTAAAAGTGATGAAGGCAACCGCTAAATTCGGATGGCATCTGTCCAATCTGGTTGCATTTATCAGACTGAACATATTCGTTAAAATAGAGCTGCAAAAGTGGCTGGACAAACCCTTTGAAGACCATGAAAAACCTCCTCAAAAAAGCCAACAGGGGGTTCTATTTCCGGATTACAGATAAAATCACAATAGAAATTGTAGAAACACAGCTAAACATCTGTCTTGTAAATTATTTAGGACAGCATTGCAATATCATGATAGATTTTGCAGATTCTAAGAGATCGAAACAATAGTTTGGTAATTATCACAAGAAGACATTTCTTTGGCTTAAAATTTGTTTTTCTCCACACATGAATAAAATAGTGCCCATATTAATTTCTTTCTTGCTCATTTTTAGCTTTTCTATTTGTACGATTTCAAAAGCAAATGATGAAAAAGAAGTGATTTTTATTTCCTTCAAAAATGGCTCGAGTAAGGACTTAGCAAAACATTTCGAATACGGTGTTGAGCTCAATATCAATGGTAGTCAAGGAGAGTTTTCTAAGGCACAAGCAGAATTAGTCATTAGAGATTTCTTTAAAAAGTATCCTCCTGAAGATTTTGAAATTCTTCATGAAGGCTATTCTGGAGAACAAATCAAACATTATATTGGTACCTACACTTCTATGGGCGAGGCCTATAGAATTTTGATTAAAGGAAAAATTTTTCAAGATGAATATAGAATTTACAGTTTAGAAATCATCAAGTATTAAAATTTAGTCTAGTTCCCTTTAATTGTTTATTTTTGCCGCGTGAGAGATTTACCATATTTGACTGATTCCAGCATTCAAAAATTTATAGAAAGTGCACTTTTAGAGGACGTAGGACCTGGAGATTATTCTTCACTTTCTTCTATCCCTGCAAATCAACCAGGCGAAGCACAATTATTGATCAAAGAAGAAGGCGTAATTGCAGGATTGGAACTTGCAGAAATGATTTTTAAGCAGTTTGATCCAAGCCTGGAGGTAGAGAGCATACTGAAAGATGGAGATGAAGTTCAAAAAGGCGACATTGGCTTACGTGTAAAAGGTAAAGCAATTTCAATTCTGACGACTGAGCGATTGGTTTTGAATTGTATGCAACGTATGAGCGGCATTGCCACTAAGACACATCAGCTCAACAAGTTAATCTCCCATACCAAAGCAAAATTGATGGATACCAGAAAGACGACTCCCAACTTCAGAATGATGGAAAAATGGGCTGTTGTCTTGGGTGGTGGAATAAATCACAGATTTGCACTATATGACATGGTCATGTTGAAAGACAATCATGTTGATTTTGCAGGAGGAATAGAAAAAGCCATTCTTTCTACTAAATCCTACTTAGAAGCCAATCAGTTGAATTTGAAAATAGAGGTAGAAACCAGAAATCTCGAAGAAGTCGAAGAAGTTCTTCGAGTAGGAGGAATAGATTACATCATGTTGGATAATATGGATTATCCGACCATGCGCAAAGCAGTAGAAATGGTCAATGGTCAATATCCTCTCGAGGCTTCGGGAGGAATTACTGAAGAGACGCTCAAAGATGTTGCAGAATGCGGTGTGGATTTTATATCCGTAGGTGCACTAACCCATCAAGTAAAAAGCTTGGATATTAGTCTGAAAGCGATGTAAATCAACTTTTTTATAAAAAATTAAATCAAAAAAAAGGCCATTCACTGAGAAAATGGCCTTTTTGATAAAATATGGCTGTGGTTAATCTTTTGTTGCAAAGTCTGGATAAGCACGCATGCTGTGTTCATTAATATCAAGTCCTTCTATCTCCTCTTTTTCATCTACTCTGATTCCGATGGTTCTTTTCATCGTAAAGAAAATCAACCAACTCGCTATAAAACAGAATGCTCCAACTACTCCAATTCCTATAAGTTGAGACCATATTTGGCTCATTCCAGCTAAATCTCCAAAGAATCCAACAGCTAGCGTTCCCCAAATTCCTCCAATTAAATGAACTGAAATAGCACCAACAGGGTCGTCAATCTTAATTCTGTCAAAGAATACAACAGCAAAAACCACCAAGGTTCCACCAATAAATCCAATGATGGCTGATTCACCAACACTCATCAAGTCTGCACCTGCTGTGATTCCGACCAAGCCAGCCAAAATCCCATTGAGCACCATCGTGATGTCATAGGTTTTGAATTTCAAATATGAAGCCATCAATGCCCCAAAAGCCCCAGATGCCCCTGCAATGGCAGTTGTTACAAAAACCAAGGAAACTGTACCAGGATCAGCTGTCAAAACAGAACCTCCATTGAATCCAAACCAGCCAAACCAAAGTAAGAAAACTCCTATAGTAGCCATGGGTATATTATGTCCAGGTATGGCACTCATTCCCCTTTCTGTGTATTTTCCAATTCTTGGGCCCAAAAGATAAGCACCAACAAGGGCTCCCCATCCACCAACTGAATGTACGATGGTCGAGCCGGCAAAATCATAAAAAGGTGTAGTCAATGTATCTAGAAATCCTCCACCCCATTTCCACATCCCTACTATCGGATAAATGATTCCAACATAAAGGATAGAAAAGAAAATAAATGGTCCAAGCTTCACTCTCTCAGCCACAGCGCCAGATACAATTGTCGCAGCAGTAGCAGCAAACATGGCTTGAAAGATAAAATCTGTGAAAAATGTATATCCTTCATTGTAAGCAAAAGTATTCCAGCCTTCAGGAAGAGAAATCCCAACTCCTGTCAGACCAAAGAAGCTCCCAATAAAATCATCTCCAGGGTACATCAAATTAAATCCAACAAAAGCATAAGTCAATAAACCAATAGCTGGAATGATGGTGTTTTTGAAAAGTATATTAACAGTATTTTTTGCTCGGGTAAGCCCAGCTTCTAAACTCGCAAATCCGAGATGCATGATGAAAACCAAAATGGTCGCCACCATCATCCATAGATTGTTTATAGTAAACATTTCTTGATTCATAGGTTTGTATAGGTTTGTGTGAAATAGGTTGTATCAGTAGGCATCAATCAGGGTTCCTTCTTATAGAGCTTCTTCTCCTCTATCTTTATTTCTGATTCTGTAAGCGTCTAGCACATCAGAAATAAAGATCTTTCCATCTCCAACTTCTCCAGTTTTTCCTTCTGTCAGAATGCAATTGATAACAGGCTCGACCAAATCCTCTGTAGTCACGATCTCTATTTTCGTTCTTGGAATATAGGATGGTTCAAATGCCACTCCTCGGTAAGTCTGCGGGCGGGCATGTTCCAAGCCCATTCCTTTTACTTCATAAAAAGAAAGAAACTTAACACCCATTCCTGCCACGCATTTATAGATTTCTTGGAATTTGGATGTTCTAATGATTGCTTCGATTTTTTTCATTTTAATCAATGAATTAGTGGTTTTCTTGAATTATAGACGCTAATGTAAAACAAAAATTACAAAAAAAATAAATCATGATTATTTTTAACCCTATATTCAATAAATTCCTGTTTAAAAATTACTTTTTGGTTAATTTTCAATCTATTCTTTTACAATTTTATCTTAATCAATCCCATTTATGGTAAATTTTTAAACTAGTACTCTTTTTAAATCGAACTTAAACAATTCGATTTTTGGAGCTATTAAGGGGTAAACTGCCATATTTTTTGTCCAATTGCCTTTGTATGAAAGATGAAAGGGCTAAATTTGAAATTGTGGAATTTTAAACTTCATCTTAAAAATTATGCAAAACAAACCAACACTTTTGGTTCTCGCTGCCGGTATGGGCAGTAGATATGGCGGAAATAAACAAATCGACGGTTTCGGCCCAAATGGCGAAACGATTTTAGAATATTCAATCTATGATGCTATTAGAGCTGGATTTGGAAAAGTAGTGTTTATAGTTAGGCAAGAGATTTTAGAACTTGCCAAGGAAAAATTCCTTCCTAAAATAGAAGGTAAAATTGAAGTGGATTTCGTTCTTCAATCCTTGACTTCTTTCGTTCCGGAGGAATTTCAAAACCCCGATCGTGTCAAGCCTTACGGTACGGCACATGCGGTACTTTGTGCCAAAGATACAATCAAGGAACCTTTCGCAGTAATTAATGCTGATGATTTTTATGGCAAAGAGGCATTTGAAGTAATTGGCAAGTTCCTTTCAAATGGAGTACAGCCAAACCTACACGCCATGGTCGGCTACGCGATACAAAATGTACTTTCTGAACATGGTACAGTAAGCAGAGGCGTATGTTCTATGAATGCTTCTAATCAGCTTATCGGCATGGTAGAAAGAACAGCAATCGCAAAAGAAAATGGAAAAATCATCGCAAATGGTGATGGAGAATCTATTGAAATCGCAGAAGGAACGCCTGTTTCGATGAATTTCTGGGGATTTCATCCAGCTGTTTTCCAGCAAATTGAAAAAATGTGGGACGAATTTTTACTTGCTAACAAAGAAAATATCAAATCTGAGTTTTTTATCCCACTTGTAGCCAACAATCTGATTGAAAGTGGTGAAGGAGCAGTGGAAGTTTTGCAAGGTGGAAAAACTTGGTTTGGCGTGACTTACACAGAAGACAAGCCAATCGTGATCGACTCTTTAAAGAAAATGCATGATTCAGGAGAGTATCCTGCTAATCTTTGGCATTGATTTTCTACAACGAATCAAAAAAGGGATGGAATTTGATTCCAGCCCTTTTTTACTGTTATAATTTTTAAAGTTACTCTCCTTTTGCTTCCAGCAAAGCAGCCACAGCCTCATCCCCTGGTCTTGGTGCATTGGCATTGAAAAGCTTGTTGTCTTTGCCAATTATCAGATACCTTGGGATCCCCCAAACTTTGAAATATTTCATAATATCTGCTTCAAAACCTTGTCCAGCATACGCATGAACGCCACGCATTGGGTTTTTGTCTAAATAATTCTTCCATGGTGCTTGCTGATCATCTACAGAAACATACATCAATACGATATCTTCATGTTCTCTCAGCTGCTTTTCAAAATCAGGCGTTTTTGTCTTAAAAGTATTGATACATGGACCGCACCAACTCGCCCACAAATCCAGATAAATCACTTTGTCTTTATAATCTGATAAATTGACTTTCTCCCCTTCCAAATTCACAAAACTGAAGTCCTCAACAACAGATCCTGTTTTCAGTTTTTCTAAAGAAACCAAACCTTCCTTTAAATTTGCAAGATGGGTTGAGTTAGTATAATTCTTAGAAAAATCTGACACTGCCATTTCACTATCTTCATAACTTCCAGAAAGCATCAACATATCATTCAAGATATTTGAAGCCGCTAAAAGTTCCCCTTGATTTCCTGAAATACTTTGAATTTGAACAGCTATGTCATCATTAGGCATTCCAAAAGGTATTTTCATTGCTGAGTGCATGGCCATCATAAGCGACCTTGCCAAATCATCTGTCAAACTTTTGATTTCTTGATCTAAATTTGTCTCAGAAAGGTATTCCTTCAAGAAAATCAAGCGATCTTCTACTTCCATTTCCTGTGCTCTGTCCAGATACAGTTCCCCCAATTGAACAAGCATGGTATGGGTAAATGAAGCCGCTTCACTTTTCTCATCTTCCATCAAGTCACCTGCATTGTCGAGGTGAAATTGATTCATTTCTTTTTGGATTTCTTTTACAAAAGAAATGAAATCTTCCTTGGAGGGAGCGTCTTCTACATCGTATAAAACTTCGCTTACTTTTCCGTAAAGATCGTTTTGAACATAATTTTCAAGTCCTGACATGTAATTGACGTAAGCGTCAGAATAGTTTTGTGCTTTTACCGTCAAACTAAAAAAAAGACCTAAAAACAAAATTAATATCAGTTTTGAAAATTTTAAGATGGTGTTCATAAGTTTAGGTGTTAGTTTTATAAGTTTTATAAGCTAATGTAAGTAATTATCCAACGCAATTTCTTGCTAATTTAATCAAAAAAACGAAAAACATTCCAAATAGATTTCAGTGATGAAAAAAATCTTCTTCAACAGCGATACAATACTCAAGAATCTTGCCTTATTGACCTTAAGAGTAAGTACTGCCCTAATGATGGCTACTCATGGCTGGGCAAAATTATCAGATTTCAGCGCAAAGCTTCAGACATTTTCTGATCCGATAGGGCTTGGGCCTGCTGTTTCTTTACAACTTGTAATTTTTGCTGAATTCTTCTGTGCTATCTTTCTAGCAATTGGATTCTTGACGAGATTGTCATTAATCCCACTAATCATTGCAATGCTGGTCGCGGCATTTATTGCACATGGTGACGATCCATTTTCAGCACAGGAAAAGTCCCTTTTATTCTTAACAATCTTTGTCAGTCTATTTCTTTTAGGTCCAGGAAAATGGTCTGTAGATGGACAAATCAACAGAAAAAATAATTATTGATCCCAAACGGAAACTACTCCACTATCAACCATAAAAAACTTAGCGTTTGAGTCAATCTCTTGCAAGATTGACTTAGAGCGCTCAGGTCTTGCGTCTGTTATAAATAGCTGCCCAAATTTATGGTTGGCGACAAGTTTCATCAATTTCTCAATCCGAAGGTCGTCGAGTTTATCGAAAATATCATCCAAAAGCAAAATTGGTTTGGTCTCTTTGTGCGCAAAGAATATCTCAAATTGAGCTAGCTTCAAAGCAATTACAAAAGATTTTTGTTGTCCTTGGGATCCAAATTTTTTAATAGGATAATTATCAATTTCAAATATAAAATCATCTTTATGAATTCCCATCGTGGTCCTCTTCAAGATCAGATCTTTAGGTTGGTTTTGTAAAAAATTTCCTTCAAAATCAGCTACTAAACAATCTGAATCATATTGAATAGAAATATCTTCCTGCTGACCCGAAATATCGGCATAGTGATCTAAAAGCAAAGGTTTATACTCTTCTAAAAATTGCTCTCTAGCTTTAGCAATTTGTATAGAAAGTTGGATAATCTCTCTATCAAAAGGCTCAAGCAAAGGCTTATTCACTCTGTTGGTATCTGCAAATTGCTTCAGCAGCGCATTTCTTTGTTTGAGAAAATGCTGATAGCGCACCAAGCTTTCTAGGTAGGTTTTATCCAATTGGCAAAGCATGTTGTCAAAAAACCGTCTCCGTTCTTCGCTTCCATCTTTGATCAATAAAGTGTCATCTGGGGCAATCATCACTACAGGAAGTAAACCTATATGTTCACTCATTTTTTCAATAGACTTCCCATTTTGGATCAGTTGTTTTTTCTTTCCAGATTCAACTACACATCGAATCTCTAAGGTTTTGAAATCCAAATTAAACTCCCCAAAAACAGTAAAAAACTCTTGGTCGTGAAGAATATTCTGACTGTCCTGGGCATTTAAAGCACTTTTTGTGAGGCAGAGGTAATGAATGGCATCCAATAGATTCGTTTTCCCTGACCCATTGATCCCCACAAAGCAGTTGATTTCCGAGGAGAGTTCCAGCTTTGCTTGCTTATAATTTTTAAATTGATTGAGCTGGAGATTTTTCAGGTGCATTTTTAGAAACTGTAGTGTTTTTGACTATTTTCGCATTCGGACATAAATTTCAGCCCTTTTGCTTATATTTGGGTCCTAATTTAGCATATTTTACAACAAACGATATGGCAAAGAAGAGTACGACTGCAAAGTCAAAAGCAAAATACTCCAAAGAAACATATGCTTACTGGTATGAAAGCATGTTGTTGATGAGAAGGTTTGAAGAAAAAGCAGGTCAACTATATGGTCAGCAAAAAATAAGAGGATTTTGTCATTTGTACATCGGGCAGGAAGCCTGTGCTGCAGGTGCAATCACAGCTTTGGAAAAAGATGATAAATGGATCACAGCATATAGAGATCACGCACATCCACTAGGTCTAGGAACTGATCCTGGAGCAGTAATGGCCGAGCTGTATGGCAAAGCAACAGGAACTACCAAAGGAAAAGGTGGATCGATGCACATTTTCGATAAAGAAAGAAATTTCATGGGTGGCCATGGTATCGTTGGGGCGCAAGTTCCGATGGGTTTGGGTATTGGTTTTGCCGAGAAATACCAAGGAACCAAAAATCTCTGTATTTGCCATATGGGTGATGGTGCAGTAAGACAAGGTGCTGTTCATGAAGCTTTCAACTTAGCCATGCTTTATAAAACGCCTGTGATTTTCGTAATCGAAAACAACGGTTATGCCATGGGAACCTCTGTAGCAAGAACTTCCAATGTCACTGAGCTTTACAAAATTGGAGAGGCTTATGATATGCCTTCTTTCCCTGTAGATGGGATGAATGTGGAAGCCATTCACGAAGCTGTAGCTGAAGCTGCCGAAAGAGCTAGAAAAGGTGATGGACCAACTTTATTAGAATTTAGAACTTACAGATATAAGGGACACTCTATGTCCGATCCTCAGAAATACAGAACTCGTGAAGAAGTAGAGGAATATAAAGAAAGAGATCCCATCGCTCAAGTAAAAGCAACTATCCTTGACAATAAAATTTTAACAGAGGCTGAGCTCAAGGAAATTGATAAAAAAGTAAAAAAACAAGTAGATGACGCCGTGAAATTTGCTGAAGATTCACCTTGGCCTGATGGACAAGATGCTTTTAAAGACATCTACAAACAAGAAGATTATCCATTTGTAATGGAGTAAATCGCTTAAAAATAACAAAAACCCTTGGAAGATTTTTCAAGGGTTTTTTTGCTTTTAAAAGGTTAAATTAATTCCAATTCGTTTTTGAAAACCTAAGTTTTATCCTAAAACAAAGAACTTTTCTTCATTTTTTCTTGCCAGATTTTTAGGTATTGGTTCAATGGCTTTGCATTTGAATCAAAGAAATATATCTTTGCGCCAATAATTTTAATAGAATGGCTAAGAAACAAACAAAAAATAGCGAAGCAGAGTACGAATTACTTGAAAATCCAGAAGTAATTGCGAGTAGATTAGAAAGAGGTGAAGACTTTGTAAGAAAAAACTCAAAAATCTTTGGGGGAATCCTGATAGGCGTAGTGGTTTTAATTGCTGGAATATTGTTTTTCCAAATTAATAAGCAAAATCAAAACGAAAAAGGTCAAGCTGAAATGTTTCAAGCAGTTTATTATTTCGAGCAAAATCAAACTGATCTTGCTTTGAATGGTGACGGTACGAATGCTGGCTTTTTGAAAATTGCTGATGATTACTCAGGAACTGATGCAGCTAATTTGGCCAACTTCTATATTGGATCAATCTATCTTTCAGAAGGTCAATTTGAAAAATCTATTGAGCATTTCAAGAAATTTTCAGCAGACGACTACTTTGTCCAAGCCAAAGCTTATTCTTTATTAGGTGATGCCTATCTAGAATTAGCGAATACCAGTGAGGCGATTTCTTACTATAAGAAAGCTGCTACTCAAAGTGAAAATGAATTTTTCACTCCTAGATACTTAAATAAGCTTGCTATAGCTTATGAAGAAGCGGGAGATATGGAAAATGCAATCAAAACATACGAAACAATAGAAGAGAAATATTTCGAATCTATGGAATACACTAACGCTCGAAAGCATAAAGCACGCTTGGAAGGTCTTGCCTCTAAGTAAATGCTTTCTATAAATCGCATTTTAGAAGAGTAAGATCAGAAGGTCTTACTCTTTTTTATTTTCAAACTCAATCAAAAAAATCATGGCTACTTCACTTAAAAGCTTAAGTCAATATACAGAAAAAAACATTATTGATGTTTCAGAAAAAAAATTCGGTATCGTCGTATCTGAATGGAATGATCAAGTTACTGAATCCTTATTTTCCGGTGCATTAGAAACCTTATTGAAGCATGGGGCAAAGAAAGATAATATCTACAGAAAAAATGTTCCCGGATCATTTGAACTGACCTTAGGAGCACAATGGCTTGCAGAATTAGAGGAAATAGATGCAGTTATTTGTCTTGGATGTGTGATTCAAGGAGAAACCCGTCATTTCGATTTTATCTGTGACGCCGTAGCTCATGGTATTACAAATGTAGGCTTGAAGTATAACAAACCAGTCATTTTTGGAGTTTTGACTCCCGATACTTTACAGCAGGCTTTGGATAGATCAGGTGGGAAGCATGGGAACAAAGGAGATGAAGCGGCTATTACAGCTGTTAAGATGCTAGGGTTCTAGGAGCTAGGAAAAAATAGATAGGAGACACAAGATCTAAGAGTAAAGAAGCAAGAATCGAAGATGCAGTAAATCCTGAATGCATGTACCTTTTGCAGTCATTGTTAAACTTTCAATTGCCTGTATGAAATGCTGGGATAGAGATGATTTGTAAAAACGACAACCTCAGAGTTGTTGAACGTCTCTAAATCAAAAGAAAAAAGTGTCAATTAATTTTAAGACGTTAAAAAAGAAAGATTGAGCTAATTCTTAATTCATAAATAAGAATCGGATATTCTAAATTTAAAAATTGTCGAATATCAAATTGTGAATTGTAGAATATATACAAAAAGCAAGACTTTCGATGCTAGAGACTAAAAATCTAAAATTTGAATCAAATAACTACCTCAAACCTAACACATACATGAAAATAATGAAATTCGGGGGGACGTCTGTTGGCAAACCCGAAAGAATGCATCAAGTTAAAGAGCTAATTACAAGAGACAACCAAAAGAAGATTGTCGTTCTGTCAGCACTATCTGGCACTACAAATGCCCTAGTAGGAATCGGTGATGCACTTGCTGATGCTAATAAGACTTTAGCAAAAGAAAGAATTGATACGCTTCACAAACATTATTTAGCATTTTATAAAGAGTTGCTCAAAACAGAATCAGCTCAAAAAAAGGCAGAAAAAATCATCGCTGAGCACTTTGAGTTTCTCAATATCATTCTAAAGATTTCCTTCAATGAAGCGATCAATAGGGATATATTGGCTCAAGGTGAACTGCTTTCTACTAAGCTGTTTTACACATTGCTTCAAGAACTCGATATCCCAGCGGTATTCTTGCCTGCCTTGGATTTCATGAGTATTGACGAAAATCACGAGCCAGAACTCAAGAAGATATCCGAAAAGCTTGAAAGCATTCTTAGTAATTATGCAGACGAAAGCTTTTTCATTACTCAAGGATATATCTGCAAGAATCATAGAAATGAAGTTGATAACCTGAAGCGTGGTGGTTCAGATTATTCTGCTTCCCTGATTGGTGCTGCTATCAATGCTAGTGTGGTGGAAATTTGGACAGACATAGATGGAATGCATAACAATGATCCAAGGATAGTTGACCAGACTCGACCTATAGCAGAAATGTCATTTGACGAAGCGGCAGAGTTAGCTTATTTTGGAGCTAAAATTCTACACCCTGCTTCGATATGGCCAGCGCAGCATCATAATATCGCTGTAAAACTCTTGAATACCATGGAACCTGATGCTCCCGGTACAACCATCACCGCACAAGAAGTTGGAATTGGTGTAAAAGCTTTAGCGGCAAAAGATGGTATCACAGCAATCAAAATCAAATCAAGCCGAATGCTTTTAGCTTATGGTTTTTTGAGAAAAGTATTCGAGGTTTTTGAGAAATACAAAACTTCTATTGACATGATCACAACATCAGAAGTTGCTGTATCAGTTACGGTTGATGATGTCTCTCACTTGTCTGAAATAGTCAAAGAGCTTGAAGCTTATGGGGCTGTCGAAGTCGATCAAAACCAAGCGATCATTTCAATAGTAGGAAATATGATCGCTGAGTCTAAAGGTAGCATTGCCCAAATTATGAACTGTCTAACAGATTACCCTGTAAGGATGGTCTCTTATGGAGGAAGCAGGCACAATGTCTCACTTCTCGTCGATGCACAATTTAAAAATGCTGCGCTACAAAGTCTAAATGATGGACTTTTTGAATGGTAAAATCTTCAAATCCCCTTTTTGAAAATCAAAAAGGGGATTTTTATAACCTAGCCATCCATCTTGCCAAAAGCACTTCATGGACAAGGTAAATTCCCTCGTCTTCAATGACAAGCTCTTGTTTTTGAAGGGATTTTATAGCTGTATTTACCGTACTAGCGGCACCCAATTGATACTTGTTAATAAACTCTTTTGAAAGTGGGTTTTGAAGCGGTTCTGCTTTGGCGATGGCCTGAAAAACCTTTCCTTGTGCTTCGTAAGCATCTTTGGACCAAAGCTGATTTTCCTAGTCTCCTCCACGCATATAAGACTACATTCCTGCCATTTTTGATGTGCTCTTGGAGAACAAGCAAGTCATCCTCTCTATCGCAGAAATAGGCTTTTCCGTGGTAGGTATTCAATACAAAAGGATTATCAGGCTTTTTCATCTTTCAAATATTCTGAACAATCATATTTAATTAGCGGTATGATATTACGTACATTACGTTACGCAAATTACGTAACGTAATTTGCGTAACATATTTAGATTTATCAAAACCAATTATAAAATCCTTTTAGTATTTATTCTTCTTTTTAGTCAAATTCGGGCATGAAGAAACTTGCATTCCTTTTTATTCTGCTTCTGACTATCGGAAGTGTCGCTGCTCAAGATGGCTACGAAACCCTTTTTGAAAAATCAGATGGGAAGCAAACGCCTGTTTACTCGGACGTTATAGCCTACTTTAATCAGTTAGCTACTGATTTTGAATCAGTAAAAATGGTCGAAATGGGTGTGACAGATTCGGGATTTCCTCTACATGTCGTATTGTATGATCAAAAAGGGGTATTTGACCCAATAGACTGGCATAAAAATGACCGTTTGATTTTGTACATCAACAATGGAATTCACCCTGGAGAACCTGATGGAATTGATGCTTCCATGATGTATTTGAGAGATATTTTACTTGGAAAAATTGAAGTTCCAGCTGATATAGCAATTGCGATTACACCTGTTTACAATATTGGTGGACATCTCAACCGTGGTTCACACAGCCGAGTAAACCAAAATGGACCTGAGGAATTTGGTTTTAGAGGAAATGCGAGAAGCTATGACCTTAATAGAGATTTTATCAAGGCAGATACAAAGAATGCTCGTTCATTTCAACAAATTTTCAATTGGTTGAAGCCGCATGTTTTTATAGATACCCATGTCAGCAATGGAGCAGATTATCAGCACGTGATGACTCTGATTTCCACGCAACACAATAGATTGGGTGGACAACTGGGTGAGTACTTAGAAAAAGAGCTCAACCCTGCACTTTACAAAGGCATGAAGGCAAGGAATTTTCCAATGATTCCCTATGTCAATGCTTACGGAAGCAAACCTGAGAATGGGTGGCCTCAATTCAAAGACAATGGCAGATACAGCAGTGGTTATGCGGCACTTTTCAAGACTTTGAGTTTTATGCCTGAGACACATATGCTCAAACCTTATGATCAGCGTGTGGAATCAACTTACGAGTTGTTCTTAACGTTCACCGATATTTTCCAAAAGGATGCGTCCAAAATCGTGGAAATGGCCAAGGCAGATAGAAAAGAAATTGCAACAAAAGAGCAATTTGGTCTCAACCATACTTCTGATAGAAGTTCGCATAAATTGATGGAGTTCAACGGATATGAATCAGGGATGAAACCTTCTGACATTTCTGGATTGCCCAGACTATATTACGATCGCGAAAAGCCCTTTTCGATTGATATCAAATTCTTCGATGTCTATCAGGCTGGACTAGAAATCAACAAGCCAGAAGCCTATATTATTCCACAGGGTTGGCACACAGTTATTGATAACTTAAGAAGAAATGGTGTTCAGGTGCAAGAATTAAAGCAGGACACGAGTATACAAGTCACGGTCTACCACATCAAAGATTTTCAAACAGGGCAAAGACCGTATGAAGGGCATTATTTGCATAGTAAGGTTGAAATAGAAAAATCAGCTGCAATGATGGATTTCAGAAAAGGAGATGTCATGGTGATGATGAATCAAGAAGCAAATAACTACATCATAGAAGTTTTAGAACCACAAGGAGAAGACAGTTTCTTTGCTTGGAATTTCTTTGACACCATATTGCAGTCCAAAGAAGGCTATTCTGCGTATGTCTTTGAAGATTTGGCAGCAGCGTTTTTGTCTGAGAATCCTCAGCTCAAAGCAGCTTTGGAAAAGGACAAATCCGAAAATGAGGAATTAGCAAAAAGTGCATCAGCACAATTGAGATGGGTCTATGAAAACTCGCCTTGGAAAGAAAAAGAGCATAACAGATATCCTGTCTACAGGTTAGAAAATTGATTATATTTGAGTCATGATCACTAAAAATGAGATATTATCAAAGTTAAAAGAACTGAAACCTTTTCTTTACGAAGAGTTTTCTGTCAAAGAAATTGGATTATTTGGTTCTTACAATGATGACTCTTTTAGTGATGAAAGTGATATTGATCTTTTGGTAGAGCTAGAGAAACCTATTGGGTGGAAATTTTTTAAATTAGAAATGTATTTGGAAAAGATATTCAATAAAAAAATTGATTTGACGACCAAAAATGCTTTAAAGGACCAGTTAAGGAGTAATATTCTGAAAAAAATAAGATTTGTTCAGTGAAAAAGAAAGACTCCCCTTCATTCTTAGAAAAACTTCAAACTAAATGGAAGCTGAAAAGTCTCTGGCAAGTGGTGATTGTCTTGCTGGTTTTTGCTTTGACGGGATTTACTATTTTGTTTATCAAAAAACCCATTTTTGACCTTTTGGGGATTGATATGGAAAGTGGGGGATTTTGGAAAACAATCCTGTACCTACTTCTTGTTTTACCTTTATACCAAGTTGTTCTGCTATTTTGGGGCTTCTTACTGGGGCAGTTTGACTTTTTTTGGGAAAAGGAAAAACAAATCTTTAGAAGAATATTTGGTAAAAGGAAAAAAGACTAAAGTTTATCAAAATCTAGAGTTTTCAAAAAAAACTCAAATCGAATGGTCTTGACAAATGATGATTGCGTAAATTTGCAGATTATATCAATACAGAATAAATATTTCAATGGCGAAAAAGAAAGGTAAATCTCTAGAAGAGCACGAAAAGCGAAAGCTTAACAAAGAAAGTCTAGGGAAATTAGGAGGGATTTTTAGATTTATTCTGCCATATAAATGGACTTTTATCTTAGGCCTTCTGTTTTTGTTGTTGTCAAGTCTGACACTCCTCACATTTCCTTATGTAGCTGGAAAATTAATCGATACCGCTTCGGGTGAATCATGGTTGGTGGATGACATCAACGGAATTGCCTTCTTGCTTTTAGGAATTTTATTGGTTCAAAGTGTTTTTTCATTTTTCCGCGTTTGGCTTTTTGCAAAAGTTTCCGAAAGAAGCATGCGAGATGTTAGAATTTCGCTTTACAGACAGTTGGTGCAGCTTCCGATGACGTTTTTTGACAAACGAAGAACAGGTGAGTTGATCTCAAGAATCACTGCTGATGTCAGCATGTTGCAGGATACATTTTCTACTACTTTGGCGGAGCTTTTCCGTCAGATTATCACGCTGCTAGCAGGTGTTGTATTCTTGATGGTGACCACACCAAAACTCACTTTCTTTATGCTCGCCACTTTTCCAATTTTGGTCATCATAGCCATTATTTTCGGGAAATTTATCAGAACATTATCCAAAGAAGCACAGGATGAACTTGCTGCAGCCAATGTCATCGTCGAGGAAACTTTGCAATCCATCATGACAGTGAAATCTTTTGCTGGAGAAGATTATGAATCCAATCGATATAGAAATGGGTTAAACAGGGTGGTCAAAGTTGCCCTAAAAGCTGCCGGATTTAGGGGTGCGTTTATTTCCTTTATCATATTTGCCTTATTTGGTGGAATCGTTGCGGTGATGTGGTACGGAGCAACATTGGTTGCCTCAGGAGAAATGAGTGTGGGAGATTTGGTTTCATTTGTTCTTTACACCACTTTTATTGGAGGGTCTATTGCAGGTTTGGGGGACATCTATGGGCAAATTCAAAAGGCGATTGGATCATCCGAGCGTGTATTGGAAATCCTTCAGGAAACGCCAGAATACTCCACTGCTGATTTCCAACAAGTACCGATGAAAGGAGATGTTTCTTTTTCCAATATTGGTTTTACTTATCCTACAAGACCGGAAATTGAAGTTCTCAAAAACATCAACTTAAATATCGCAGCGGGAGAAAAAGTAGCGCTCGCAGGACATAGTGGAGCCGGAAAATCTACCATCATCCAATTGCTACTCAGCTTCTACCCAATCAATAGAGGTTCACTTACCGTAGATGGCAAACCTGTCAATCAATGGAATCTCAAGCAACTCAGATCCAACATCGGTATCGTCCCGCAAGAAGTCTTACTCTTTGGTGGAAGTATCAGGGAAAATATCGCTTATGCAAAGCCTGATGCCACGGAAGCGGAAATCATCGAAGCTGCGAAAAAAGCCAATGCTTGGCAGTTTATCAGTAAATTCCCAGAAGGATTAGACACCAAAGTAGGGGAAAGAGGAATCAAACTATCCGGTGGACAGCGTCAGCGTGTAGCCATAGCAAGAGCAATTTTGAAAGATCCTGCCATCTTAATTTTGGATGAAGCCACTTCATCATTGGATGCTGAATCTGAGTCTTTGGTTCAACAAGCGTTAGATGAATTGATGAAAAACAGAACCACCATCATCATCGCCCACAGACTATCGACTATCAGAAAAGTAGATAGAATCTATGTTCTAAGAGACGGAGAAATTGTCGAAGAAGGGACCCATGAAAATCTTGCAGGACAAGAAGAAGGCTTTTATGCAAACTTGGTAAAACTTCAATTTGCCGAATGAAATAATTGTTGATTATAGGTAGAATTATAAGCTTTTTTCAAAATTTTATTGGGCTTTGCATAAAATACTTATCTTTGAGATGCTTAATATCAAAATAAGCCGAAATAAATTACCACCCTTTAATTAAATTAATCATGATCAAAAAATTCAAATCTCTTACAGCATTGGTATTCGCATTTGGATTCCTGTTTGCAGTAGCGACCACTTCATGTGGTGACAAAAAAGCAGACGGAGAGTCTGAAGATGCAGCTGTAGAAGAAGTAATGGAGGAAACTCATGAGCATCCTGCGGAAGGTAGTGAACACCCAGCTGAAGAAGGAGAAGGAGAACATCCTTCAGAAGGCGGTGAGCATCCAAGCAACTAATTAAAAATCCCGGGTTTCGCAACCCGGGATTTTTTTATGCTCCTCTTTCAAATGAAAACCTAACTTTTGGATAAATTACCTCTCCTTTAATTTCTACAAGCGGATAAGCAATAAAATTTATCGGTCCTGTACTTGGACTTGGATTTACTTTTAAGTCTCTTCCCTTGCTAAGCTCTATTCTGTTGGCTGGGTGCCTCCCAAAATTATAAGTCGCTAAGGCAGTGTACTTATTTCCTTCTGAAATATCGACAGGCCACCATTTCCCCTCAGCATAAAACTCCGCCCAACAATGATATCCATCTATTCCGCCTTCATTTCTATCTGATGGAATCGATGCGCCAATTGCAAATCGAGATGGAATCCCGATACTTCTAGCCAATGAAATAAAGAAGGAATGAAATTCGGTGCAATTTCCTGTCTTGGTATCGCAAGCATAGACAGCATCCCCTCTTCCATAATCCCCAAATTTCATGTAGCGCATATTGTCAATGATATAATCATATAGTGCTCGTGCTCTCACCAAATCCCCATCATTTTCCTTCCCCTTCGTGGCTTCCAGTGCTATTTCTTCAAATTCCCCACCGATTGGCATCAATAAATTGGGCTCCAAATACATCGGATCAATTTTGCCATTTGCATCATAAGGTCCTTTTTCTATTCTATTTACGTGGTAAATGATCTCGATTTCCGAACCACTGTGCTCAGGTCCCAATTCCATGTAGATCATTTTATTGCCGTTTTCTTTATCTTCTATATTTCTTTTTTTCTTCGGTAGTTTCATCGACTTCACAGTGATCGTTTGAAAATCATCAGATTGTGCTATTGGAATCCAAACTTTTGCTTTTTCCTTGAGCTCAGGAAGCTGTGCATAGTATGTAAAGTCAAAATTATCTTCCAATTCAACTACTCCAAGTAAATCAGAGGAAGCCGTTTCAACAGGCACTTTTCTCCATGTTTTGTCCACCACTTGCTTCCAAGTATAAAAAGGCTTTCCATTTAGCTTGTGTAAAGAAGTCTCCGTTACTTTCATTTCTCCAGGTTTGCCTTCCAAAAAGAAATCCACATCATAAACATCTCCTTTTTCATCAGCCAAATCTACACAGGCAAAATGCTTGCTTGGACCTAAGTTACTGAGGTATTCTGTATGCACGCGAACAAGCTTAAGTCGGAGTTTCTTTTCTTCATCATTGATCAAAAAATAACCATCATTGTCAGCAGTTTCTGCATCAATATACGCTTTAATTCCAGCCTCTATTTCATCAATGGATACCCGCTTGTTTGGAGTAGTTTCCTCCTCCTGATTTTTGGTTTCATTACTCTGGCAAGCAAAAAAGGCACAAAGTAAAAGAAAGAAATAAGGTTTTAAGATTTTCATAAAATTCGTTTTTTGGGGATTCTTTCAAATATAAGATTTATATTTTTATGCTCATATAGAGGCAATTGATTTACAATTTTCAGAAATATAGAAATCAATTTAAACTATTATAAGTTTGATACTCTTAAATCAAAACATGATTAATCAGAATAGAGCCATGAAAGAAGCTGGCGCAAATACAGAAAATATCAATCTGCTTATCCAAGATTTAAGAGAAGGAGCTTCTTTTGGAAAAGCACTGGAAGCCAGAAAAGTGCTTTGGGATGGGATTCATGATGCAGTAAGAGTTAAAGCTACTGCGGAAAGTCAGAGTCATTAATGTTAGCTACATTTCCAAATATAGGTATTGCCAGTCTCTATTCACCAATTATTATATTTTTCGGTGAATGCATTCACCGAATTTCATTATATCTGGTGAATAGAAAGGATTATGATACCAAGAATTTTAAAAGACACTATATCTGATAAACTATTCAAAGGTAAAACTTTGATACTGATAGGGGCTCGGCAAGTAGGAAAATCGACATTGATTCGGGAGATTCTAAAGGATCACGACTACTCTTTTTTTGATGGTGACGATCCTTTGGTAAGGGAACTACTCACTAACCCTAATACCAAAGAAATAGAAACTATTCTCGGAAACTCTAAAATCATTTACATAGATGAAGCACAACGCATTGAAAATATCGGTATAACAGCAAAAATCATTCATGATCAATTCAAAAATGTGCAATTGATCATGAGTGGTTCTTCGGCTTTTGAGCTAAGAAACCACACCAACGAAGCATTTACAGGAAGAAAGCATGAATATTTTTTGTATCCACTATCATTCAACGAATACGAAAATTCAGTAGGGTATCTTGATGCACAAAGAGATTTGGAGCAACGTTTGATTTTTGGTTTTTATCCTGATGTAATCAATAATAGAGGTGAAGAGCGAGATACTTTAAACGAAATTACCCAAAGCTACTTGTTCAAGGATATTCTGGCTTATGCCAATATCAAAAAACCTGAAGTCCTTGAAAAAATTCTTCAGGCGTTAGCCTTTCAAGTTGGCAGTGAGGTCAGTTATAATGAAATAGCCCAACTTACGGGAGTAGATAAAAATACAGTTTCAAACTATATACATTTACTTGAACTCGCGTACATTATCTATCCACTTACTTCATTTAGTCGAAACCTGCGCAATGAAATCAAAACAAACAGAAAAATTTACTTCTACGATAATGGTATTCGAAATTCCATTATTCAAAACTTTAACCCAGTAGGATTACGAAATGATATTGGAGCTTTGTGGGAAAACTTCTTAATGTCAGAAAGGTTGAAAAGAAATCATTACCATAGAAAATATTGCAACAAGTATTTCTGGAGAACTACACAACAACAAGAAATTGACTATGTAGAAGAAACTGATGGTATAATCACGGGATTTGAATTCAAAAGGAACCCAAAATCAAAAGTGAAAATCCCTGCAACTTTTGTAAATACTTATAAGGCAGATGTAGAGATTATTGATAAAGATAATTTTAGAAACTTTGTAAACATCTAACTAGTCTAGCTTAACCCTCACAAATCCCAACTCGTCATCTATATTTTCATAAAGCCAGATGGTGTTATTGAGGAAAAAGTGACCGCTTGGTTCTTTTTTATAATTATCGAGTTTTGTTTCTTTGATTATTGCTAAATTTTTGTCAATAAGCGTCAAAAAAACCTCAGCATCAATGACTTTCAGATCTCCGTACTCGTCCAACTCTTCTCCGAATGTACTTTTATATGAAATTCTAATAAATTGCTGAGAAATTGGATCCCAGGAGAGCGGCCCAAAATTGATGGATTCCATAAATAAATTCCTGTATTTTCCAGATTCTTCAACTTCAACTTTTTTAGGAAGTTTTGCTTCATTTTTATTTCCAGTCAAATTGCTGTTCCAAGGAATCAAATAAAGCGAATCCAAAACCATATCATAGACATAAGCTTCATTGAATGCAATGTTTGTCATAATTATTCTTTTATCAACCGCAAGAGGTCTAGGCGAAGGGCCGAAGCCTCCAGCTGGCCTTCCATCTGATTCTATATCCATTCTAAACTCCTTCAATCGCTCTGTTTCTGGAAGAGGGATTTTCTCAAATGATTCATTTAGTAAATCAAACTTCATCAAAAAATATTCATAGTTTTCCCATTTCACATAAAGTCCAAAAATTATATTTGAATCTTCAGGGTGCTCTATCAAACGGAGAGGTAAGTAGCCTGAACCACCAACTTCATCTCCAGCGATTTTGTCAAGGTTCAAATCTTTTACTTTCTCACCATTTTGATCAAAAATGGCATGCAGTCCATAAGACCACATCATAATTTGATCCTTGTCTGTCAAAGCGTATCCAGCAACGTAATTTCCAATACCATTTGGACCTTCTCTTTCAAACTCTAGTGTTTCTTCAAAATTTAAAGTCTCTAAATTAATTTTATCAAACTTAGGCTGATTGAAAATATAGTTAAAAAGGTATTTTCCATCTTTCGAAAGCTCAGGAGAGCTTAGTCCATATTGCAGATTAATAATTTCATCACCAGCATCTACCATAACTGTATCTTGAGTGAGATCAAATTCAAAATTCTCCAAAGACTCACTTTTCTCAGTTGAGCAAGCTGATATTAAAACCAGACCTGAGATCATTCCTATTATAGTTTTCTTCATTTTCTTTTAGTTTATAGTTATCCTTACAAAAGCCAATTCATCATCTATATTTTCAAAAAGCCAGATTTTGCCATCTTTGACAAAGTGCTTGGCAGGTCTTTTCTGGATTTCTGGGATTTTTGACTCGGCAATAAGCTTAAAATCTTCATCAAAGACGCTTAGGAAGACATCGGCACCGCTGACCTTATAGGTCTCAAATTCCGTCATTTCATCGCTAAAAATACTTTTGACGGAGAACCTGTAATACTTTCTGTTTTCTTTATCCCAAACAAAAATGCCATAATTGATTTGTTCATTTGCTTTTCGCATTGCTTCTGCTCTCTCTTTTCCCTCAGCGGAAACCTCTTTTGGAAGTTGGGCAGTTTGCTGGCTACCTACCAAAGGACCCTCCCAAGTTTTGAAGTAGAGTGAATCCATTTTCATGTCGTAGATGTAGGCTTGATTGAATGAATTCAAAGCCAAAATAACTTGATCATTTTGGATGGATTGCACAGCCCCTGCATTGAAGCTTCCCATCCATTGACCTTCGTACATCATGGTGATTTCAAATTCTGATAGCTTCTGTAATTCTGGTAATTCTATTTTTCTAAAGCTATCATCAGAAAAATCAAAAATCAGGAAATAATAATCGTTTGATCTCCAACTTCTGTAAAAAGTTAAGAATTGATCAGGCTCATTTGGAATAGGGGCAAGTCTCGACAACATCACCTCTCCCATATATTCAGTTCCTTCAAGCAACTGATCAATTGGTAAGGCACGCAAAAGTTTACCCTTTTGATCCCAAATTCCTTTTTTGGAAGACCAAAAGAGGGCATTCTCATCCTCAGTTGTTGCGTAGTCAAATACAAAAGCCCCTACGCCATCTGGCCCTTCTTTTTCGAAAGAGATCTTTTTGACCAATTTCAATTCCTCCAAATCGATTTTCTCAAGAATATTGGCCTCTCTATTCCAATTGAACAAATATCTACCGTCCTCTGAAAGGTCAGAGATGAAAAGGTTGTCATTTAAGTGCAAAAATTCCTCCCCCGAGTCCACCATCACTGTATCAAAGGAAAAGCTGAGTTCGGTACTGATTTGAGTTTCTTTGATGGTCTTTTCACCGCAAGAAAAGAGCAAGAGGCAAATTGATAGGTATAAAATATTTTTCATATTGAATTTAATTAATTTCCATTCTGATATAGGCTAATTCATCATCTACATTCAAAAAGGCATGGATTTTTCCGTCTTTTACAAACTGTGCAGTTGGAACTGATTTGAAAATTTCAGTAACTTCCTTTTCTCCAATGACTTCAAAATCGTTATTGAGGATGCTAATGAAAACTTTAGACTTAACCGCTTCATCTGCAATTTTGGGTAGATTGTAATGCGCAAATCTGTAAAAAACCTTATTCTGATCATCCCAAAAGAGCTTGGAAAAACTGACTTCCTGAGCGATTTGCAGTCTGACCTCTGACATAGCCTCCAAAGTAGACACATCATTTTGATAAGTACCCGACTTTTCGTTTGGGGTTAATGTATTGGTGATGGTACGATAACTTAAGGAATCAGCTTCAGGATCATATTCATATAAAGCATTGAAAGCATTAGACCAAAAGATTAGCTTGTCTTGATGTCTATCTAATGACAAAGAAGGGTAAGTCATTGACATACTCATACCTCCTCCCTCTTCAGACTTAAAAGTCACTCTAAAATTTTCCCTTTTATCGTACTCTGGTAATTCAATCAATTTGGTTGTCTTATTTTCCAAATCGACTTGGATGATATCAGAATTTAGTCTTTCAAAATTTGAAATGGTACAATATAATGTATTTCCATCATCAGAAAACCCAAGTGGATTCAGAGACTCTTTTTCACCTAACCCTTCTTTCATCCATTCCTCGTCCATTTTGACTTTTTTGATCAAATTGCCATTCATGTCTGCGATGACGATTTGATTCCATTCTACGAAAGCCACTTTATCATCACCAATCAACATCATTTGATAAGGGTATTGACCTACGCCATTTGGCCCTTCTTTCTCGTAGGGCATTTTCTCAAGTAAGACCATTTCATCTAGATCCACTACTTCTAAATTGTAGGATTGGATATCCCAAAAATAAAGTCTGTCTACTTTATCATTTATGTTATGGCTATAAGATTGAGTAGCCGCCATAAGGATTTCATTGCCAGAATCTACCACAACAGTATCCATGCTGATGGTCATATCTGCATAAGAATTCGCTGTGTTCTCTGCATCTTTGCCTCCGCAAGAGGCCAAGATTATTATAAAAAGAATAAAGACTAATTTTTTCATTGTTTGTGGATTAATTTATATGAATATACGGAATTCTGCCAGTAGCCAAATTATATACTGACAGTTGGTGACAATCGATTGGTAATCAAGCTAAAGAGAGGTTACTTGGTCAAAACAAAGGTTCTGACCATGAATATTTTGAAGTTTGAAGAGCGCTTTCCAGATGAAGAATCCTGTATTAGCTTTTTCAAAGCTAAACGAGAGCAGGAAGGCGTGGTTTGCAAAAAGTGCGAGGAAAAAGAGCACTATTGGCTCCACAGTAAAAGTATGTTTCAATGCAAAAGTTGTGGATTCCGTACCAGTTTGAAAAGTGGAACTGTGATGGAAAATAGCAATCTGTCACTTCGTAAGTGGTTGATGGCCATGACCTTCTTTAGTGCCACTAAGCAGGGGTTTACCGCTCTTGAACTCCAGCGACAAATGGGGTTTACTCGCTACCAAACCGTCTTTGATTTATGCCATAAGATTCGTGTCATAATGGGTAAGCGGGATGATCAATATAAGCTCGAAGACATGGTAGAATATGATGAAGCTTACATCACCAAGTCAACCTCAGCCCAGAAAAAGAAGAATCTCAATCGGGGCCGAGGAACTCAGCAGAAGTCCACAGTGGCTGTGATGGCTGAATCAACCATTCTTGAGGATCCTAAGACAAAGAAGTTAACCAAAAGCTGCCGATACTTCAAGATGAAGAAGATTGAGGACTTAAAGGCTAAAACGGCAGAGAAACTGATTAAAGACTTCATCAATAAAGATGCTGTTCTTCAAACCGATGATAGTACCACTTACGCTAAATTTGAGGACTTCGTGGATGTCCATGTCACCGAATTATCTTCAACAAAAGAGGGTAGATTCAACCTTAAATGGGCTCATACAGCAATCAGTAACCTCAAAAGTGATCTTAGAAAGTATAAAATGATATCAGAAAGAAGGCTTCAGAACTACATCGACGAGTTTTGCTACAAACTAAACCGAAGATACTTTGGAGAAAGACTCTTTGACCGACTTATTATTGCTTCTATCCAACCCTACTGGCAAAGTAGCGGATAATCATATTAATTTATTATGAGTTTGATAAATGCGAGTTCATCGTCAAAATTTTGATACAACCAAAGAAAATATAGGAATAGACCTAAGCAGAAGTGTAATCTTCATTTGAAATCTTTTTTAAAAGTTTCAATATAAACTAGGTTTATAAAAAATCATATTTTTCTTTGGATAAATTAACAACTTCTTTGATGATTCTTTATTTCGCTAATTCATATGTGACAAGAGTCTCATGAAATACTCACAATAGGTTCCCACTTTTGTGGATAAAATTTTAATCCATGAAGCAAGTCAAATTAGGCCTCAAAGAAAACTGGAAGCAGTTTACCCTCTTGGTCATCATCAATGCCTTTGTCGGCGGGATGGTTGGACTAGAGCGAAGTATTCTTCCACAGATCGCAGAAGTTGAATTTGCAATCGTAGCCAAAACAGCAATTTTGTCCTTCATAATTGTTTTTGGAATCGTCAAAGCTATAACCAATTATTTTGCTGGGGCCTTTGCCAATAAAATAGGAAGAAAAAACTTGCTCGTAATTGGTTGGCTGTTTGGTTTGCCCGTACCTTTTATATTGATGTTTGCGCCTTCATGGGATTGGATTGTCGCAGCAAACGTACTTTTGGGAATCAATCAGGGTCTTGCTTGGTCATCAACTGTGGTGATGAAAATTGATCTAGTCGGTGAAAAGCAAAGAGGCTTTGCCATGGGATTGAATGAATTTGCTGGATACTTGGCAGTGGCAGTGGTAGCTTTTCTTACAGGTTATATTGCTGCAGAATACGGTTTGAGACCTTATCCATTTTATCTGGGAATTGGATTGGTTGTTTTGGGATTGCTGGGAAGTATTCTCTTCATCAAAGACACTCGAAAGCATGTTGAGGCTGAAAACCAACATAGTGATATGCCCAAACTGAAGAACATCTTTTGGGAAACCACTTGGAAACATCCAAACCTCGGATCGGTCACTCAAGCTGGATTGATCAACAACCTCAACGATGGAATGGCATGGGGAATTTTTCCTATTCTGCTTTCGGTCAAAGGTTTTGATCTTGAGCAAATTGGCATCATCACTGCAACCTACCCTGCTGTGTGGGGATTTGGTCAGCTATTTACTGGAAAAATGGCTGATTTGTACAGTAAAAAATACCTACTGTTTATCGGGATGATCCTTCAGGGGATTGCACTTGGATTCTTTCTTTTTGCGAGTTCGATGATACATTATGTTATTCTAGCAGCGATTTTGGGTTGGGGTACGGCAATGGTTTATCCTACGTTTTTGGCAACCGTAGCAGAAAACACCCATCCAACAAATCGTGCCAATAGCATTGGAGTCTTTAGACTTTGGAGAGACTTGGGCTACGCCATCGGAGCGATCCTTACAGGAATCATAGCAGATTCATTTGGAATAGAAATGTCCATTTTGACTATTGGTGGACTGACAGTTTTGTCAGCATTTGTAATTTTATTTAGGATGAAAGGAAACTTGAATTAAGTTCTGCATTTAGAGTTCGACATTAAAAATTATAAATTTCGAACTCTGAATCGAGAACAGACAAAAGTTAAATAGTTGGAATAGTAGTGTAGAATAAATCTAAAAATCACCCCTCTAAAATCTTAAATTCTAATCCAAATAATACACCCTCTTCACTCTGCTGCTGATATTCGTGAGAAGTTCGTAGGGAATAGTTCCAATATTGGAAGCGAGTTCTTTGAGAGAAATGCCGGGACCATAAATGATGACTTCATCGCCTTCTTTGGCATCGATTCCTGTGATATCCACCATGCACATATCCATACAGACATTGCCGATGATAGGCGCTTTTTTTCCATGAATTAAAACAGAACCTTTGCCATTGCTGAACCTCCTGTCATAGCCATCTGCATAGCCAATGGCAATTGTTGCGATTTTTCCATTGGAGCTTAGTCTTCCTTTTCGGCTGTAGCCAATAGTTTCTCCCGCGTCTAAAGTTTTGATTTGAGAAATGGTTGTCTTCAATGATGAAATTGGTCTTAAAGCAGCATCATAAATCCCATTTACTTCTACCCCGTACAAGCCAATTCCTAACCTGACCATATCAAATTGATAGGCAGGATAACGGATAATTCCCGCCGAATTGAGCGCATGTCGGATAGGCATAAATCCAATGAATCCTGCAATCTGCTGACACATTTTGGAAAACAGCTCTAATTGATGCAGTGAAAAATCTTCATGAACTGCTTCGTCGGCTCCTACCAAATGGGTATAAAGACTTGCAATCTCCAACTCGGGGAATTGCGCAGTCAAATCCTTAAGCTCTGCCAATTGCTGCTGATCAAATCCCAGTCTATGCATCCCTGTATCAAGATCAAGATGAATCTTCATGATGGTTTGATGCGTGCGGCAATATTTTCCTAATTGTTTGTAAAAAGTGGGGCTATAAACGACAGGTTCTAAGTTGTGCTTATGTAAATGATGGAAAGATTCCTGAGCTGGATTAAGCACCATGATGGGCAAAGCAATTCCTTCTTCCCTCAAGGCAACACCTTCATCCGTATAGGCAACGGCCAAATAATCTGCTCGCAACTGCTGTAAATGGTTGGCAATTTCGGTCGCTCCTCCACCATAAGCAAAGGCCTTAACCATCACCATGATTTTGGTCTGCGGAAGGACTTTGGTTTTGTAGAAATTATAATTGTGCGTTAGTGCATTGAGGTTGATCTCGAGCGTAGTCCCATGGATTCGCTGCTGCAATTTGTTGACGATTCTCTCAAATCCGTAGACCCGAGCTCCCGTCACCAAGATCAGATCATTGTCAAAACTATCTTCCTGAAGTTCATCAAGCAATGCCTCTGTGTCTTTATAAAAAATAGTATTGCAGGAAATCTCTCCTTCCAAAACCTGTATCGTCTCCCCAACTCCAATCAGCAAATCAATGCCATAATGCTTGATCAATTGGGCAACTTCCTGATAGACTTCCTCGGGCTGACCTACTTGCATAAAATCAGAAAGGATCAAGACTTTTCTGTTTTTTGGCCTTTGGGCAGCCATAAAATCAAGCGCCAATCGCAGACCAGCCAAGTCATTGTTATAAGTATCATCGATGATCAAAGTCTCGTTGTAACCGGACTTGAGGGTCAGCCGCATGTCCACCGTTTTGAGATGATCGATTCCCGATTGAATATCCTTCGGCAGCATGCCCAAAGTAAGCGCTGTGGTGATCACATGACGGATGTTTTCCAAAGATGCTACATCAGAAAAAGGAACCGTAAAAGTAAACATCTGAAAATCCGGTTTGATCAATAGGATTTTGGTTTTCTCTAGGTCTTTCTTGATCGTAAGCGTATAATCAGCTCCAGGTTGATCAGACCAAGCGATAAGTTGTGATGCATCAAATTCTGCTTCCAAATATTCTGCAATCTGATCATGCTCTTTTCTATAAATCACATATTGTGCATGCTCAAAAAGCTTGGCTTTTTCTCTCAATTTTTCACCCATGGAGGCAAATCCCTCTTCGTGTGCAGTGCCAATATTAGTAAAGACTCCAATGTCAGGTTTGATGATATTTTGAAGAGTTTCCATTTCCCCAACTTTGGAAATTCCAGCTTCTAATATCGCTACTTGATGATATGGGGAAATCCCAAAAATAGAGAGTGGAACACCTACCTGACTATTGTAACTTTTGGGACTTTTAGCTACTGCATATTTTTGAGCCAAAACTTGCCCTAGCCATTCCTTAATGATTGTTTTCCCATTGCTTCCCGTGATGGAAATAACAGGCGATTTAAATAAAGAGCGTTGGTATGCTGCTATTTGCTGCAACCCTACTCTGGTGTCTTTTACAAAAATGAGTTCTATTTTACCTTCTAATTTCTTTGGTGTTTTATAAGTATCCTTTACCAAAAAGCATTTCACACCCAATTCAAAAAGTTCAGGAATAAAGTCATGCCCATCAAACTTGGCACCTTTCAAAGCAACAAAAATCGTATGCTCGGGCTGCACCATTGATCTGGAATCAATGATGACGTGATGAATCAGAACAGGTTCAGCTTTTGTCTCCTGTTGATCACCGACTATTTTTCTGATTTCCTCAGTGGTGAGTGATTGGATCATTTACTCAAAGTATGAATTAATTATAACTCTTCTTTCTTTTTGAAGAAAACTTGCTTGATCCATCTCGGTAGGAAAATCGCTCCCAAAATGAGGTATGGATAGTAAGAAAGCATTCTCCAAAGAATACTAGTCACAAAAGTATAGCCAGTCAAGAATTCTGTGAAAAACTGTGCAAAGAAAAACTCTGCTGTACCACTACTTCCAGGTGTAGGAGAGATCATCATCACAATCCACATGATCACTTGTCTTGCAAACACAATCACATGCTCGCTAATACTCAAAGATTCATAAGCTGCCACCAAAGCATTGAGCATCAAATACCTCGAACTCCAAATAAAAATAGTTACTGCGATGATTGGCAGCCAATAATTCCATTTTTTTCCTTTGAGTTCTTTCGAAGCATCAATAATCTGATTTCCATATTCGTTAGCTGAATGCTTCCATTTAAGTAGCCATTTGATGGAATACAATTTCAACAAAAGCCATTTGAAAACGCGTGGTCTGTAAAATAGAGCTGCCGCCATCACAATGGAATAAATAGCATACAATCCATAGCTACTCCAGAAAAGAATTTCTAAGCTCTTCCCAAGTTTCATTTCCAT